>NZ_BCQA01000001.1:1200000-1540000 GCF_001748145.1 Bosea sp. BIWAKO-01
CCTTCGCGACGCCGCCTTCCGCCCGCTCTTTCGCGAGGGATTGACGGCGCATATGCTCGGCGACGGCAGGCTCTTCCGGATCGACCGGCAGCTGCTGCTGGCGGACTGATGCGGGGCGGTCGCTCCCGGAAAGCGCCAGCGCACCCGGCTCTGAGCTGAAGCAATCTCTCCGTTGGCAATGGAAGGCTGCACCACTCAGCTACAGCGACCGGATCGCCAGGAAGGGCCGGTTCCGACTTTTTCACAAGCTGTTCGTCCGCTACGGGTTGCGTCCGGCGGGGGCTTGTGGCATCAGGACGCCGCTTCGGAACGACGCCGCGCCTGCCATCGCCGATTTCGCGATTGAACAGGCGCTTCAAGGCTTACGATCCTGCTGCGGTAGCTCAGTGGTAGAGCACTCCATTGGTAATGGAGAGGTCGAGAGTTCAATCCTCTCTCGCAGCACCAGCCCAAACGTCTGAAAGCGCCCAACGTCATGCGAGGATGCTGCCAGCCAGCTTGGTAATCCATGCATCTGGCGCACGAGCCTGTTCACACTCCTCGCCGTCGGCAGTGTTCAAAGACCGGCATCTGTCACTTGCAAGTGACCACCAGACAGTTGCCCGATCACGGTTGGCGATACCGCTCCAGAACCGGACCACGCGGACGGTTCGCACCGTCCTCGGATCGCGTTCGCGACCGCAGCTATCGTCAGACAGGCTCTGCGCGTGCGGTCGCGGTCCCGCGCATCTTCGCACTATAATCAGTCAAACTCGGCCAGGCCGAGGCGATGGCATCGAGTTCGGCCAGGGACGACATCGCGTCGCCTTGGGCCAATGCCAGGCGCAGCCGCGTCTGCGCCGAGAGAAGCGCCTGCCCCTCTGGCGTGTTGCGCAGGCTTGCCTCGCCCAGCACCGTGAAGATCGGTGTCGCTTCGGTGCGCCCCCGAACGGCGATGCGGTCCAGTTCAAAGACAAAGAAGGCATCCGCGACAGCGCGTGCGGTCCCGTCTCCGATAACGACCGGCACCGCGTAATCCTTGGTCACGCCCTCCAATCGCGACGCGAGATTCACGGCGTCGCCCAGAACGGAGTAGTCGTAACGCCAGCGCGACCCGATATTGCCGACAACGCACATGCCGGTGTTGACCCCCACTCCGACGGCAAGCGGCGGCAGACCGGGCTCTTCCATCTGGAGTTCCCCATTCAAGCGCTCGACCGCCTGCGACATTTTCAGCGCGGCGGCGATGGCAGCACTCGCATGGTTCGGATCGGACAGCGGCGCGTTCCAGAATGCCATGACGCAATCGCCCATATACTTGTCGATCGTGCCACGGGCCTCCAGCACCTGTTCCGACAGCGCGTCGAGAAGGCGATTGATGATGCTGGTCAACCGGATCGGGTCGTCCTTCAGGCGCTCCGACAGGCTGGTGAAGCCACGCACGTCGCAAAACAGAACGCTGATCTCGCGCCGCTCGCCGCCCAGTTTCAATGAACCAGGGTTGCGCGCGAGTTCCTCGACCAGATCGGGCGTGACATAGCGGGAGAAAGCCTGCGAAACGGCGGCGCGCAGCCGGCGCTCGCGCGCATAGTCGATGCCAAAGCGGGCGCCGAAGCCCATGAACGCTGCAAGCGTCGGTGTCACCGGTGGCAGCCAGATTCGGCCGTAGCGCAGCAGGAGCCAGCTGCCGGCGGCAATGGCAATGACGCTTGCCGCCGCGATCACGCCCGTTCGCCAGGTGATGGCTGCCGAGCCCGTGCCGCAGCCGATCAGCGAGCACAGCAGGACTACGGCTGCGATCGCGCTCAGCGGCGCGGGTCTGATCCAGAGCCCATGCCTGAGATTATCGAGCAGGGTCGCGTGGATCTCGACGCCCGAGGTGAGTGTCCCGGTCTTCGTGGTGTAGGGCGTGGAAAACGCATCGTTCGCACCGGACGCGGCAGTCGGTGCCGCCTTCAGGTTGAACCCGACCAACACGACCTTGTCCTTGAGAAGGCCGGGCGGAAGAAAGGCGCCCGGGTCGAGCGCCTGATAATAGGAGACCGTGGGATAAGTGCGTGGTCCGCCGAGATACTGGATCAGCGCACGCTCGGGGGGCGCAGGGACGGGTTCGCCGGTCTGGCCAAGGAGCGCGGCGGCAAAGCTGCCCTCGATGCGCGGCATGCGCCGCAGCACGCCGTCGCTGTCGAGATCGACCGAGGTCACACCGGTTTCCGCGCCGCTCTCCGTGAATGCCGGCAGGGGCTCGACCAGCGAGACCTGCGTGCCGTGGTCCATGGCGATGACTTCGCGATCTGCCGCCAGCACCATGCCGGGTGCGAGCGCAGCGGCAAGAGCGGCATCGGCGGCCTCATCCGACGGTTCGGAGAAGATGATATCGAGGCCAATGACCTTCGCACCTGCCTGCTTCAGGCTCTGGACCAGGCGGGCGTGGATCTTGCGCGACCAGGGCCAGCGCTCGGACAGCTCGGCGAAGGACGGCTCGTCGATCGCGACAATCACGGCCCCGGGTTGATCCGGCTGGGGCGGGGCAATCGTTGTCAGGATATCGAAGACCCTGGCCTCGACGATTCGGATGCCGGCGCGGCCATGCAGCGGCACGATGAGGAGCGTAACCAGCGCTGCAAGCAGGATGTTGCGCAGGCGCGGCCGCCCGCGCAGCGCCTGCTGCAGCGCCTTGTAGCGGTCATGCAGAGCCGCGGCAGCCCGGCCCGGGGCGGACGCCGCGCGCGCCATCAGAACCGGACCTTGAGCGATGCGGCAATCGTCCGGCCCGCACCGAGGATCGCTTCGCTGGTGCCGACGCGTGCGGCGACCTGATCGTAGCGCCTGTCGAAGACATTGAGCAGGGAGAGGCCCAGCAGAAAGCGTCGATCCGGCGTCTCGTAGCTCGCCGCGAGGTCGGTGGTCCAGAAGGGGTCGAGCTTCACGCCGCCGGGACTGTCGTAGCGCTCGCCGATATAGTTCTCGATCACCAAGAACTTGATGCGGCTGGGATGGACGAAAGTCAGGCCGGCGCGGGCGAACCGACGCGGCACGAACGGCACGTCGACCTCCAGCCCATTCGCGTCGATCGTATTGGAATTGGCCATGCCGATCGTGCCGAAGACACCGATACCGTGGGTCAGCCAGATATTCGCAGTCGCCGTGACATAGTCGATCCTGGCCTTGTTCAGGTCGAAGCCGTCGAGCGTGTCGGGGAAATCGACCCGCAGGTTCCGGGCTCTCTGGCTCTGGTACTCCACTGCGGTGAAGATGTTCTGGGTCCATTCGGCATCCCAGCGCAGCGCCACCGTTTCCTTGCTCCCGCCGAGTTGGGTCGGCAGGGCATTCGGAACCAGCCCCACCGTGGTCACGGGTGACAATGTAAACCCGTTCGGCAGTTCGGTGTCGCGCCGCCAGGCCGCGCGCAGCCAGTGGTTATCGATCGGCGAGACGGCGATGCCGATGCGCGGATCGGCATAGGTCTTGGAGCGCGCCGGCCCCATATCGGCGCCGAGCACCTGGATGCCACCCTCGATCTGGATCTTGTCGGAAGGCTGCCACTGCAGGTTGGTATAGGCGCGGCCGGCCCTGAAACTGCTGCGGGTGGCGTCAAACGTGTCGTTGCTTTCCAGGAACTCGAGGAGAGGAATCGACACTGTCGCGCCTTGCGCGATGTAGTTCCTGATGCGCCCGTTCTGGCCCTCGAGGCCGCTGCGCAAGGTGAAGTCACCGAAGCCGAACGTATGGCTGAGCGCGGCCGTGACTGAATCGACCTTGGTAGCCTTTCGCTCGCGCGTGTCGAGCAACAGGAAGAACGGCCCGAACGTCGGATCGACGATGACAGCGGAATTCGTCACGCTCCGGCGCTGCGACTGATCGGCCCTGGTCGCGACGACCGCACCGGTCAGCACGTTGCGGTAGCCGAACGTGTGGCTCCAGCCGGCGCCGGCCTGATAGGTCTTCACCGAATTGGTATCGGCATCGAAGAGGTTGATCGCGGGAGCGATCAGATCCGGCTTGGCTGAGTTCACCGTGCCCCAGAGCAGGAAGCGATCGGCCGCGCTGGGCGCGATACCGACGAAGGCCGCCGCCGACTGACCGTCTTCGCCGCCGGCCCGGCCGCGCCGATCGCCCGTCTCGATCCGGCTATAGGACAGCGAAACCGAAGTCGGCACCGGCTCGTTGCTGAAGGCCTGGACGGTGGCTTCGCTTTGCCAGCCATTGCGGCCGTTACGGCGCACGAGAGAGCCGCCGAACTCGGTGTCGATGAACGGGCGGCGCAACAGATCGATGCGGCCGATACGGCCGGAAACCGCGAGCGGATCGAAGAACAGGCCCTGCAGGATGAGGTTCCCGGCGACATCAGCGGTGCCGCCTTCGATCTGGTCGAGCGTCGGGCGGGAGAAGAGCGGCCGGGCCCGGCGCGCAGCCGATTGGTCGAAATAGCTCGTGGCGCTGAACGGATCGGCGACGCGATCGGTGTAATAGCGCCCCCAGTCCTCGAGGCTCAGCAGGCGATAGGCCTGGCCGAGATAGGAACCACCCGTCTTCGTCGTCGCCAGGGCCGCGAAATAGCCGCCGCGGTTGCGATAGCGTCGCACGGCCTCGCGGGCATTCGTGATAGCGGCATCGGCATCGAGCTGGTCAACCGCGATGGCAGTGCGGGCGATGGATATGACGGGGTCGTTCTTGTCGAGCCGGTCTGCATTGTCGAGCGCCTGGCCAGCCACTTCCAGATCGCCACTCTGGTACTGGGTGATCGCGACCGCGAGCAGGCTTTGCGCGTCGGCAGGATTGGCGGCGCTTCCGGCAAGCGTGAACTCCAGCGCCTTCGCCATATCGCCTTTCTGCAGGTAGTAGCGCCCCTTGGCGGTGTAGGCGGCGTCGAGCGAGGGATCGAGCGCCAGTGCCTTCTCGATCAGCCTTCCGGCTTCATCGACGCGGCTCTGGTCGAGCAACAGCGTGGCGAGGTTCGCATAGGCCACGGGATCATCGGGATCGACAGCGATGGCCTGGCGAAGGGCACGCTCGGCCTCAAGCGGCGCATCGCGGGCATTCTCGGCGAGACCAAGGCCGTTCCAAAGCGCGCCATCTCCGGGAGCCACCTCCGTGCCGCGCTTGAAATCGGCGACGGCCCCATCGAGGTCGCTGTCGATGCTGCTCTTCAGATACCCGGAAGCCAGCAGCGTCTCGGGGCTGTCGGGATCGGTGGCGCGCATCCGCTCGACGGTGGCACGCATCTCGTCGCGCCTGTTCAGGAGCAACGAGACCTGCGCCGACAACAACGAGGAGAGCAGGTGGCGGGGCGCCGCCTTCTCCGTCTGGCGCAGAACCGTCGCCGCCTCTTCCAGGCCTTTGCCGAAGCCCAGCACATAAGCGGCACAGACATTCTGGTCCGCCCCACCGACGCGTGGCATCGGCAGCACGCGCTTGGGCTCGGCCATCGTGGCGGCAGCGTAATAGCCGCATCTCGCCGTCAGTTGCTGGCGCCCCGTCGTGCCACGCGCCGCTCGCGCGAACAGCGCCGCTGCTTCCTTGTAGCGCTTGGCCGAACCGGCGAGCATCGCCTCGACGAGATCGAGGCGGGCGCTCTGGCTGGAACGGTTCGCCTGCGTCCGGCCCGTATCGCGCCGCGCCGCAGTCCAGTCCTCATCCGGACCCGGGATGAAGGCCGGACGCTGACCGAGGCGTCGGCGCGCCTCCGCCACCGCCTGCAGCACGATCTCGCGTGGATCGTAACCCATTCCATTTTCCGCAATCGCGACCCAATCCTCGGTCGTGCGCGCCGGGATCGGGATGGCGGCGAGCCGCGCGCGCTCGCTGCGCCGGGCCGCACCATCGAGGCGGGTCGCCGGCAGACCACGGAACAGACCGCGCAGCTCCATATAGAACAGCATCTGCTCGCGATCGTCGGACCTCACGAGAACGGTCTTGGTCGGACGTTCTCCGATACGCGCCGTTGCGCCTTCTCCTTGCTGGACCGTGACCGAGCCCTGGGGGTTGCTGAATTCGACCGTGCCTTCCAGCACGATCAGGGACGTGCGGTCGCCCTGGACGGACAGCGACCAGTCGGTGCCGCGGATCGCGGCCGAGGCGGCCGGCGTCTTTACGGTCACCCCGGTACCGCCGCGCGAGGCACGCGCCCAGACATTGCCATTCGGCACTGTCAGCTCGGTCGTGCCTGTCCCTGCCGCGACCTGGTTGACGACAAGCGTGGATTGGCGCCCCACGCGAATGGTCGTCTGGTCCTGAAAAGTGATGCCGAGCGTCCCGATCTCACCGGTGCGCAGTGTATCGCCACCAATCACCTCCTGGCGCACGACGGCCGGGTGCCAGCGCGGCTCTCGCTGCAGCTGGAGTTCCTCGCCTCCCTTTGCGGAGACGATGGCGCCGGCGCGAGGGGTCGATCGCGCCAAAGGCTCTTGCGCGGAACCTGCCGTCGACGTTGCGGCCACAACCATGAGGCCGGCAAATCCCCGGCGAACGACGCGGCGGAACATGGTGAAGCCCCCGGAGCAATCCAAAACCGTCTAACTAGCTTTTGCTGGTTACAGGTATTAGGGGATGGCCCATCGCCTGACTGTGCCTTTTACACAACACAGACAAGCTGATTTCCATGCTCCGATTAAAGGGATTTCGCCAAGGAGATGGCCCATGTCCACGGGATTGCAGTCAACAGGAGTGCAATCAGACCCCGTTTGAGGCAGCGAAACTTCGAACGCAGTATCCTGGCGTTGACGTAACACTGGTTCAAAACGTCATCGAGGTATTCTTCTTCTGTCATCTTGACGAATCGAGAACGAAACTCGTCCTGCGGAAGACCTGCGACAGTTCCGAAAAAGGAAAGCGAAGGTTTTCCCGCCCGCAGGCGAGGAATCTGCCCGCGCATCAGCTGGTACAGAACCGTCGCGAACCCGCCCGCCGCAACGACCAGCGCAAAGGTGAAAATGCCGTTCCATTGCTTTACAGCAGGCGTTGCAGCCGAAAGCGCGCCCATCATAGCAACTGTGATGCCCATCAGCCCGGCGCTGCGGCTATCATGCCGCCCGATCCAGTCGATCATCTGCGAAAGCGACTTCTCGGCCCGCTCCCTGACCCAGTCCTCAGCCATTTCCTGCCCTCGCCCCCACCAAGTCCCTTTGCGTCAATCCACAATCACGTGCAAGTGCCCTCGGTATCGACCTGACATCATCGTGCGAGAGATCGACATCCTCGCTCATTCCATCGCGAGATCAGGCCTCACGGCGATTCCAGCTGGAATACGCTTCAGCTGGCTTCGAACTTCCGCGCTCGAAACGCGCGCATCTTGGCGCGGTTCCCGCACACCTCCATCTCGCACCAGCGCCGCCGGCGATTCTTGGTCGTGTCGAACATGAGCCAGCCGCAATGGTCGCCCTCGCAACGCTTGACCCGTGCGAGATCTTGCTGGGTCATCACGGTGAGAGCCGAGAGCGCAATCGGCCCGAGCACCGCCTCGACGAGGGCCGTGTGCGGGTCCCATGTCCAGGCAAATCCACCGCCGGAGGTCGAGAGCCGCGCCCGGCTCAGGCAATGGGCATGAGCCGCCGTCAGCGCTGCGCGATCCTCCTCCCGCGGCATATCACGCCGGGCCAATGCCGCGCCGATCTCGTAGATGGTTTCCCGGAGCGCATGGGCCTCGCTCAGCAGCCGGGAAGCGAGAACCTCGTCGGCAGCGACCATTGCCAGGGCCGCATCCCTGTCCGTGTCACTGAGCAGTTTTGCGAGATGCGCCCAGAGGACGATATCGGACCCGTTGTGCAGATACTCGGCATGCTGCGACCCTCCCCGATCCGCGACAGAATTGACAAAATCGAAGGCGAGCTCGCTGGCGATAAGCGGCAGGCTTCCAGCGCGACTGGGGGGCAGTGGGTCATTGGCGTCCATGTAACCGCCTATACCCCTTTAAAGGGTTCTATCAAGCGCTTTTCCTCCCGCTCTCCCTGTACTGGAGACCAGCGGGCCATTCGCCCCTTGGGGGCTTCTGGCCATGCTGCGGGCGCTGCCACGGACCGCATCCCGTACCTTGCAGACAGGCTGGGACAGCAGTGCGATTTCAGCAGGGAGGCACCGCCGCAACCCTTTCGAGCCGTTCGAAACACAGTTCGAGTTCGGCGTCGGTCACGGTCATGGGCAGAGAAAAGCCGATACTTGCAGGCCCCTTGGACGTCGTGGAGAGACCGAGTTCGAAACAGCGCGACACGAGGTGGCCCGCGAATGCCGGCCCGGGTTTCATGCCGAAGGCGGCAGGATCGAACTCGATGGCGAGCAGCAACCCGCAGCCTCGTACACCGAGAATGGCGGGGACCTCGCTCGCAAGAGCGGCGATGCGCGACCTGATGCGCCGCTCAAGCTCGACAGCGCGCCCCACCAACCCGTCCCGCTCGACGATTTCGATCATGGTCAGGGCGGCTCGCGTGGTGAGCGGGTTCTTCTCATGCGTGTAGTGGCCGAGATCGAGCTCGGGGGCGATGTCCAGCCGCGCGTCGGCGATGACGGCGGCGATCGGCAGGACCCCGCCGCCCAGTGCCTTGCCAAGCACCACCGCGTCGGGAATGGCGCCGACATGTTCGAAGGCGAAGAAGCGGCCGGTCTTGCCGAGGCCGGAGGGAATCTCGTCGAAGATCAGCAGCGCGCCGTGCCGGTTGCAGAGATCGCGCACCTCGGCCCAGAGTCCGTCCGGCGGAACATGGCAATTGGAGCGGATCGGCTCGGCGACGACGGCCGCGATGCCGGTCTCGGACGCCCCGAAGGCTTCGCGCATCTCCGCCAGCATGCGCTGCGCTCCGTCCGGCGCCCCAATAGGGCGTCACGTGCCGACGCCCCTGCAGGAGCGGGCCGAGGCGCGGGTCCACCGCGGCTTTCGACAGGCCGAAGGCGCCGAAGCCGTGCCCGTGATAGGAGCCCTCCAGCGAGATCGTCTCGTGGCGGCCCGTCGTCACGCGCGCGAGCTTCAGCGCGATCTCCATGGCGTCCGAACCGCCGGTCGCGAAGAGAACCTTGGCGCGCGCACCGGGCCAGTGCGCCAGCAGCTTCTCGGCCAGCCCAACTGCGGGTTCGTTGGTGAAACGGCGCGGCGAGAAGGGCAACGTGTCGAGCTGACGCTTCAACGCCGCAATCACCTCGGGGTGACCATGCCCGATATGGTGCACGGTGTTGCCGTGCAGGTCGATGAAGCGCCGCCCCTCGCCGTCTTCGAGCCAGATGCCCTCCGCTGCGCGCAGTGCCGACAGGCAGGGGCTCGATCCCTTCTGGTGGAAGAAGGCGGTTGCGTCGCGCGATACGAGATCGTGTTCCATGGCCATCGTCATTTCGAGAATGCTGAAAAGCGCCGCAAGGTGAGCCGCCGCAGTGGCGAGAGCCGGCGCCGGCCGGGCTCCCGGCGCTTCTCGATCAATCTTGCAAGGCCGATGGCCGCCAGCGCGAAGGCCAGCAGGACGAGGCTCTTGGCGGCGGCATAGCCGAATTCACCGGAGCTGGCGTGGTTGAAGATCGCGACCGAAGCGAGCTTGTGATTGCCTGAGACCAGGAAGATGACCGAGGACAGTGTCGTCAGCGCGTCGATGAAGACATAGAGCATGCCGAGCAGCAGGGCCGGCAGCAAGATCGGCAGCGTGACGTTCACGAAGCGCAGGACGAGGCCGGCGCCGAGACTTTCCGCGGCTTCGTCGATGGAACCATCGACGCGCTGCAGGGCTGCGCGGGCGGCCAGCACGCCGACGAAGATGTTCGAGAACAGGATATTGATGACCAGGATCGCCGAGGTGCCGGTCAGCGACAGGGCCGGAATGCCGAAGGGGATGTTGAAGGCGACGATATAACCGATGCCGAAGATGATGCCGGGCAGGATCGCCGGCACCAGTACGAGGAAGACGATGAGATTGGCGCCCGGCGGCCGCAGGCGCTCGACGACATAGGCGATCACCACCGCGAACAACCCGCCCACAGGGCCGGCGATCAGGCCGATGCGCAGGCTTTCCCAGACGAGATCCAGACCGCGCTCGGAGCTGCCATAGCCTGTGCCGGCAAGGCCGACCTTTGCGCCTTCTCCCGTGAAATGGCCGAGTGTCAGGCTCCAGTCGGTGCCCCAGACCTTTGTCACGGCGCCCAGCGCCATGGTGCCATAGACCGCGAAGATGAGCGCGCCGACCAGCCCGGCCAGTGCGGCCAGGCCGATACGCCAGGAGCGCGGCATGGGCAGCTCGGAGCGTCCCGCAATGCTCGCGCTCGAATAGCCCTTGCGGCGCCCGAACAACTCGAGGCCGAGATAGAGCAGCAGAGAGGGGATGATCAGCCAGACACAGAGCGCGGCTGCGAGCGGCGTATTCCTGTAGGCGGTGATCTCGTCATAGACGATGCCGGCGAGAACAGGGGTATCGCGGCCGAGAATGAGCGGATTGCCGAAATCCGTAAGGCTCATGATGAAGACGAGCACGATCGCGCGTTTGATCGCGGGCCATGCCAGCGGCAACGTGACATGGCGAAAGGTGGTGAAGTGACCAGCGCCAAGCCCGGCAGCCGCCTCGTCGATACGCCCGTCCTGCCGGCGCAGGACGTTGTCGAGAATGATCAGCGTCGCCGGCATGAAGGACAATGTCTGTGCCAGCAGGACGCCGAGAAGGCCGTAGAGATTGGTCTCGTCGGCATCGATCAGCCCGAGGCCACGGTCGAGCAGCGAATGCGTCACCAGTCCGCGCCGGCCGAACAGCATCACGGTCGCGGTCGCGATCAGGACCGGTGGTGCGACCAACGGCATCAGGAAGACGCCCCGCATCACGGAGGGCCAGGGCACGCCGCCGCAATTGATGCCGTAAGCCAACGCGAAGGCCAGCGACACCGTGAAGACGACCGACAGGCCTGCGAGCGTCAGGCTGTTGAACGCGGCGTTCCGCAGATAGGAATCCTGGAAGACCTTGAGGTAGTGGTCGAGCCCCCAGCGCTCCTCTGAGCCATTGCGCAGCGTGTCGAACGCCTGTTGGCCGATCAGGCCCTTCACCCTGAAGGCGAGCGCGGTCCGCTTATGCAGCATCACATGCGCGATCGCCTGATGATCGGCCACCTCGGCCCTGTCCTGCGGTTCCAGAGCGGCGAGCGCGGCCTGCATCGCCCCGGCCTGTTCGGAATAGGGCGCGCCACGATCCCATGGCGGTGTCAGCCCGGCGAGCCGGAATGCGGTCGCGCTCGCTTCGACGCGCTCAGGCTCGGTCGCCGTCTCGCTCCAGCGGCGCATCAGGGCCGCCCTGTCTTCCGTCGGCAACTGGTCCAGAGCCTCGACCGTGACCTCCTTCAGGCGCGCCGGCGGCATCGGACCGGAGATGACGAAGCTATTGACCAGTACGGCGCCAATCGGCACGCCGATGAAGACCAGCAGCAGCAGCGCGACGACGCCGCTCGCGAGCGCACGTGGCACTTGGCGCAGCAGGCGCGTCACGGCCGTCCGCGCCCGGGAATGAGCGCCGCGCGGCGCTGATCTGGAAGGATGACGACCGGAGCGCCGCGGGCGCCAAGCCGCTCGGCCTCATACGAGGGGCAGTCGGCGATGACGGTACGCCCTGAGTCGAGCGTTACGGTGAGGCGCACGACGGCACCGAGAAAGGCCGAGCCCGCGATCCGCCCGGAGAGGCCAGTCACTCCAGAATTGGCAGTTGCGGTGACCGTAATATGCTCTGGCCGGTAGACCGCGGTGACGCGTTCGCCGGCTCTGACATCGGATGGAAGCGCCATCGGCCAGAATTCGCCATAGGCGTCCAGGCCGCCGGCGACTGCATTCCCTTCGATCAGATTCGACACGCCGATGAACTGAGCGACGAAGTGGGAAATAGGCCGGTGATAGATTTCGGCCGGCGTACCGATCTGCTCGAAACGGCCATTGCGCATGACCGCGACCCTGTCGGACAGGGCCAGGGCCTCTTCCTGATCATGCGTCACGTAGAGCGTGGTGATGCCGAGCCTGTCGACGATCGACCGCAGCTCATTGCGCAGCTTGACGCGGATACGGGCATCGAGAGCCGACATCGGCTCGTCGAGCAGCAGCACCTCGGGATCGGACGCGAGCGCGCGCGCCAGCGCGACGCGCTGCTGCTGGCCGCCGGACAACTCGTGCGGATAGCGTTCGAGTAGCTTCTCCATTTCGACGAGCCGCGCCAGTTCCGCGACACGGCGCTCCCGTTCATCGCGGCCGCGCGCGGCGATCGTGAGCGCGAAACCAATATTCTCGGCGACGGTCTTCGTCGGAAACAGCGCGTAGGACTGGAAGACGAATCCCATGCGCCGGCGCGCGGGAGCCATGTCGGTGACGTCCTCCTGCGTACGCAGGATGCGCCCGCCATCCGGCCGCACGAAGCCGGCGATGATCCGGAGCAGGCTCGTCTTGCCGCAGCCGGAATCACCGAGCAGGGTCACGAACTCTCCCCTGGCGAGATCGAGCGTGACGGCATCGACCGCCCGCGCGGAACCACCATAGGATTTGACGATGTCGCGCACGGCCAGATGCGGCCGGCCCCTCGCGAGGGCCGGCCGCTCTGCGGCATGAGACGGGGCCGCCAGTTCGATCACGGTTGCCCGATCCGTCACTGCTTGAGGATGCGGCTGGCGAATTCGCGCCGGAACGCGGTCATGTCGACCGGGCGGCGCATCTGCCAGAGCGCGATCTGCTTCAGATCGACCAGGCCGTGCCCGGGCACCGCGGTCGCACCAACCACTTTGCCGAGCACCGCAGCTGCGTCCTCGCTCGCCATGAAATCGAGGAAGATCTTGGCTTCGGCCGGGTTGGGGCCGCCGGCGACGAGGCCGCCGCCCTCGGTGACATTGGGCGTGATCCGGCCATAGACGATCTCGACCGGCTTACCCGCGGCCTTGGTCTCGAAGCACGTCGTATCGAAGGTCAGGCCGATCGCGACCTCGCCCGCGCCGGCCAGTTGCGCGCCGCCGGAGCCTCCGTCGGAATACTGGTAGACGTTCTCGTTCAAATTCTCGACGAACGTCCAACCGAACGCGTCGACGAAGGTCGTGAGGATGGCGCCGCCGGTGCCCGATTTGAGCGGAGACGGCAGCGAGATCTCCTTGCGATAGGCCGGCCTGATCAGGTCTTCCCAGGTCACGGGCATCGGAAGCCCCTTCTGCGCCAGCCGCTCCTTGTTGACGACCATGCACATCGTGGTGGCGAAGTACTTGTTGTAGAACCCGTCATCGTCGCGGAAGGCGGGCAGGATCTTCGAGCCTTTCGGCTCGTAGGGCTCGAACACGCCAGCCTGCTTGAGTTGCTCCAGAGCGGTATTGTTGACGAGATAGACGACATCGGCCTGTGGCTTGGCCTTTTCGGCGATAGCGCGCTCGGCGATCGGGCCGGTCGAACCCGATACGAACTTCACATCGATATCAGGGTGCTTTTTCTTGAAGGCGCCGACGAGCGCCGTGTTGACGCTGTCGGAAGCGTTGTAGATCACGACCTCCCTGGCGAGTGCGTGGCCGCCTGCCAGGATGAACGCTGCCGCCGCAATGGCAGCGATCCGCGGGATGCTTTTGATGCTGGGGCTTGGCATGAATGTCTCCGTGCCTAGGGAGTTGTCGTGATATAAGTGTTGCTAAATTGTGTGACACTGGAATGAAGCTGCACTTATTCAACACTTGGCCTGCCCCATGAACCTGTCTCAACTCCGCGCCTTCCACGCCGTCGCGAGCCATCGCACTTTCTCAGCCGCCGCACAGGCGCTGGGCGTCAGCCAGCCCGCGATCACCCAGCACGTGAAATCCCTTGAGGATGCCGTCGGGACGCGTCTGTTCCTGCGCATGGCGAGCGGTGTAGAATTGACGCCTGACGCACTCGACCTACTGCCGAAGGTCCGGCAGGCAATCCTCATGCTCGACGACATCTCAGCCCGGATGAGCGACGGCCGCAGCCTTGCCGCGGGGCATCTCGCCGTCGGCCTATGCGCGCCCTATGTGGCCATGCCGATCCTGAAGCGCTTTACCGCCGAACATCCGGGAGTGCAGCTCGACCTGCGGCTCGAAAATTCCAGCAACCTGCTGGACCTGGTCGCGCAGCACCGCGTCGACATCGGCATCGCGACATTGCGTGAGCCGCATCCCGGTTTTGCCTGCGATTTCCTGCTCGATCAGCGCGTGGAGATTCTGGTGCATGCCGGCCATCCCTGGTGGGAGCGCGGGCAGATCGAGGCGCGCGAACTCTTGGGTCAGCGCCTTGTCACGCGCGAAGCCGGCTCGATGACGCGCCATCTCTTCGAGACGGCTCTGGCGGAGCACGGCATCGAGATCGCGCCCCATCTGATCCTTGGCAGCCGGGAAGCGGTCAAGGAGGCCGTAGTGGCCGGGATCGGCATCGGAATCGTACTCGACCGCGAGCGCGGCTTCGACCCCAGGCTGCGCGCGCTGACCGTTCGCGACTTCAATGTCATGGCCGGGGAGTATCTGGTCACACGCCGGGAGACCCGCAGCCTGGGAAGCGTCGGCGCGTTCGTCGCGATCGCACTCGCGGCCTTCAAGGGAGGAGCGGCCGATCGCCGCCTGTAGATCGCAGCCCGGCTGGCGCCGGGCCGCGCAAGAGCCGGCCTGCGCTGCGGACTGACCAGCCGGGTGGCTGGCACATTCCGCAGCTTCAGGTCCGCTCACGTGCCAGCGGCGGCAGGGATCACTCGGCCGGGGTGAGCAAGGGCTCGTCGAGCAGGTCCGGCAGATCGCCGCTCAGCGCGGCCTTGAGCCGGTCCTGGTCAAGCTCGCCCTCCCAGCGCGCGACCACGATCGTGGCGACGGCGTTGCCGATGAAGTTGGTCACCGCACGACATTCCGACATGAACCGGTCGATGCCGAGGATCAGCGCCATCCCGGCAACCGGCACGGCCGGCACGACGGAGAGGGTGGCGGCCAGAGTGATGAAGCCGGCGCCCGTGATCCCGGCCGCTCCCTTCGAGCTCAGCATCGCCACCAGCAGCAGCAGGATCTGGTCGCCGAGCGGCAGGTGGATGTCCATGGCCTGGGCGATGAAAAGCGCCGCCAGCGTCATGTAGATATTGGTGCCGTCGAGGTTGAACGAGTAGCCGGTCGGCACGACGAGGCCGACGACGGAGCGTTTGCAGCCGGCCTGCTCCATCTTCTCCATCAGGGTCGGCAGCGCAGCCTCCGAGGAGGACGTGCCGATCACCAGCAGGATCTCTTCCTTGATGTAGCGGATCAGCGCCAGGATCGAGAATCCGTTATAGCGCGCGACCGCACCAAGCACGACGAGCACGAAGATCGCCGAGGTCAGGTAGAAGGTGCCGATCAGCATCGCCAGATTGGCGACGGAGCCGATGCCGTAGCGGCCGATGGTGAAGGCCATGGCGCCGAAGGCGCCAAGCGGGGCCGCCTTCATCAGGATGGCGACGAGCTTGAAGATCGGCGCCGACAGGGCCTGCAGGAAGTCGACCACCGGCTTGCCGCGCTCGCCCACCATCGACAGCGACAGGCCAAACAGCACCGAGAAGAACAGCACCTGCAGGATGTCGCCGGAGGCGAAGGCGCCGACGATCGTGTTCGGGATGATGTTCTGGAGGAAGCCAACCACGCTGGAATCATGCGCCTGGGTCGCGTAGCCCTGCACCGATTTCGCATCGAGGCTGGCAGGGTTGATGTGAAGGCCGGCTCCCGGCTGCACCAGGTTACCGACCACGAGCCCGATGATCAGCGCCAGCGTCGAGAAGGTCAGAAAGTAGATCATCGCCTTGCCGGCGACGCGCCCGACCTTCTGCATGTCACTCATTCCGGCGATGCCGGTCGAAACCGTCAGGAAGATGACGGGCGCGATGATCATCTTCACCAGCTTGATGAAGGCGTCTCCGAGCGGCTTGAGGGCAGCGCCCTGCTCCGGCCAGAAATGGCCGAGCAGGATGCCGGCCGCGATGGCCGCGAGCACCTGCACATAGAGATGCTGATAGAATTTCCTGGCAGGGGCCGGCTGGGCCGGCGCCTGGTCGAGCGTGATCGCCATGACTTCCTCCTTGGGGTCGGTCTCGCGGTGTTCTTGCTGTTCTGGACGCCGCTTGGCCGCGTCGTTGGCAATCGCCATGCCAAGCCCCGGCGATGATTTTCATCGCGTTATTTCAAAGGCTTGACCGGATATTTACCTCTCGCGGCGCCGCACCCTGGCGATCCGCCGCACAGCGGAGGGTTGATTTGTGCGGATCTCCGCACATGATGGGGCATGACCATGATTCCGCCGGAAGAGCGCGATCGCCGGGCGGCCAGGCGCCTCTGGATCGCCTTCGCGTTGCTGGTCGCAGTCGTCGCCGTCGTCGCTTTCGTGATCGCCGGCGATACCGGCCGCAACCGCGCCATCGCGACTACGCGCGTCCGCGCCGAGGATGCCGGGACGCTGGCGCTCGCGATCCTGCGCGGCGAGCTGGAGAAGCAGCGCGCATTGCCGGTCATCCTGGCGCGCGACCCGGATGTGCGCGCGGCCCTGGTCGATGGCGACAGGCAGGCGCTCGACAGCAAGTTGGAGGCGATCGCGCGCGAAACCCGCGCCGCAGTGATCTACGTACTTGGCAAGGACGGGATCACGATCGCCGCGAGCAACTGGCGCGAGCCGACGAGCTTTGTCGGCAACGACTACGCCTTCCGTGACTATTTCAGCGCTGCCGTCTCCGGCGGCGCGGCCGAGCAGTTTGCGCTCGGCACGGTCAGCAAGCGGCCCGGCCTCTACATCACCAGCCGCGTGGATGACGGCGAGACCGCGCTCGGCGTGATCGTGGTCAAGGTCGAGTTCGACCAGGTCGAGGCCGATTGGCGGGCGCTGGGCGGGCAGACCTTCGTCGTCGACAAGCGCGGCGTCGTGCTGCTCTCCACATTTGCGGACTGGCGCTTCCGGGTCGAAGAGGCCCTGGCCCCACAGACAGCAGCTGATATCCGGCAATCGCTGCAATTCGGTGCCGCGCCGCTGACGCTGCTGCCCTTGCAGCGCGAGGGCGACATCGTCCGCGGTACCGGCACTGTTGCCGGAGCGCATGTCGCCTCGCGTATCCCGATCCCGACCACCGACTGGAGGCTCGAGGTGCTCCTCCCGGTCGACCAGGCGATCCGCGACCAGCGGGCGGAACTGCAGACGCTCATCGCGCTCCTGCTCATGCCGGGCGCCGCGCTCGGCGCGCTGGCGCTGCGCCGGCGCCAGGTCAATCTCGCCCGGCGCAGCGTCGAGGCGCGGATCAAGGACGAGCTCGAACGGCGCGTCGCCGAGCGCACCGCCGCGCTCGCCGGAGCGAATGCCCGGCTCGTCGAAGAGATGGCGGAGCGCACGCGGGCGCAGGAGCGCCTCTCCGATGCGCGCGAGGAGTTGGCAAAGGCCAATCGGCTCGCAACCTTGGGCCAGGTCACGGCAGGCGTCGCCCACGAAATCAACCAGCCTCTCGCCGCGATGCGGACCTATGCCGAGAATGCCCGCGCCTTCCTCGAGCGTACGGATGCGGCCAGCGTCGACGGCGCGCTCGGCAAGATCGTCAGGCTGACCGAGCGGATCGGCACCATCACGGACACGCTGCGCGGCTTCGCGCGGCGCGGCGGGGGACCGCTTGGGCCGGTCGATCTTCGAGAGGCGATCGACGGCGCGCTGATGATCCTCGATGCCGCGCTGCGCCAGGCCGGCGTCACGCCGGTGGTTCCGGCGCTGACCCCGCCGGTCTCGGTGCTTGCCCGCCCGGTCGAACTCGAACAGGTCCTCGTCAACCTGATGCGCAACGCCATCGAGGCCATGGCCCAGCGGCGGAACGGGCAGGCACCGCGGCTCGCGATCACTGTCGTGGCCGAAGCAGAGCGCGTCGAGATCGCCATCGCCGATAGCGGCCCTGGGCTCGACACGGAGGCACTGGCCGCACTCTTCACGCCATTTCGCACGACGAAGTCGCGCGGGCTCGGCCTCGGGCTGGTGATATCGCACGATATCGTTGCGTCCTTCGGCGGCGCGCTGTCTGCCACGAGCCGCCCCGGCGAGGGCAGCACCTTCACGATCAGCCTCAAGAGAACCGCATGACCGATCCCGATAGCGTCCAGGCGGTCATCGAGGTCGCCTTCGTCGACGACGATCCCGATCTGCGCGACGCCAATGCCCAGGCGCTGCGCCTCGCCGGCTTCCGTGCGGTCCCGCTCGGCTCGGCCCAGGCCGCGCTCGACCGCATCGGCCCGGACTATGCCGGCGTCGTCGTCACCGATGTGCGCATGCCCGGCATGGACGGCATCGAACTGTCCAGGCGCCTGCGCGCGCTCGATCCGGACATTCCGGTGATCGTGATCTCCGGTCATGCGGATGTCGCCATGGCGGTCGCGGCGATGAGCGAGGGCGCCTACGACTTCATCGCCAAGCCCTATTCCGGCGAGCGCCTGGTCGAGACCTTGCGCCGCGCCGTGGAGAAGCGCGCGCTCGTCATCGAGAACCGACGCCTGCGCGCACTCGCGGCCAGTTCCGAGGAGGAGACCGCGCTGCTCGGCGAGGCCCCTGCTATCCTGCGCCTGCGCCAGACCATCCGCGATCTCGCCGATGTCGATGTCGATGTTCTGGTTCTGGGCGAAACCGGCACGGGCAAGGAGGTCGTCGCCAATCTGCTGCACCGGCTGGGTCGCCGCCGCGACAAGCCCTTTGTCGCCCTGAACTGCGGCGCGCTGCCCGAGAGCGTCATCGAGAGCGAGCTCTTCGGCTACGAGGCCGGGGCCTTCACCGGCGCGCAGAAGCGGCGAATCGGCCGCATCGAACATTCCAGCGGCGGCACGCTCTTCCTCGACGAGTTGGAGAGCATGCCGCCTGCAGCCCAGGTCAAGCTGCTGCGCGTGCTGGAGATGCGCGAGATCACGCCGCTCGGCTCCAACGACCTGCGCCGCGTCGACCTGCGCGTCGTCGCCGCGACGAAGCTCGATCTCGGCGACCCCGCCCAGCGCGGCGATTTCCGCGAGGATCTCTATTATCGCCTCAACGTGGTCACGTTGCGCATCCCTCCCCTGCGCGAGCGGCGCCGCGACGTGCCGCTGCTCTTTGCCCAGTTCCTCGCCCGGGCGGCGAGGAAATACGGGCGCGAGGTGCCGGTGCTGGAGCGCAGCGTCGAGCGCCACCTGGTCGAAAATGCCTGGACCGGCAATGTCCGTGAGTTGGTCCATTTCGCCGAACGTGTGGCGCTCGGGCTGTCGGGCGACCTGCCAGCGGTCCAGGCTCGCGAGGATGTCGCGCCATCCAGCCTGCCGGAGCGCCTTACCGCAATCGAAGCCAACCTGATCCGTGAGGCCCTGGAAGCCAATCGCGGCGATGTTCGCGCAACCCTCGAGATGCTGGGCATCCCGCGCAAGACCTTCTACGACAAACTTGCCCGGCACGGCATCGACCGCGCAGCTTACGCGGTGTCGGAGTAAGCCCCGACCGGGATCATCGTCTGCATGCCGGCGCGCATCAGACCAGGACCTCGGAGCAGGGTTCCCTGCTGCGAAGGCGCCGCGGCTTGCACCTCGCTCGTCTGCATATGGGTCATCCTTTGGGTTGAGTGATGCACCGAAAGACGGCGTTGAATCTCTTCATCTTTGGCGCTCTGATGAGCGCAGCCGAGGCGCGCTTGGTTTCGTCTGTCCCCGGTCAGAGCCGGGCTTGAGGAACCTATCGGGCCCGGCTCGCCCATACCTGCGGGCAGCCAAGCGCCCCCGGTCGCACGCTTAAGAGGCCGGCGCCGGCGAATGCCGGATCAGGACCGGCCGCCACCGCTTCGCCAGCTCGCGATCAGCTTGAGCCATGGCGCGATGTGGAAGGTACTCATCAGTACGTACATCGGAACCATGCCGTTCAACGGTGACGCACCTTGAGCGGACGCGCAGAGGATGTCCTGCTGTCCGCCGCCAAACACACCGGTGAGCAGCGCCATGATCGCGAAAGTCGGCGCAGCCGCGAGGCTTACCCCAGCGGCTGCGCGGAGGGCCGCGCTACAGCTTCTGTGCGGGGCCGCCACCGCTTCGCTCACGGCTGGTCGTATTCGTCGTGGCGGCGCCACCACGGGCCACCAGCCTCGTTGCGCCCCTTGGGAGCGCGGTCGAGCCAAGGATACATGCCCCAGATGCCATCCACCCCGCGCGCATAGGTGGAATAGCTGTGGTAGATGACGCCATTGTCGCGCACGAAGGCGCTCATGCCCGGCCTGTCGCGCGTATATGTCGGCACATCGGTTCCGGACATGGCCGCGAAGTCGGCGACGGGCCCCGTGACCGGCATTGCGTCCATTACGAAACCGCTGCGCCGATAGTTGTAGTCTATCGCCCCCGCGCGCTGCACGTCCTCGGTGAACGAGACGTTGAAGTCATAATTGAAGTCGCCGCCAGCCGAGGATGCCCAGGGGAACGTCCAGCCCATCCGCTGCTTGTAGGCCTGAAGCTTGGTGAGCGGCGCCCGCGACACCGCCGTCAGCGTCACATCGTGGTTCGCGAGATGCAGGTAGAAACCGTTGAACCCATCGGCGATCGCAGAGCAGGACGGGCACCCCGCCTTGTAGTCGGGCCCGAACATGAAATGATAGACGAGGAGTTGCGAGCGCCCGCGGAAGAGGTCTGCCAGCGCCACGCTGCCCTCGTCGGTCTCGAAACTGTACTCCTTGTCGACCTGCACCCAGGGCAGTTCCTGCCGCCGCCGCGCCAACTCATCGCTGCGCCGCGTCAACTCCTTCTCCTCCTCAAGCAGGCTGAGCCGAGCTGCCAGCCACTCTTCACGCGTCCCGCTCATGTGTATCGTCATCGTCGTCGCTCCTGTCGTTGGGTGACCATCGTCGCTCGCTCCCTTGGCGAAACGGCGGGTGGTCAGCGGTGACGAGATTGATAGGGACAGGGCATCGAGGGGTGGGAGTGACAAGTGTGGCGGGATTCCGATGGACTCGCTGATCACCGCGGCGGCGCGCGCGCTTGCCGCAGGCGATCCCCTCGGCGCCTTGAACCGGGTTGCGCTGCGCGACGACGCACCGGCGCTCGCGCTGCGGGGGATCGCGATGGCTCAGCTCGGCGATCTCGTTCGGGCGAAGGACCTTCTGCGGCGCGCGACGCGCGCCTTCGGCCCGAGGGAGGCCGTGGCGCGGGCACGATGCATTGTCGCCGAAGCCGAGATCGCGCTCGCTTCGCGCGACCTCGGCTGGCCAGCAGGGGCCCTCGATGCAGCCCGCGTAACGCTCGAAGCGCATGGTGACCGGCTGAACAGCGCCCATGCGCGGCATCTTGAGATCCGGCGCCTCCTGCTGATCGGGCGCCTCGACGAGGCCGAGCGCAAGCTCGCCGAACTCGACGCCACATCCCTTCCGCCCGCATCGCGGACCGTCCACGAACTGGTGGTCGCGGGAATCGCGATGCGGCGCCTCCGGACGAAAGCGGCGCGCGCTGCACTCGCACAAGCCGAGGACGCGGCGCGCCGTGCCGCAATCCCGGCATTGACTGCGGAGGTCGAAAGCGCGGCCCTCCTGCTGAGCACGACGGCGGCACGACTGATCGCGCGTGGCGAGGAGCGCCCGCTCCTGCTCCATGATGTCGAGGCGCTGCAGGCATCGGATGCTCTCGTGGTGGATGCGTACCGATATGTGGTGCGCGACCCGCACAGGGTCGTCCCCCTCGCCACACGCCCGGTCTTGTTCGCATTGGCGCGGACGCTGGCCGAAGCGTGGCCGGGGGATGTATCACGCGACATGCTCGTCGCGCGGGCCTTCGGAGCCAAGCAGGCCGACGAATCGCACCGCGCCCGGTTGCGGGTCGAAATCGGGCGGCTGCGCAGATTGCTGCGGGGACTGGCCGGATTGAACGCAACGAAACAAGGCTTTGCGCTGGCTCCGCACCACGCCGGCGACGTCGCCGTTCTGGCCCGGCCCGTCGAGGAACGGCATGCGGGCGTGCTGGCTTTCGTTGCCGATGGCGAAGCGTGGTCGAGCTCCGCACTCGCGCTTGCGCTCGGCGCCAGTCAGCGGACCGTGCAGCGGGCACTGGACGCGCTTGCGGCAACCGGAAAGGTGCAATCCTTCGGTCACGGACGGGCCCGTCGCTGGATCACCCCGCCGATGCCAGGTTTCACGACAACCTTGTTACTCCCCGCTCCGCTGCCAAGCGATTAGGATGCGGCATGGAAAAATCAGCAGCCGAAATTCTCCGTGAGTATGGTCCCTTTCCGGGTGTCGACCACGTCCACGGATTGACCTTTGATGGCCAACACGTCTGGTTCGCGTCCGGCGACAAGCTGAGCGCGCTCGACCCTGCCAGCGGGAAGACGGTTCGCTCGATCGAGGTGGCAGCACATGCCGGAACGGCCTTCGACGGCCAGCACCTGTTTCAGCTTGCCGAAAGCCGCATTCAGAAGATCGATCCGAAGACCGGCCACGTGCTTGCGACGATCCCCGCCCCGGGCGGCGGCGGCGACTCGGGGCTCGCCTGGGCCGAAGGGACGCTCTGGGTGGGTCAGTACCGGGACCGGAAGATCCATCAGATCGATCCCGAAACAGGGACGATTCTTCGCACCATCGAGTCCAACCGCTTCGTCACGGGCGTCACCTGGAGCGACCAGGAACTCTGGCATGGCACCTGGGACGGTGACGAGAGCGACTTGAGACGCGTCGACCCTCGAACGGGAGAGGTCCTGGAGACGCTTGATCTGCCGCCCGGCATGGGCGTGTCGGGCCTCGAGGCCGACGGTGGTGATCAGTTCTTCTGCGGCGGCGGAAACAGCGGCAAGATAAGAGCCGTCCGCCGACCGAGGCGCCTGGCTTAGGTCCCGATGTCCCGCCGGGCGCGCCCCGCCTGCATCGCAGTTCAGTTCGTCAGGACGGTGAACTCAGTCTCGATCGACGAGCAGTGTCGCTGATGATCGAAGCCGTAGATATGGATCGAGATCGCGTCCATGCTGCCGAGATTCTGCATGCGATGGATGTTGGGACCTGAGGGCAGCATGCAGCCCACGAAGCCGGGCATGCGCGCATGCTCCTGGGTGGGGACGGCACGGCTCTCGTCGACAGCGCGGTACCAGGTCTCGGTGACCGTACCGCTGATCACCCCGAAGCAGCAGGAGCAGTGGTGATCGTGGATCGACGTCGCTGCGCCGGGGCTCCAGACCATAGCCCAGACGCTGACCCCATCGTCGCCCGCAAGAAGGTTCCGGGCATAGCTGCCAGGCTTGCGCTCCAATGGCAGGCGGAGAATGCCTTCCGGATTGGCAACGATCTCTTCGAGCACCGCGCGGGCCGCCTTGAGGTAATCCCGGGAGAGGGTGCCGCTATCCGTCCGCAGGATCTGCAGCACATCTGCGCGCCTGCCCTCGCTCAAAAACCCCTGCATGGCGCGAACTCCCCTCTCCATCGCTTGCAGCAAGGATAACCCGGGAGGCGGGAAACGCATTTGCGATCTCGGTCAAAAATTCCCCATCTCTAGAAACTCATGCCAATTTTTTCTCTATCCTTGAAATTTGCTACTCATTCGATGATCAAACAGGCAACCGGATCGCGCGATCGCATGAGGGACCATGGCCAAGCTGGATGAGTTCGATCTCAGAATTCTCTCCTGCCTGCAGAGGGACGCCAGCATGCCGCTGGCCGAGCTCGCCGCAGAGGTTGGCCTCTCGGCCACTCCGTGCTGGCGCCGCGTGCAGAAGCTGGAAGGCAGCGGCCTCATTCGAAAGCGGGTGGCGCTGCTCGACCGGACAAGGCTGGGAGCCGGCGTAACCGTCTTCATCGCGGTCAAGACGAGCCGCCACTCGATGGAGTGGCTTGAGCGCTTCCACGCCGCCGTCGCCGACCTGCCCGAGATCGTCGATTTCTATCGGATGAGCGGCGAAATCGATTATCTGCTCAAGGCCTTCGTGCCCGATATCGCGGCCTATGACGCCCTCTACAAGAAGCTGATTTCACGCGTCGATCTCAACGACGTGACCTCCATGTTCGCAATGGAGGAGCTCAAGTCGACAACTGCGATCCCGCTAACCTTCGCCAAGGACGGTTCCTGAGCCCGGAGCAAGCGCCAGCAGCTGTCGCGCGCCAGTCCACCGGTCGCGCCATGCTCGGCAACCGCCGGCAGCCCCGGGAGATTCGCGTCCGGATCGGGCTCGGCCCCGTCAATGTCCGTGGTGACATTGTGCGTGGTCGGCCAGGGCCTCGATGATCGCACAGTCGCAAGCCTTGACGCCGCCCGAGCAGGTGGTGGCGATGCGAGCGAGCTCGGTCTCCAGCGAGCGCAGCTTCGCAATCTTGTCGCGGACCTCGTCGAGATGGCTGACCGCGATCGCATGGGCTTCATCGCAGGCCATCGCCGGATTGTCGGAGAGGCGGAGCAAGGTCCGGATGCCCTCGACCGGGAAGCCGAGATCGCGCGCGTGCTTGATGAAGGCGAGCCGCTCGATATGGCGACGTCCGTAGCGGCGCTGATTGCCTTCCGAACGCTCGGGTGGCGGCAGCAGCCCGACCTGCTCATAATAGCGAATGGTCTCGACCTTGACCCCGGTCCGATCGGAAAGTCCGCCGATCGGAACCACCCGTTCGAGTTTTTTTGCCTCCAGCATGATTTCCCTCTTGAACCTCTAGTCACTCCAGATTGTACATGGGGTGTCTCACAAGCCCGTCAAGCGGAGACAAGTCATGTCCAGCACTGCCCAAGCCAAGCCGCAGCTCCTGAGCTGGAAGGTCGGCGGCATGGACTGCGCAAGCTGCGCGGCGACCATTCGCGGCGCGGTGGAGCGCCTGCCCGGCGTCAGCGACGTCAAGCTTTCCGTCATGGCCGAGACGCTGTCGCTGGCCCTCGACGAGAGCCGCACCAAGCCGGCGGCAATCGAAAAGCGCGTCGCCAGTCTTGGCTACACCACGACCTCGATCCGGGCGAAAACGGCACCTGTCGCTGAGACCAATTCCAATACTGCCCAAAGCAATGCGATCCAAACCAAGTCGCAGCTCCTGAGCTGGAAGGTCGGCGGCATGGACTGCGCGAGCTGCGCGGCGACCATTCGCGGCGCAGTCGAGCGCCTGCCTGGCGTCAGCGACGTCAAGCTTTCCGTCATGGCCGAGACGCTGTCGCTGGCTCTCGACGAAAGCCGCACCAAACCGGAAGCGATCGAAAAGCGCGTCGCAAGTCTCGGATACACAACGACCTCGATCCAGACGAAGACGCCGGCTGCTGCACCCAAGCCGGTACATGTTCACGGTCCCGGCTGCTCCCATGACGATCATGATCACCATGATCACAGCCATGCTGCACCCAAGCCGGCGCATGTTCACGGTCCCGGCTGCGCCCATGACGATCACGATCACCACGATCACAGCCATGCCGCCTCCAAGCCGGCCCATGTTCACGGCCCTGGTTGCTCCCATGACGATCATGATCACCATGATCACGGTCACAGCCACGCGCATGCCCATTCGCACGCCGGTGAAGCGAAAGCCGCGGCACGAACGGACGACCATGGACACGGCCTGCCCGGCCATGTCCACGAAGCGACGCCGAAGGGCGTCTCCTGGTATCAGACCAACAAGGGCCGGCTCGTTCTCGGCACCGGCGCCCTGCTCGGCAGCGCCTGGACCGCGGGCCTGATCTGGCCGGCCGCGGCCCATTGGGCCTTCATTCTCGCCTGCGTGATCGGCGTCACCCCCGTGGCACGGCGCGCCTTCGCCGCCGCCCGCGCCGGCATGCCCTTCACCATCGAAATGCTGATGACGATCGCTGCCGCCGGCGCGCTCTTCATCGGCGCGGCGGAGGAGGCGGCCCTCGTCGTCTTCCTCTTCGCCGTCGGTGAGGTGCTCGAAGGCGTCGCCGCCGATCGGGCGCGTGCCTCGATCCGCGCGCTTGGCGACCTCGTTCCCAAGACCGCCCTCGTCGAGGAAAACGGCGCAACCCGCCAGGTCGATGCGGCCCAGCTTGCGATCGGACAGACCGTTCTCGTCCGTCCGGGCGACCGTATCCCTGCCGATGGCGACATCACCGACGGTATCTCCGGAATCGACGAGAGCCCGGTCACCGGCGAATCCGTGCCGAAGACGAAGGGCGTCGGCGAACCGGTGTTTGCGGGCTCGGTCAATCGCGAAGCCGCACTGCGTGTGCGGGTGACCAAGGCGGCGCAGGACAACACGATCGCCCGCATCATCCGGCTGGTCGAAGAGGCGCAGGAAGCGCGCGCACCGACCGAGCGCTTCATCGACCGGTTCTCGCGCGTCTACATGCCGGCGATCGTCGGTCTTGCGCTCGCCGTCGCACTCGTCCCGCCGCTGTTCTTCGGAGGTGAATGGGCGGTCTGGATCTATCGGGCCCTGGCGCTGCTGCTGATCGGCTGCCCCTGCGCACTCGTCATCTCGGTTCCCGCCGCGATCGCCGCCGCGCTCTCCTCCGGCGCCCGGCAGGGCCTGCTGATGAAGGGCGGTGTCGTCATCGAGACCGCCGCGAAGACCGGGGTCGTCGCCTTCGACAAGACCGGCACGCTGACCGAGGGGCGCCCACGCGTCACCGAGGTCATCAGCCTCGGCAAGCCCGAGACCGACGTGATCGCCCTTGCCGCGGCAGTCGAGACCGGCTCGAGCCATCCGCTGGCGGAGGCGGTCCTGGCGCGTGCGAAGCAGGATGGCATCGCGATCCGCCCGGCCTCCGAGGCAGCCGCCATCCCCGGTCAGGGTGTCACCGGCACGCTCGATGGCATCTCGATCTTCGTCGGCGCACCGCGTCACGCGACCAGGCGCGCCGAATTCGACGCCAAGGCCAGCGCTGCGGTCGAACAGCTCGAATCGGCTGGCAAGACAGTGGCGGCCGTGATCGCGAACGGCGCCCTCGCCGGCCTGATCGCACTGCGCGACGAACCGCGAGCCGATGCCGCGACAGCAGTCGCAGAGCTGAAGGATCTCGGCGTCCGCTCCATCATGCTGACCGGCGACAATGCCCGTACCGGTGCAGCCATCGCCCGCGCACTCGGCCTGGATCACAAGGCCGAGCTGATGCCCGACGACAAGGTCACGGCGATCAAGGCGCTTGGCGCCGACGCGCCCGTGATGATGGTCGGCGACGGCATCAACGATGCCCCGGCGCTCGCGGCAGCATCTGTTGGCGTCGCCATGGGGTCCGGCACCGATGTCGCCCTGGAGACCGCCGATGGCGCGGTGCTGAAGAGCCGTGTGCGCGACATCGCTGCGATGATCCGGCTGGCGCGGGCCACGATGGGCAATATCCGCACCAATATCACGATTGCACTCGGGCTGAAGGCGGTCTTCCTGGTCACCAGCGTGCTCGGCTATACCGGGCTCTGGGTCGCGATCCTGGCCGATACCGGCGCGACCGTGATCGTCACGGCCAATGCACTGCGCCTTCTGCGTTTCGACGCGGGCAAGGCCGGCTGATCAAGGGAACGGAAGCCTGCCCATGAGTCCGATGGAGATCGCGAGCTATCTGATGGTCGTAGTCTACGTCATCAGCTTCCTCGCGATGTCGGCCATCCTGGCGAAGGAAGCCGGGCGGCCGATCTGGCTGTTCGGCAAGGGCTCGGAACCGCAGGGCGTGCCGGCCCTGCTCTTCCGGATCGCCTTCATCGGCGGCGTCCTCTGGCCCCTCGGCCTGGCGATCTTCGGCAACCCGATCAAGGCCGACCCGTTGGCAATCTGGCTCGACGGTCCCTGGTTCGACGTGTTCGGCCATCTTCTCGTTGTCGTCGGCGCCTGCATCGCCATCATCTCGCAGCGTTTCATGGGCGCCTCCTGGCGCATCGGAGCGGCTGAGGGCGAGCTTGGTCCCATCGTCGATGGCGGTCCCTTCGCGATCTCGCGCAATCCGGTCTTCGTCGGCCAGGCCGTCCTGTTCACCGGCCTCTTCATCGTGCTGCCCAATCTGATCCAGATCGCTTTGACACTGGCGCTCTTCGCGGCGATCGCCCTTCAGGTCAGGATCGAGGAGCGCGTTCTGGCAGCCTCGCTCGGCGAACCCTATCGCGATTATCAGCGCCGCGTCCGGCGTTGGATCGGGACCAGGCGCCCGCGCACCGCCCCTGCGCGGTAGGCTTTCATTCACCATCCCAACGCTTCCGCCGCTGCACGCATGACGGGCAACGTTGCCGTAATCTTCGCCCGCAATTTGCGCGGTGTTCGACTGATCCGATCCACGGATTCGGGAGCAAGGAGACGCGGCGAGGCCCCCGGCTGCCGCGAGGAGTTATCGATGCATCGTTCAATCCCGATCATGAGCCTCTGCCTGCTGGCAGTGCTTGCGGTCCCAGCGGCTGCGGCGGATCGCCCGGTGCCGCGCACCCAGCAATGGCCGACCCACACCCAGCCGCTTCGCTATAATTGGAACGGCGTCTATGCCGGTATTCACGCTGGCGGCGCATTCGACCGGTTCACAGGAGTGACCAAGAAGAGCCGCAACGAGATGCTGCTCGGCGGCCAGCTCGGCTACAACGTCCAGACCGGCAGCATGGTCTATGGTCTCGAGGGCGATATCTCGATGAACGGCTTCGGCAAGGGTTCGTCGCGCTACGCCGTCGGCACCAGCGCCGACACGCGCTATGTCGGAACCGTCAAGGCCCGCGCCGGCGTCGCCTTCGACCGCGTTCTCGTCTATGGCACCGGCGGTCTTGCCTATGGCAACATCAAGGCGACGAATAACGGCCTCTCGAAGACGAAGAGCAAGGTCGGCTATGTCGTCGGCGGCGGCGTCGAGTACGGCGTCACCGAGAACCTGTCGGCGAAGGTCGAGTACAACTACGCCTCGCTTGGCAAGCAGAACTTCCAGTTCGGCTCGGCCCGCACCAAGGTCGGTGTCAACGAGCATCTGGTCAAAGCCGGTGTGAACTACCGGTTCTGACCTGCAGCAATATCCGGAGCCCGGTCGCTCCGGGCCCGAATAACCTACGGCCCAGAGGCCGTTCACGAGCATGGATGGGTCGTGATGCGTTTGAAGAGCTGCCCCGAGCTTTTCTGCAGCGCGTTCCAGCCATGGCCTACGGCAGGAACGACATGCGCGCTCTGATTGTCGAAGACGAACCGGAGCTGATGTCGTTCCTGTCGTCCCTCCTGCTTGGTGCAGGTTTCATTGTCGACCGCACCAGCAGTGTCGAAGCGGCGCTAGCCGCCCTCAAAACGGCGCCCTTCGACATCGCCGTCGTCGACCGGCGTCTGCCGGACGGCGACGGCCTGTCGATCGTCAAGGCGATGAAGACGGTGGAACCCCGCCCCGCCTTCCTGATCCTGACCGCGCGAGATGCGAAATCCGATGTGATCGACGGCCTCAATGGCGGCGCGGACGACTACCTGGTCAAGCCCTTCGAACCGGGCGAGCTGATAGCCCGCATCAGGGTCATTGCGCGGCGCCGCTATCCCGGCCGCTCGCTGGTGATCTCGGCGGGCAATCTCTCGATCGACATCGAGGGGCGCAACGCCTCGGTCTTGGCCGTTCCCCTCGACCTGCGACGGCGCGAGGCGCTGATCCTGGAAGCGCTGGTCCAGCGCGCCGGGCGTGTCGTCACCCGCAACGTCCTGATCGAAGCGGTCTATGGCTTCGATGACCTGATCGAGTCCAACACGCTCGAAGCCCAGATCTCGCGGCTGCGCCGCAAGCTCAAGGAAGCTGCCGCGAATGTCGAGATCTCGTCGCTGCGCGGCATCGGCTACATCCTGAGGAAGTCCGAACAGCCCGTGTGAGGCCGCAGGGCTCGCTCCCTGTCACCAATCGGCCCGGATCATCAGTCCGGATATCGTATCGGGTCTGATGATCTGGCCGTCTGTGCTTGCATCGGCTTTCCCGGAAATCCGCATTCCCCGTTTCGGGCCGCTGCGTTTGCCGGTCATTCTCCTTCAGAGAACAGCAGGCGGATGGTCGTGCCGCCGCCGCGCGTCGCCAGGACGGTCAATGTCCCGCGATGTGCGGTCATGATGTCACGCACGATGGTGAGGCCGAGCCCCGCTCCGGTCGAGCGCGGCGACATGCGGTTGAACGCCTCCGTCACTTCCGAGCGCTGGGTCGCAGCGATGCCGATCCCGTCATCCGCCACCTCCAGCACGACGCCATCGATGACCCGCACGATGATGCTGGATTTCGCCTGGGCATGACGAAGCGCGTTATCGATCAGATTGGCCACAGCGGCGCGAACGGTGGCTTCGTTGGCCATGATCGTTCGCGTGTCGTCACCCTCCTCCTCGAGCGCCACGTCGATCGCGTTCTGCAGGATCAGCGGCGCGAGATCGACGAGCACGTCACGGGCCACGCTGTTGAGCTGAACCGGCTCGAACGGCAGATCGGTGCTGTGCAGCCGGGCGAGCTGCAGCATCGACGAGACGATTGTCGTCAGCCGGTTCACATCGGTCGCCAATGCGGTGCGCACGATGTCATCGGAGACAGTGTCGATCTTGGTCCGCATGACGGCGAGCGGCGTACGCAATTCGTGAGCGACGTTGTTCATGAAGCGCCGTTGCACGTCCATGTTGCTGGCGATCTGGTCGAGCGCTGAGTTCAGCGCCGTCGTCAGCGGCATCAGCTCGACCGGCGTTTCCTGTGTCGGCAGCAAGCCTCGCGGCGCCCTGGGATCGATGCTGGCCGCGGCTTCGGCCGCACGCCGCAGCCGCGCGGTGATATAGGAAACCGACATGGCGATCGCAGAGGCGATGATGACCCCGAAGATGAACGAGATGACCAGCGCCGGAATCGCGATGGCCCGCAGGAAATAAGCAAGAATCAGGTCCCATCCCGGACGCCCGCCGCCCGTCGCGACGATGACGCGGCTGCCTTCCATCTCGATGATGTCGAAGGCCAGGCCATTGTCGCCGCCGCCGCCGACCCGCATCTGCGCAGCAATCGTCGGTCCATCGAGCCTGACATCGATCGGAAGGCTCGGCCGCAATTCTGGGGCATACTCGACAACGGACCGTCCGTCGGAAACCAGATACCAGAGTCTGGGGCTGGCGCTCTCGATCGTGACCAAGGTCGGCGTCTTCTCCACCCGCAACCCGTCAGCCGCAGTCTGACGCACGCCTTGCCGAATAATCTCGGAGGTCACATCGTTGCGTAGCGCCCCAGGATCCTCGGTAATGAAAGTGAAGGCCAGCACTGCAGCGATGACCGCCGCGAAGAGGGCGAAGCCGAGCAGCGTCAGCCGGATCGTCAAGGCGCGTGAGAGCGAGGTCACCGGCAGCCCCCGGAGCGAAGATTTGCCGCGCACGCATCGGACAGCGCCCGATTGCGCTGGAGCGTCAGGCGCTTCACTGTCGTGGTGCTCGTCGAGCTATGAATCGTCACGGAGCCTCTGTGCGGTTATGGCTTGCGAATCCGGGGACCGCGCCCGCAGCCCATGTCCATGGACTGCATCCCCATCTTCGTTCAACCCTCCCTCGAGTCTGCTTGTCTCATGAGTGCGCACAGAGCCAGATCGGGAGAGCTGCGCTTGCGCATTGCCTTGGCCGCCATGCTCGCGCTGCTGTTCTGCCTGACGCAGGGCGCCCAGGCCGAGGAGACGATCAGACCGGGTCAACTGCCGACCGCTCCGGGGCGCGACATTCTGGGCCTCGTCGAACGGGCGTTCGACACCGCTTCCAAGACGGTCAGTATCCCCGTGGAGCGCTCCCTTTCGCTCTTCGGAGAGCCGAACGCCTATATTGTCGGCGGAGAGGTCAGTGGCTCCTTCGTCGTTGGCGGCCGACACGGTGTCGGTGAGCTCCGCTTCGCCGACGGCATGCCCTCCCCGGTGACATGGTCGGCCCTCTCCGTCGGGATCGGGCTCGGAGCCGATTACGGGCGGGTGATCATGCTGGTCTACGGCCTCGACCGACATGAAGACGTCTTCGGGGTCTATGCCAGCCTCGGCGGCGGCGCGCATTTTGTGGCCGGCGCCAATGCGATGGTCCTCGCCTCCGACAGGGCCCGGATCGTGCTGATCTCCTCCGGGCTCGGCCTGCGATTGTCGGGGGAACTCAGCCGCATCCGCATCGAGCCTGCGAATGATCGCGGCGTCCTGCGCCCTCCTGCGAACATCTGCGCCAACCCGGCCGATTGCGCACCACCGGGCCGACGCTAAGAGGAAGACAAGCACGGTCGGACCGAACGCCTCGCGCGCGTCAGGCGCGATGCCCGAGATGCTGATGCGCCATCGCATGCAACTCGTCGAGCCGGGCGGTGATCTCCAACGCCGTCAGGTTGATCTCGCGCTCGTCGGCGCATTCGCGAACATAGAGCGGCTCGGACCAGACAACGCAACCCCGTCCGAACGGCAAGGCGATGCTGGCCTTGTCCCAATTGTCGAGATCGACGCGTGCCGTCGTCACTGCGGCGAAGAGATAGATCGGGCGGCCCGACGCCCGCGCCAACTGAATGGCGCCCCTGCCCGCAACCCGCGAAACCTTCGGCACATCGGCCGTCAGCAGCACGCTGGTGTCACCGCGCAACGCGTCGCGCATCTCGATGAAGGCTGGAACGCCGCGCTTGGCCTGAACTTTTCGCCGGCTTTGCGTGCCAGACCCTCGAATCACGCGGTAGCCGGCGCGCTCCATGGCGGAGGCAACGACGGAGCCGTCGAAATGGAGCGAGGCCAGCACGGCGGTCTTCGGCGCCCCATCCAGGGCGACGAGGCTCAGCATCTGCTGGCCATGCCAGGTCATGGCGATGAACGGTTCGCGGCTCCGCTCCCAGGGCCGCGCTCCGGGGATCACCGGCTTGAAGCGCGTGGTTTGCGCCACGAGGTTCAGATACGCATGCAGCGCGCGACCCGCGAGGGCCGCGGATCGTTCTTCCCTGAGATGCATCGCCCCAATCTCCACGGTGAATCACCGGAAGTGGTCGGCGCGTTGGCTTGCTGGAACATTGCACGGGCAGGTTGCGGGCCCCAAATGGCGAAAGGAGCGGCATGCCCCGTTGCCGGGGGCGCTCGCCCTGCCTATCCTGCCAAGGGTCAGTTTCCTCCAAGTCGGGTTTCATGCCAGCCAAGGATATCGCGATAGCGGGATGCGGCCCGGCAGGGCTGGCGGCCGCACTGATGCTGCATCGCGACGGACATCGGGTCAGGCTGTTCGAGCGCTTCGAGACACCTCGTCCCGTCGGGTCCGGTCTGATGATCCAGCCGACCGGTCTCGCCGTCCTCCGGGAATTGAAGCTCGCCGAAGCCACCCTCGCGGCGGGGGCCAGGATCGACCGGCTCTTCGGGCGCGCCGAACCGTCGCAGCACATCGTGCTCGACGTGCGCTACGCGGCACTTGGACAGGATGCCGGCCATGGCATCGGCATTCATCGCGCTGCGCTGTTCGACATCCTGCATGATGCCGCACGAGAAGCCGGAATTGCGGTCGAGGGAGGCCGCAGCGTGGCCTCAAGCGAAATCGTCGGGGCGAACAGGCGCGCGCTCATCTTTGCCGACGGCACACGGACGGAGCCCTTCGACCTTATCGTGGATGCCCTTGGCACGATGAGCCCGCTCGCGCGCCATCAGGGCCGGCCGCTGGCCTATGGCGCGCTCTGGGCCAGTCTCGATTGGCCACACAGTGCGGGCTTCGACATGGCGACGCTGGAACAGCGCTATATCCGCGCGAGCACGATGGTCGGGGTCCTGCCCATCGGCCGGCTGGCCCAAGGGCCCACCGCAAAGGCAGCCTTCTTCTGGTCGCTGCGCTGCGACGGTCTCTCGGACTGGCAGCGCTCCGGACTTGCGGCATGGAAGGCGGACGTCCTCAAGCTGTGGCCGGCAACTGCGCCCCTGCTCGCGCAGATCGAAACGCCGGATCAACTGACTTTCGCACGCTATGCCCACAGGACCACGCCCGTCCCGACGGAGCCTGGCCTGATCCATATCGGCGATTCCTGGCATTCGACGAGCCCGCAGCTCGGTCAGGGAGCCAATATGGCGCTACTCGACGCCTTCGCGCTCGCAAAGGCCCTGCGCGACGGGAACGAGGCGACGACCGCGCCAGGCCTCGCCATCGCCGCGCGCCGGCGACATGTCTGGCTCTATCAGACCATGAGCGCGCTGTTCACCCCGGTCTATCAATCCGACAGCCGGGTCCTGCCTCTGCTGCGCGATCGGATCGCCGGGCCGCTGGCCCGGATCTGGCCGGCGCCTGCCATCCTGGCGGCGATGGTCAGCGGTTTGATCGGCGCTCCCCTGAAACGGCTCGGCCTGCGTGCCCCGGCAGCCGTCCGGCTGGGCGACGCAATCGAGGCGCAGACCCGGGGCCGGCGCCTGATCGTGTTTGACGGTGAATGCGTGATGTGCTCGCGACAGGCACAATTCGTCATGCGCCATGACCATGAACGCCGCTTCACGCTCACCACCGCGCAAGGGCCCCTTGGCCAGGAACTCTATCATCGCCTCGGGTTCCCCCGGCAGGACTTCAAGACGATGCTGCTGGTCGAGGACGGCCGTGTCTTGAGCCAGTCGGACGCCGTCATCGCCATCGCGGCAAAGCTGGGCTGGCCCTGGCGCATCGCAGTGGCGGCACGTGTCATTCCACGCCCACTGCGCGACCGGCTCTATCGCCTGGTTGCCCGTAATCGCTACCGCTGGTTCGGCCGACGCGAAACCTGCTGGCGCCCCACTCCGGACATGGCGGACCGTATCCTGTGAAGGCTCTGCTGCTCGGCGGCTATGGCGGCTTCGGAGCCCGCATCGCCCGGCGCCTGACCCTGTCGGAACTTCGCAGCAGAACGCGCCGGACCGAGCCCGGCGCGTTCTGGCTGGATGAGGTCGTCAGGCTGCGCACCGCGGCAGCAGCCTGGGTTCGGTCAGGCGGCTTCCGCCAATTCTGCTTCCGCCTCGACATGCTTCAGCGGCTTGTTCCCGGTCAGGGCCCGCATCAGCACGTAGAAGACCGGCGTCAGGAAGATGCCGAAGGCGGTGACGCCGATCATGCCGGCAAAGACCGCGATGCCCATCGCCTGCCGCATCTCGGCGCCGGCGCCGGTCGAGATCACCAGCGGGACCACGCCCATGATGAAGGCGAGCGAGGTCATCAGGATCGGACGCAGGCGCAGACGGCTGGCCTCGATCGCAGCCTCGACCGGCGTCTTGCCCTCGAACTCCAGTTCGCGGGCGAACTCGACGATCAGGATCGCATTCTTCGCGGATAGCCCGACCAGCACGACGAGACCGATCTGGGTGAAGACGTTGTTGTCACCACCGCTCCACCAGACACCGGCCATGGCGGCGAGCAGGCCCATGGGGATGATCAGGATGATCGCGATCGGCAGCGTCAGGCTCTCATACTGGGCAGCGAGCACCAGGAAGACGAGCAGGATCGCGATCGGGAAGACGATCAGCGAGGAGTTGCCCGCCAGGATCTCCTGATAGGTCAGGTCGGTCCATTCGAAGGCAAAGCCCTTCGGCAGCGTCTCGTTGGCAATGCGCTCCGCCGCCGCCTGGGCCTGCCCCGACGAGAAGCCGGGCGCGGGGCCGGCATTGATGTCGGCGGCCAGGAAGCCGTTATAGCGCATCGCCCGTTCCGGCCCGGCATCGGCACGCACGTTCAGCACGGCACTGAGCGGCACCATCTCGCCCGAGGTCGAACGGACCCGGAGCTTGCCGATATCCTCCTGATAGGCCCGGAAGGGCGCATCAGCCTGGACACGGACCGTGTAAGTCCGGCCGAACTTGTTGAAATCGTTGACATAGGACGAGCCGAGATAGATCTGCAGCGTCTCGAAGACATCGGTCACCGGCACGCCGAGCTGGCGGGCCTTGGTGCGGTCGATATCGGCATAGAGCTGCGGCACATTCACCTGGAAGCTCGAGAACATGCCGGCAAGCTCAGGCGCCGTCGCAGCCTTGGCCATGAAAGCCTTGGTCGCTTCGTCCAGCGCCTTGTAGCCAAGGCCGGCACGGTCCTCGATCTGCAGCTTGAAGCCGCCGATCGTGCCGAGCCCCTGCACCGGCGGCGGCGGGAACATGGCGATGAACGCCTCCTTGATGCCGGCGAACTCCTTGTTGAGCTGCATGGCGATCGCGGCGCCATTGAGCGAGGGGTCCTTGCGCTGCTCGAAGGGCTTCAGCGTCACGAAGACGATGCCGGCATTCGACGAGTTGGTGAAGCCGTTGATCGAGAGGCCGGGGAAGGACACCGCACTCTGGACACCGGGATGCTTCAAGGCGATCTCGCCCATCTTGCGGATGACGTCCTCGGTGCGGTCGAGCGTGGCGGCATCGGGCAGCTGCGCGAAGCCGACGAGATACTGTTTGTCCTGGCCGGGCACGAAGCCGCCCGGGACAGTGCGGAACAGCACGACCGTCAGGCCGACGAGCACGAGATAGACCGCCATCATCGCCGTCTTACGGGTCAGGATGCGGCGCACGCCGCCGCCATAGGCCTGCGAGCTCCGGTTGAAGAAGCGGTTGAAGCCGCGGAAAAACCAGCCGAACAGCTTGTCCATGACGCGGGTCAGCGCGTCCTTCGGGGCGTGGTGCGAACGCAGCAGCAGCGCGGCAAGCGCCGGCGACAACGTCAGCGAGTTGATCGCCGAGATCACCGTCGAGATTGCGATGGTCAGCGCGAACTGGCGATAGAACTGGCCGGTCAAGCCGCTGATGAAGGCGAGCGGTACGAAAACCGCGACCAGCACCAGTGCAATCGCGATGATCGGACCGGAGACCTCGCGCATCGCCTTGTAGGTCGCCTGGCGCGGCTCCAGCCCCTGCTCGATATTGCGCTCGACATTCTCGACCACGACGATGGCGTCGTCGACGACGATGCCGATGGCGAGCACGAGGCCGAACAGGCTGAGCGCGTTGATCGAGAAGCCGAAGAGATACATCACGGCAAAGGTGCCGATAACCGAGACCGGCACGGCGACCAGCGGGATGATCGAGGCCCGCCAGGTCTGCAGGAAGACGATGACGACGAGCACGACCAGCGCGATGGCCTCGAGCAGCGTGGTGATGACGGCCTTGATCGAGGCGCGCACGAACTGGGTCGTGTCGTAGACGATCGCGTAGTCCACGCCTTCCGGCATGTTCTGCTTGATCTCGCGCATCACCGCCTGGACGTTGTCGGCGATGGCGATGGCATTCGAGCCCGGCGCCTGGAAGACCGGCACCGCGACCGCCGACTTGTTGTCGAGCAGCGAGCGCAAAGCATAGTCGGCCGCGCCGAGCTCGATGCGCGCGACATCCTTCAGCCGCGTCACAGCCCCGGTCGGGCTGGTGCGGATGATGATCTCGCCGAACTCCTCCTCATTCTGAAGGCGGCCCTGGGCATTGACCGAGAGCTGGAGATCGAGCCCCGGGGCGTTCGGCGAAGCGCCGATGACGCCGGCGGCAGCCTGGACGTTCTGCGCGCGGATTTCGCGCACGATATCGCTGGGCGAAAGCCCGTGCTCGGAAACCTTCTGCGGATCGAGCCAGACGCGCAGCGAATAGTCGCCCGAGCCGAAGAGCTGGACCTGGCCGACACCGTCGATGCGCGCCAGCCTGTCCTTGACGTTCAGGACCGCGTAATTGCGCAGATAGGTCATGTCGTAGCGGTCGTTCGGCGAGGTGATGTGCACCACCATCGTCAGGTCCGGCGAGCTCTTGATGGTGGTGACGCCGAGCCGCCGCACCTCTTCCGGCAAGCGCGGTTCCGCCTGCGAGACGCGGTTCTGCACGAGCTGCTGTGCCTTGTCTGGATCGGTGCCGAGCTTGAAAGTGACGTTCAGCGTCATCACGCCGTCGGTCGTCGCCTGGCTGGACATATAGAGCATGCCCTCGACGCCGTTGATCTGCTCCTCGATCGGCGTGGCCACGGTTTCGGCGATGACGCGAGGATTGGCGCCCGGGTACTGCGCGCGCACCACGACGGTCGGTGGCACCACTTCGGGATATTCGGAGATCGGTAGCACGCGCAGCGAGAGCAGGCCGGCAACCAGGATGAGAACCGACAGCACGCCCGCGAAGATCGGGCGATCGATGAAGAACTTGGAGATATTCATGAGATGCCCCCTTCGGGCGTCCCGGGCCTGACGACGGGCGTCATCACGCGACGTCGTCAGCACCCGAGTTCTGATAGGCGTCCCAGCTCAGCGCTGGGCGATTTCCGTGGGTCCTACACCGGCCACCCGGCGCAGCTCTGACTTCTCGGCCATCGGCACCTGCTCGGGTGCGACAGCTGCGCCCGGGCGAATGCGCTGCAGGCCGTTGACGACGATCCTCTCGCCCGGCTTGAGCCCGGCGGTGACGATGCGCAGCCCTTCATTGGCCGAGCCGAGCGTCACCTCGCGCCAGCTCGCCTTGAGGTCCTCTCCGACGACGAAGACGAACTTCTTGTTCTGGTCGGTCCCGATCGCGCGCTCATTGATCACCAGCGCAGGCTCGGTCCGGGCCTGGCCCATGCGCAGGCGCACGAACTGGCCCGGCATCAGCGTGCCATCGGGATTGTCGAAGATCGCCCGCACCCGAACGGTGCCGCTACCGACATCGACGCTGTTGTCGACGAACTGCAGCCGGCCGGTGATCGGCGTGCCGTCCTGCGTCGCCGTGCCCATCTGGACCGGGATGCGCTCCAGCGCACGCGGACCATCCGAGACCGGCAGCGAGCCGAGTGCCTTCAGCACCGTGTTCTCATCCGCATTGAAGCTGGCATAGATCGGATCGACCGAAACCAGCGTCGTCATCAGCGAAGCACCGGCTCCTGCTGCGACAAGATTGCCGACGGTCACCTCGAGCCGCCCGATCCGGCCGCTGATCGGCGCCCTGATCTGGGTGTAGTCGAGGTTCAGCCGCGCGGTCTGCAGGGCTGCCTGGGCGGCGCGGTGATTGGCCTGCGCTTCACGAAGAGCATTCAGACGGGCATCGAGATCGCGCTGCGACACGTTCTGCGTCGTCATCAGCTTCTGGCCGCGCTCATGCTCGTTGGCGGCGAGCGCCACCCGGGCTTCGGCGGCCAGGACCTGGGCCTGGGCGCGTTCGAACTCGGCGAGATAGGGCGCCTGGTCGATGCTGATCAGCAGGTCGCCCTGCTTGACGAGGTTGCCCTGCTTGAAGTGCACGGCCTCGACGACGCCGGCGACGCGCGAGCGCACATCGACGCGCTCGATCGCCTCCAGGCGGCCTGAGAATTCGGCCCAGCTGGTCAGCTCACGCTGCTCGACGAGCGCGACCGAAACCGGGGTCGCCTGCGCGGCCGCCGGAGCGGTGTCACTCTGGGCCTTGTCGGAGCCGTTCATCACAAGCAGGACGGCGGCGAGAGAGATGGTGGCGGCCAGGCTTCCGCCCAGCAGGCCATGACGGATCGTTCCCTGAATCATGGGTTCATTCCTTGCGAGAGAAGAGAGGATCAGTGAGTGGCGCTGGCCTGGATCAGGACGGCGCGGTGGATTTGAAGAACTCGGTTACATGCTCACATGCCAGGCAGAGGCAGGAACCTTCCTTGGGAGCCTCGGCATAGGCACCGGGCCAATTGGTTGGCGCAGTCTGCACGTAGCGGCTGACTGCGACACCCGCTTCCTGCAGCCGGCAGGCATAGCTGGCGCATTCGTCACGCAGCGGATCATCCTCCGCCGTGATCAGCAGGGCAGGAGCCAATCCGGCGAGCCGGGAGGCGTTGAGCGGCGCGGCGTAGGGATGAGCCGCCTTGTCCGGCGAACCCAGATAATCGTGCCAGCCATCGGCCCAGCGACATCCCACGGGACCGGCATCGGCCTCGCGCAGCGAATAGGTCCCAAGGCAGGAATCCAGCATCGGCGAGAGCAGGATCTGGCCGGCGAGCGGCGGTCCCTGCCGGTCCCGGACCATCATGGCGAGGGCCGCGGCCAGGTTGCCGCCGGCTTCTTCACCAGCGACGTAGAATGGGGCGCTTTTCGCGACCCAGCGGCTGCGCGCCTTGTAGAGCGCCAGCAAGCCACCAAATACGGCCTCCAGCACATCGGGGAAACGGTGCATTGGCGCGAGCGGATAATCGACCGAAACGACAGCGGCACCGGCGCGAGCCAGGATCGTCGCAACCGCCTCTCCGCTTGCCAACGAGCCCTCGTTGAAGGTGCCGCCATGCAGGTGCATGACCAGCGCAGTGTTGCGGTTGAGCTCTGCCGGGATGAACACACGCGCTGCCAGCGAGACTGGCTTGGCAGCGATCACCTCGTCCCGCCATGTGACGGCGATGGGGCGGTCGAGGGTGGCGGCGGTCTGAGCGGACATGGCGTGTCCCGGCGGCTTCTGTTGCAATGCAACCTGATTTAGATCATCGTGTTTTGGCAATAAACACTCACTGAGCTCATTCATTATTTCCATATGGAAACAATCGAAGAAGCGACCTGCTAGAGAAAGCCATGGACCAGCTCAGCGCCATGCGCGCCTTTGTCCGCGTCGTCGAAGCCGGAACCTTCACCCGTGCCGCCGATCTGCTCGACATGCCCAAGCCGACGGTGACCAAGCAGATCCAGCAGCTTGAATCGCATCTCCACGCCAAACTGCTCAACCGCACCACACGGCGCGTGACGGTAACGATGGACGGGGCGGCCTATTACGAGCGTGCGCTCAGGGTCCTGAACGAAATCGACGAACTGGACGGCAGCATGGCCTCGTCACAGGCCCGGCCGAGCGGGCGTCTGCGCGTCGACGTCAGCGCGCCGCTGGCCATGCGCGTCATCATACCGAACCTGCCGGAATTCCATGCGCGCTACCCCGACATCCAGCTCGATCTCGGCCTCAGCGACCGGCCTGCCGATCTGCTGGCGGAGAATCTCGATTGCGCCGTCCGGGCCGGCGAGATCAGCGACCAGAGCCTGATCGCCCGGCGCATCGGCGAGATGTATCTCGTGACCTGCGCCTCCCCCTCCTATGTCCAGCGCCATGGCGAACCCCAGCATCCAACCGACCTCGAGGGCGATCATTTCATCGTCGGCTATCGCTATGCCGGAACCAGTCGTACAGCCCCCTTCACCTATGCCGACGGCAAGGAAAGCCACGAGATCAGGGGACGCTTCGTCGTATCGCTGAACGAAGGTGCGGGTTACGTAGCTGCTGCGGTGGCGGGGCTCGGCGTCGTTCAGGCACCCACCTTCATGGTGCAGGAGGATATCGCCGCCGGCCGGCTCGTGCCGCTGCTGACGAACTGGTGCTCGACTCCCAAGCCGCTGCACATCGTCTACCCACCGAACCGTCATCTCAGCAACAAGGTGCGTGTCTTCGTCGACTGGCTGGCCGAGCTCTTCGCCAAGGACGATCTGATCCAGCGGCGCTCCAGCCTGCCGCACTGCGCCTAGGACGCAAGGCACCGCTCCCGGACGCCGGCCCAGCCCCAGCGGAGAGCATCATTGAGCCATTGAGACGCACCAAGCCGCAGGGACACGATACGTGTCGATCCCTGCGGCCTGGCACGCCATCCCACCTCGCGCCCCAAGACTGTTCAGGCGACCGGGCTCATGCTGCCTGCGAGCTCGCCGTCGGCTTCACATTCTGGTTCATGCGAAACAGGTTCGTCGGGTCGTAGCGCCGCTTCAGCTCGGCAAGGCGATGGTAGCTGCCGCCGTAGGCCGCCTGAACGCGGTCCATCTCGTCTGCCGGCATGAAGTTGATATAGGCCGTTCCGGCTGAATACGGCCTGGCGGCATCGAAGAGCGCGCGCGCCCAGCCGATACAGGCCTGGTCCATGCCCTGTTCGCGCCAGCGCGCGTGAACATTCATGACGAAATGGGAGCTGCGCTGCGGAAAGGCGGTCGCATCCGCCGCAACGCGGCCGGCCGCTCCACCGACATGGCCGATGAAGATCTCGCATTCCGGCCCAGGCAGGCGACGCACCGCGCCAACCAGGATCCTGATCGTCGCGTCGGAGAGTTCGGTGAAGTCGTGGCTCTTCCAGTAGTTGCGGGCACCGGGAGTGAGCAACGGGTCGAAGGCCTGTTGCCACGCCGCGAAAGGTGCAGGTCCCACCACGTCGGCGATCGGCTTTCCGATGGAGCGCAGCCTGGCGGTCGCTTTCTGGCCTTCGGCGATGTCGCCGCAGTAGCACATCGCGAGGACCAGAACTTCCTTGCCATGCCACTCGGCCGGCAGGAACGGCAGAGGCGGCGCTTGCCGCATCACGACCCAACAGGTCAGCTCATCGGGCGCCACTTCAAGCGCCTGACGATATTCCTTCAGAACCGTCTCGGCATCATCGAACGGATGCACGACCAGGCCTGCCAGGACCTCCGGGCCCAGCTTGTGAAGCCGAAATTCGAAGGAGGTAACCACCCCGAAATTTCCGCCGCCGCCACGCAGTGCCCAGAACAGGTCGGGATTTTCCGACTGGCTTGCGCGCCTGAGTTCGCCATCGGCCGTCACCACCTCGACCGAGAGAAGATTGTCCACGGTCAGACCGAACTTCCTCGTGATCCAGCCAAAGCCCCCACCCAGCGTCAGCCCAGCGATGCCCGTCGTCGAATTGATGCCCGTCGGCACCGCCAGACCGAAGGCCTGCGTTTCCTTGTCGACATCTGCAAGGATTGCGCCCGGCTCGACCCAGGCGCGCTGCGATGCTGCGTCGACTCGGACCGATTTCATCGATGACAGGTCGATCATCAGGCCGCCGTCGCAGACGGCGTTTCCGGCAATGCCATGCCCGCCGCCACGCACCGAGACGAGCAGCCCGTTGTCCCGCGCAAATCGCACGGCACTGACGACATCGGCAGCCACCGCACAGCGTATGATCAGGCCGGGCCGGCGATCGACCATCCCATTCCAGATCGCGCGCGCATCATCATAGGCTGCATCCGTCTCGTCGAGCAGGCTTCCCTGAAGCTGCGCGGCGAACGCCTCGATGGCCGAGGCGCTGATCGTCTTCTTTCCGGCTGCCAGTGTGGTGAGGCTGTGGGCTCGCATGGTCGCTCCTCCCGAATGGGTGATGAACGCTTAGCCCCCGCCGGGAGAGTTCTGCGCCGGCGCCCGGCCGCATTCAGTGATCCAGATCACAGAGGCCCGGGCTTCGACACCTCACCCGATGGACTCTTGAAATGGCGATCGTCCTCCCGCGCATCAAGCTCCGCCGCCACCGCAGCGATGCCGCCAAAGGCGAAACGCTGGAAATGGGCGACCATCTCGTCGACGGCGCCGCGATCCGATGCCAGGTCGGGAAAGATCTGCGCGAGGACCTGGCGGTTGCCGACGAGCATCACCACGAAGGGCGCAATGACCGTGAGACAGCACCGGGCAACGACGGGGTGATCATGCGGCACTCCCAGGATTTCGCCGACGATCCCGGTGACGATGCGCTTCTTCGGGAGAATCTCCCGATCCCTCAGCACGGCGAAGGCGGGTGACGGAGCCAGCACCTCACGGCTCAGGACCCGCAAGGACCAGCTCGAGGAAGCCGGCCCCATGATCGTGCGGACGACGAGACCGATCAGGGTGCGAAGCTTGTCCTCCGGAGCCTCCGGCGCCTGTGCCAGCTTGAGCAGCCGATCATAGGTCAGCAGGCGGCGATGCGCCTCGACCAGTACCTCGGCATAGAGCCCGTCGATGCCGCCATAATAGTAATTCACGGCCGCAGAATTACTGCCCGCCCGCTCGGCGATCTCCTTGCCCGTGGCGCGATCAAAGCCCTTTTCCGCAAAGACCTCTCCGGCCGCATCGAGTATCTGAGCCTTGGTGGCCGCACCATCCTCGCGGCGGCCGGGCTGTTTTCGAGGAGTCGCTCGTTTCATGAACGGAGCTTAACGCCCATCAAGAAATTTTGAAAGATGGAATTTAAATTCTAATTTGACATGCTGCGCGACGCGCCTATCCTTTAGGGCATGAGCAAGGCACCCCGCATACTGGCTGTCATCGCCCTCGTCGGGGCGGCTGGCGCCTGGTGGTATGGCCACCGTCCCGCCGAGACGACCGAGTTGGTCCTCTACGGCAATGTCGACCTCAGGCAGGCCTCGCTGGCCTTCAATGGCAGCGAACGCATCGCGGCGATCCTTGTCGAAGAGGGCAATGTCGTTCGCAGCGGGCAGGTCCTCGCGAAACTGGATACGAGCCGACTGCAACCGCAGATCGACCAGATGGAAGCGACAGTCGGAGCCCAGAAGGCCGCACTCGATCGGTTGCGCAACGGTAGCCGCCCCGAGGAAATCGCCCAGGCCCGCGCCAACCTGGAATCGGCCAGGGCGGATTTGGTCAACGCCGCTGCGCAATATGAGCGGCGGCGCGCCTTGTCCGCGAATGTCGTCAGCCAGCAGGATCTCGATGCCGCCAAGGCGCTTGCCGAGACCTCCAAGGCAAAACTCGATGTCGCAAAGAGTGCGCTCGACCTCACTCTCGCCGGCCCACGCTCGGAGGACATCGCGCAGGCTGACGCCCAGCTACGGGGCAGCCAGGCGCAGCTTGCGCTCGCCCGGCGCCAATTGGTCGATGCGCAGCTGCTTGCTCCCTTCGATGGCGTGGTTCGCTCGCGGCTGATGGAACCCGGCGAGATGGCCTCGCCCAGCCGCCCGGTGCTTTCCCTGGCGATGACCGGCACGAAATGGGTGCGGACCTATGTGGCTGAGCCGAAGCTCGGGCAGGTTCGTTCCGGCATGCGGATGCAGGTCACCACGGACAGCTTTCCGAACCAGCCGCTCGAAGGCTGGATCGGCTTCATCTCACCCGTTGCCGAGTTCACGCCGAAGACCGTGCAGACCGAGGACCTGCGCACCAGCCTCGTCTACGAAATGCGTGTCTTCGTCGAGGACCCCCAGGACAGGTTGCGTCTTGGCATGCCGGCCACCGTCAGGCTGCTGCCGGGCACTGAGGCTGCAGTCGCCAACCGCGCTGCCGCGCCCGAGACCGGGAAGGCCGAGCCATGACCCCGGCCGCGCCCGCCTCACCCGTCACGGCGCGGACCCTCCACAAGACGTTCCGCCGTGCGACCGGCGAAACCGTCAAGGCGCTCGACGATGTCTCCTTCGAGGCCGGGGGCGGCACGCTGACCGCCCTCGTCGGCCCCGACGGTGCCGGCAAGACAACATTGCTGCGCCTGATAGCCGGGTTGATGAAACCCGATGAGGGTATGCTCGAGGTTCTCGGCATTGTCGTTGCGGACGATCCCCAGGCCGTCCAGGACCGCATCGGCTACATGCCGCAGAAATTCGGGCTCTATGAGGATCTGAGCGTCCAGGAAAACCTCGATCTCTATGCCGATCTGCACGGCGTCAGCGCCGACCAGCGCAAGCAGATCTATCCTCGCCTCTTCGAGATGACCCAGCTCGGACGCTTTCGCGAGCGGCTGGCCGGAAAGCTGTCCGGCGGCATGAAGCAGAAGCTGGGGCTCGCCTGCACCCTCGTCCGCGCTCCCGAACTGCTGGTGCTGGACGAGCCGACTGTCGGCGTCGACCCACTGTCGCGGCGTGAACTTTGGGCGATCGTACTCAAGCTGGTGCACGAGGACGGTCTCACCGTGATCGTCAGCACCTCCTATCTCGACGAGGCCGAGCTCTGCGACCATGCCGTCGTCATGCATGCCGGCAAGATGCTGGCGCAGGGCACGCCGAGCGAGATCACAGCGAAGGCTGAAGGCCGCACCTTCATCATCGAGACGCCCGAGGGAATGCCGGCACGTTCGCTGCAGGCACGGTTGTTTCAGCAGGACGGCGTCATCGATGCCGTGCCCGAAGCCGGGCAAGTGCGCGTCGTGCTTGCCGCTCCGAGCGGAACCGGCGCCCTGCCCCTCGGCGACGGCACGCTTCGGCATCGCCGCGTGCCGCCGCGTTTCGAGGACGGCTTCATGGTGCTGTTTGCCGCCGTCGCGGAGCGCACACGCACCAGTGCCGTGACGCTCGGCCAGCCCACCTCCCCGGGTTCCGGCGCCATGGCGGTCGAGGTCCAGGACCTCGTCCGCACCTTCGGCGATTTCACCGCTGTCGATCATGTCAGCTTCCAGGTGCGAAGCGGCGAAATCTACGGGCTTCTCGGCCCCAATGGCGCCGGCAAGAGCACAACGTTCCGGATGCTCTGCGGGCTGCTGCCGGCCTCGCACGGCACGCTGCGTGTCGCCGGCGCGGATTTGCGGACATCGCGCGCGGAAGCACGGCGCAGGCTTGGCTATGTCGCCCAGAAATTCTCACTCTACGGCCAGCTGAGCGTCGACGAGAATCTCGATTTCTTCGCCAGCGCCTATGGGCTGCGTGGCCGGCGCAAGGCCGACAGGATCGCCTGGGCGAAGCAGCAATTCGAGCTCGACAGCTTCTCCCGGCTGCCGAGCGGGCAATTGCCCGGCGGCTTCAAGCAGCGCCTCGCGATGGGGACCGCCCTGCTGCACGAGCCGGACATCCTCTTTCTCGATGAGGCGACAAGTGGCGCCGATCCGATTGCGCGACGCGAGTTCTGGGGGCGGATCACCGCGCTCTCCGAGCAGGGCGTCACCGTGATCGTGACCACGCATTTCATGGAGGAAGCAGAGTATTGCGACCGGATCATCATCCTCGATGCCGGGCGCAGCCTGGCGGAGGGCACACCGGCCGAGATCAGGGCCCATGCCACGGCCCAGGACGGACGCCAGCCAACGATGGAAGATGCCTTCATCGCCATTATCGAGAGATCGCGTGACGGGCCTGCCGAGCAGAGGCCAGCAGCATGACCGCGGCAACTCCACAAACCGGCGGAATGGCAAGGCTACGCCGCATCGTGGCGCTGATCCGAAAGGAAGGCTGGCAGGTCGTGCGCGATCCGAGCAGCATCGCGATCGGCGTGATCATGCCGATGCTGCTGCTCGTGCTCTTCGGCTACGGGCTTTCCTTCGACGTCAAGAACGTACCGGTCGCGATCGTGATGGAGGACATCTCGGCCGAGGCGCGCGGCGTGGCGTCGAGCTTCGAACTCTCCGACTATTTCAACGCGGTGCAGGTCAAGACCATGGCCGAGGCCGAGCGGATGATGCTCGAGAAGCGCGTCAACGCCATCGTCCGTATCCCGCCCGATTTCGCGCGCCGGATGGAGCAGGGCACAGCCGAGATCCAGGTGCTCGTCCATGGCACCGACGCCAATACCGCCCGCATCTCGCTCGGCTACGCTCAGGGAGCGGTTGCGACCTGGATGGCGCGCGAGGCCGCGATGGGCCGCATCATCGCCGGTCCGCCAGTTTCGATCGAGAGCCGGCTTTGGTTCAACGACGCCAATAACAGCAGCTACTTCCTGGTTCCCGGCCTGATCGTGCTCGTGATGACGCTGATCGGTGCGCTGCTCACCGCGCTTGTCGTCGCACGAGAATGGGAGCGCGGAACCTTCGAGGCGCTGTTCGTCACGCCGGTACGCCCCGGCGAAATCCTGCTCGGCAAGACCGTGCCCTATTTCATCCTCGGCATGATCGGGCTCGCTCTGTCTATCCTCGGCGCCAAGCTGCTCTTCGGCGTGCCGATCCGGGGTTCGCTCTGGCTGCTGGTTGCCGCATCGATGCTCTATCTGATCGTCGCGCTCGGCATCGGCTTGCTGATCTCCTCGCTGACCAGGAGCCAGTTCGTCGCGAGCCAGATCACAATCATCGCCACCTTTCTCCCGGCGATGATGCTGTCCGGCTTCATGTTCGACATCCGCAGCATGCCGGCAGCCATCCAGGTGATCACGCATATCTTCCCGGCGCGCTATTTCGTCAGCGTGCTGCAGACCCTGTTCCTCGCCGGGGACATCTGGCCGGTGATCCTGCCGAATGCAGCGGTGCTGGCCGTCATGGCCGCGGTGCTGATCGCGCTTGCGATCCGCGCGACGCGCAAGACCATCGGGTGAGGTGGCCATGCTCGACACGCTGCTGCGCATTCTCGCTCTGATCCGCAAGGAACTGCTCGCGATCCTGAAGGATCCGAAGAGCCGCATCTCCCTGATCGCCCCGCCCGTTCTGCAGTGCCTGATCTTCGGTTATGCCGCGACCTATGACCTCAACAATGTGCCCTATGCGCTGCTCGACCACGACCGCAGCGCAGTCTCGCGGGCGCTGATCGCGCGCCTGGACGGTTCCGGCACCTTCACGCGCGTCGCCACGCTCGACGTCGAGCGCCAGATCGCCGACATCATCAACGACCAGCGCGCCTTGCTGGTGATCACCATTCCCGACGATTTCGAGCGCGGTCTGCAGGCCGGGGCGGCGCCCGCCGTGCAAGTCATCGCCGACGGGCGTAATTCCAACACTGCGGGCACCGCGCAAGCCTATGTCAGCCAGATCGTCACCGGCTTCGCAGCCGACTGGCAGAATTCACAGGGCCAGCCCGGCCCACCCGTTCGGATGACCACACGGGCCTGGTACAACCCCACCCTCGAGACGCGCTGGTACATGGTTCCGGCCCTGATCGGCACAATCACCATGATGATGACGATGATGCTGACCGCGATGTCGGTGGCGCGCGAGCGCGAGGAAGGCACGTTCGATCAACTGCTGGTGACGCCGTTCCGGCCCTCGGAGATCATGGTCGGCAAGGCCGTCCCCGCCATGATGATCGGGCTCACCCAGTCGACGCTGATCCTGCTGGTGGCGCAGCTCTGGTTCCAGATCCCGTTCTCCGGCAGTTTCGCTATGCTCTATCTCGGCCTCTTCCTGTTCCTCGCGGCATCGGTCGGGATCGGCCTCTTCATCTCGTCCATCGCGAGTAATATGCAGCAGGCGATGATCGGCTCCTTCGTCCTGCTGATGCCCTTCATGCTGCTCTCGGGCCTGACGGCGCCGATCGGCAACATGCCCGAGATCCTGCAGTACTTCACCCTGATCAATCCGCTGCGCTACGCCATCAGCATCACGCATCAGATCTATCTGGAGGGCGCCGGAATCAGGCAGCTCTTGCCGGAGATGCTGGCGCTCGTCGCCATTGCCGCCGTGACACTGCCCTTCGCCGCCTGGATGTTCAGGAACCGGCTCGTCTGAGCCGATGGCGCCAAGGCATCCGCCCGGAAAGTGGATCGCGGTTTTCGGGGACGCCGATGCAATCGGAGAAGATCGGATCCTCGCGCCGGATATGATGTCCGGTCGGAGGATCTAGCCGCCGGTGCGCAGCACGGAGAACTCCGCTCGCCGCCCCGGCGCGATCCGGCCATGGCTGGTGGACAGGCCGAGAAAGGCTGCCGGCGTTGCGCTCGCCATCGCCAGGGCCTGCTCAAGCGTGGCGCCACCGTGCCGATATGCATTGAGAACCGCGGCATTCATGTCGAGATGGGCGCCGGCGAGGCGGCCCTCCGCATTGACGAGCCGGCCGCCGCTGACATGGATCGTCTCGCCGAAGAGTTCGAAGGCATCCCTGTCGGCGCCGATCGTCGCCATCGCGTCGGTGACCAGCATCATCCTGTCCGGCCCGATCGCGCGGAACGCGGCCTGGAAGGATGGCCAGGCGACGTGATGTCCGTCCGCGATGATTCCGGTGGTGAGCCCCATACCCGACATCACCGAACCGACCACGCCCGGCTCGCGCGAGCCGAGCTGCGACATGGCGTTGAACAAATGGGTGGCACCGCTCATACCCTCGGCATGGGCCGCCGCCATCTCAGCCGCGCTCGCGTTGGAATGGCCCACACAGACCTTGACGCCACGCGCGACCAGCGCGCGGATGAAGCCGGACGGCACGCATTCCGGTGCGAGCGTCACCAATGTCACGCCGGCAGAGCCGAGCGACGCCAGCAGGTCGACATCCTCCGGCTCCGGCCGCAGGAGATTGGCGACCAGATGCGCGCCACGACGCTCGGGGTTGATGAAGGGGCCCTCGATGTGAAGGCCGAGAACGCCCGGCACAGCTCGTGCCATCGCTTCGCGTGCGGCTTCGATCGCCTTCGCAATATCTGCCCTGCTGGCGCTGATCAGGGTTGGCAGGAGGAACCGCGTGCCGAAGCGGGCATGGGCAGCGCTGATCGCAGCTATGCCGTCGCAGCTCAACGTATCGTTCAGCATGACGCCGCCACCGCCATTGACCTGAACATCGATGAAGCCCGGCGCGAGCACGGCATCGTCCGGCAGTTCCTCGATCACGCAGTCCGGCTGCGCGCTTGACGGCAGCATCTCGGTGACGATCCCATCCTCGGCGATGACGAGGCGATCCGGCCAGATCCGCTCGCCATCGAACAGGCGCCGCGCGCGCCAGCCCTGCCGCCGCGCTGCCATCACAGTGTCTCCGTGACCTTGACCAGCCCCGGAGGGCGGTCGACATCGCGACCAAGCCGCACCGCCTCGGCTTCCAGCGCGCGATAAACAGGCGCCAGCAGCGCGATCGCGTCGAGCGCCGGGTCGCCCGCTGCCAGTCCCGGGAGGGTCGGCCGCAGCCCGCTTCCCGAGAAGATCGACGCCCCCTCGCGACGGAGCGTCGCCAGAGCCTCCTCAATGCTGTCCGAAACCTCACCGCCGGCATTGAGGCCGAGGATTGGATGCTCGCTCCGGATCGCCGCCTTGGGACCGTGCAGGACTTCTGCGGAGCTGAACGCCAGCACGGGTACGCCCAGGACTTCGGCTGCCTTGAGCGCGGCCTCGCGCGCCGGACCCAGCGTCAGACCGCGCCCGATCACGAAACCCGCCGGTGCGTCGGAGAGCTGGCGCGCCCAGGCAGACCAGTCGAGTGTGAGCGCCTGGGAAAGACGTTCGGGAGCCGACTGCGCAGATGTCGCGAGTGCGGCGTCCCTGCTCAGCCGCGCGACCAGCAGCATGCCGGCCAGCATCGTGTTCACGACGGTCTTGGTTGCGGCCACGGCGAGCTCGGGACCTGCCGCGATCGGGATGACATGGCGGCAGGCCCGCGCGGCAGGGGAATCGGGATCATTGACGATGGCGACCGTTTGCGCCCCGGCCACTGTCGCCTGCTGGGCCGCCGCCACGAGATCGGGGCTGCGGCCGGACTGCGAGATCAGGATATAGAGCGCCTCCTTGAGACGCGGGCTCGCGCCATAGCGCGTCACCACCGATGGGGCCGCAGCAGCAGAGCTCAAGCCCAGGCGGGTCTCGATGAGATAGCGCAGATGCGTGCCTGCATGGCCGGAACTGCCGCGGCCACTGACGACGACATGGCTGACGCGGGGCATCTGCAACGCCTCGACGACGCGCGCAATCTCGCCTTGCCCCTCCTGCAGAAGCCGCGCCGCGGCCTCGGGGATTTCTGCGATCTCGGCCGACATGCGGGAGCGGGTTCGATCCTGCGGTGTCACGATTGCGGCCCCATCGCTTCGCCCTTCAAGGTCGCGACAAAATCATAGCGATCGCCGCGATAGGCCGAGAGCGTGAACTCGACCGGCTTGCCATTGCCGAGAAACGCGCGGCGTTCGATCCTGAGCAGTGCGCTGCCCGCCGGAATACCGAGATGCTTCGCCTCGTCCGCCGTCGCGAGACCGGCATGGATGCGCTGCACGCCATGGGCTGGCGCTGCGCCCCTCTGGGCGAGCGCAGCATAGAGCGAGGTCTCGATCAGATCCGGTGACGGCAGGATGGTGGCCGGCACGACGGCGCATTCGATCGCCAGCGGCTCGCCATCGGCTGTCCTGACCCGCATCAACCGGACGACCGTGTCGCTCGGCCCGAGACCGAGCGCCATCGACTCCTGGGGCTTCGGCCGCGCCAGCTCCTTCGACAGCCAGATCGAACCCGGCCGGCCGCCGCGGTTCTCGATATCGGTCGAGAAACTCGCCAGGACCGAGAGCGGCTGCTCCATGCGCGAGGCGACGAAGGTGCCCGAGCCATGCCGTCGCGACAACGCGCCGCTGCGAATGAGCTCGTCAATGGCATTGCGCACGGTGACCCGGGCATAACCGGTCAGCTGGGCGAGATCGCGCTCGGAGGGAACGGCATCGCCGGGAAGGAAGACCTCGGTCTCGATCAGCCGGGACAAAGCGCCGGCGAGCCTGAGATAGCGTGGCGTCGGGTCGTCTCCGGCGAGCGCCTGAAGGATCGCCTGCTGCTTGGCCGGCATCGCTTCGGGTACAGCCTCGGACACGCCCTCGCGCGGACGCCGCGGACCGCGTCCGGGTGAGGTTTCGCTCACGGTGCCGCCCTGGGAGGCGCCTTGGCCGGCTCGTTCGTTCCGACACCGAGATCGAACAGGGCCAGGCGCAGATTGCCGTGATGGCGCGCGAGCAAGGTCTCGGCAAAGGCAGCCTCGGCGCCGCTTGCAAGCAGCACCGCGCGCTTCACATCGCCGCCAGCGCGGTCGAGGTGGCGGGCGGCGGCCTCCATGCCGCATCCGGTGATCATGTCGACCATCTGCGCGGCCCGCAGCCGGAGCTTGGCATTGGTCGCGCGCATATGAACCATCAAGCCGCGATAAACCCGGCCAAGACGAATCATCAGCAGCGTCGAGAACAGGTTGAGCACGATCTTCTGGGCGGTGCCGGCCTTCATCCGGGTCGAGCCCGCAACGACCTCTTCTCCGGTTTCGGTGAGGATGCCGAGATCGGCCGTGCGCAGCAGCGCCGAGCCGCGGTTGTTGGCGACGCCGATGGTCAGCGCGCCGCGGGCCTTGGCCTCGCCGATGGCAGCGAGCGTGTAGGGCGTGCGGCCGCTGGCAGCGAGACCGATCACGACGTCGTTCGGCCCGACATCGGTGCGGCGCATCGCGCCCGCGCCGTCATCGACCGAATCCTCGGCATTCTCGACGGCGTGGAGGATCGCCTCATCGCCGCCAGCGATGGCGAAGGCCAGTCGCTCTTCCGGCCAGTCGAAGGTCGGGGTCAGCTCAGCGCCGTCCTGTACGCCGATGCGGCCCGAGGTGCCGGCGCCCGCATAGATCAGGCGTCCACCGGCCTCGAGGCGCGGCACAGCCGCGGCAACGGCTTCCGCGATCGCCGGCAGGGACGAGGCAATGGTGGCGACAGCTGCTAGCTGGCCTTCGTAAAGCGCCTTGAGGATGTCGAGGTCGCCCCAGGCATCAAGTTCTCGAAAGCGCGCGCTGACATCTTCAGTCGCCATGGATATCCCCTCGTGACCAGACCAAAATAAGTCCACTTTAGCCCAGTAGCAAGCGAGGAACCGACAGGGAAGAGATGTTTCGACCGGAAGCCACGCTTCCTCTGCAAGTGCACCTCGTTTTGTCCGTTGGCGAACCGGTCATGCCGGCCCGGCTCTCACCGCACGAAGGCAAGGCAAGCCAGCGGATCGCGCTGCCACTGCCAGAGCATCTGGGGCGACGCAGATCGATCGCGCCCTCTCGGACAGCGGACGCAACGCAACCAACCGCTTTGGGGAAGGCGTCCTTGCGGCGGGCAGATCGCCCCCAAAAGTGCGCCGCGCGTGTAAAAATTAGTTCGGCAGATTGAGCCGACCGCCCGTCAGCGGCTCCGGCACGCCGGTCGTGCCGGGCAGGCTGAGCGGCAGGCCCTTGACCGAGCGGATCGCGAGGTAACCGAAGGTCTGTGCCTCGATGACATCGCCAGCCCAGCCAGCAGCCTCGACGGGCTCGACCGGCACGCCGAGGCGCTCATGCAGCCTCGCCATGAAGTGGCTGTTCAGGCGGCCGCCGCCCGTGACCAGCCAGCGCCTCGGCACCTTCGGGACAAGACGCAGCGCGGCGACCACGCTTTCCACCGTGAAGGCCGCAAGCGTCGCGGCGCCATCGGCATCGGAGAGAGCCTCCACGACCTTGGCACGCCGATGAAAATCATTGCGATCCAGCGATTTCGGTGCCGGGCGATCGAAGAACGGGTTCGTCATGAAGTCAGCCACGAGATCCTCGCGCACCTGTCCACTCGCCGCCAGCGCCCCGCCAGCATCGTATTCACGGCCCAACCGCCGCAAGACGAAATCGTCAAGGATCGCGCTGGCCGGACCGGTGTCGAACGCGATGACATCGTCGCCGTCGATATAGGTGACATTGCCGACGCCACCGAGGTTCAGCACCATCACGGGCTGCTCCAGCCCCTGCGCCAGCGCACGGTGATAAAGCGGCGCGAAGGGGGCCCCCTCGCCGCCGGCCGCGACGTCAGCGTAGCGGAAACGGTCGACGGTCGGGACGCCAAGCGCTCTTGCAACAGCCGGCCCGTCAATGAGCTGGCGGGTGAAGCGGATTTCCGGCCGGTGATAGACGGTCTGGCCATGCAGGCCGACGAGGTCGATGCCCTGCGGATCAAGCGCCTGTTCGGCCATGAAGCGCCTGACCGCATCGAGATGGGCGGCTGTCACCGCCGCCTCCAGCTCGAGCAACGGTTCCTTGACCGCTCGTTCGGCCTCGGCAATCAGAGCCTGAAGTTCACGTCGCGTCTCTGCCGGATAAGGGTAGGAAGCGCCGGCGCCGAAGCGGAGCGTCTCGCGGCCATCGCTCTCGACAATGGAAACGTCGATCGCGTCCATCGACGTGCCGCTGATCACACCGATCGCGGTCAGTGTCTGCTTGGCCAGATCGCGCATCTTCCGTTCCCTAATGCCCATGGCAAGCTTCAAGGCTTGCACTGGCTCTAGGCGATCGGCTAAGCGTTGTCCAGATTGGTCCTTAAGTGGTCCATATGCGAAACTGATCGCACGAGCGCCCAAGAATGCGCCGTCTGCCAGGAGGGATGGGCCATGTATCGCGCCATGAAGCAGGGTTCGGGACTACGCCGCGCGTTGCGCAGCAGCATCGCTGCCACGGCCTTCGCGTTGATCGCCGGTGCTGCGTCCGCCCAGGTGCTCGAGGTCGCCGTCGAGGCTTCGCCCGCAGGGCTCGATCCCCATATCGTGACGGCCTTCGCCTCGTCGCAGCTCGTGCTCGGCCCGATCTATGAAGGACTGACCGCGCTCGACAAGGACCTCAACATCATCCCCGGCCTGGCCCAGTCCTGGACCGCGTCCGCCGACGGCAAGACCGTGACCTTCAAGCTCCGCTCCGGCGTGACCTTCCATGACGGCAAGCCGATGGAAGCGGAAGACTCCGCCTCGTCCTTGCGGCGGGTGCTCTCCAAGGATGTCGGCTCGCCGCTCGCCAGCCGCCTTGGAGCGCTGGAAAGCGCAACCGCCGTCGATGCGACCACGCTCGAGCTCAAGCTCAAGGAGCCGTCGGCCCCGCTGCTCGCTTCATTGACCGGCATCGCGATCGTCCCACGCGGGCTCGAGGGCAACAAGGACGCGCTGCAGCGCGCGCCGATGGGTACCGGCCCGTTCAAGTTCGAGGAGTGGCAGCCGAACGGCTTCATCCGCCTCGCCAAGCATGCCGGCTACTGGAATGCGGCCGAGGTGAAGCTTGCGGGCGTCAAGTTCAACTTCGTTCCCGAAGCGGCCACGCGCCAGGTCGGCATCGGCAATGGCCAGTTCGCGCTGCTGCCGCATATCGATGCAGCCACCGCGCTCCAGCTCAAGGGCAAGCCCAGTGTGGCGATCCGCGAGACGATGGAGCTCGCCTACACGCTGATCGGCATGAATGTCTCGAAGCCGCCCTTCGACAATCCGAAGTTGCGGGAGGCGCTGAACTACGCCCTGAACCGCAAGGAGATCATCGACGCTGCGCTGTTCGGCAGCGGTGCACCGGCCGCACCGCTGCCCCCCGTGCTGAAGGACTGGGCGGTCGATGTGAAGGACCTGCCCTGCTACACACATGATCCGGCCAAGGCTCAGGCCCTGCTCAAGGAAGCCGGCATCGCCACGCCGGTCTCGGTCAGCATGACGATCCTGCCGCGGCAGGACATCCGCGACATCGCCCAGGTCGTGCAGCAGCAGCTCGGCAAGGCCGGCTTCAAGGTCGAGCTGAAGAACCCCGAGCTCGGGCAGTTCGTGCAGGACTGGCGCAACTCGAACTTCGACCTCTTCGCCTCGACCAATGCCGGCAGCATCGAGCCGGACGATTATTTCTACCGCGCCTTCCGCACGGGCGGATCGACCAACGTCTTCAAGTACAGCAACCCCGAGCTCGACGCGCTGCTCGACAAGGGCCGCGCGACGCTCGACAAGCCTGCGCGGCAGGCGGCCTATCGCGACGCACAAAAGATTCTCGGGTGCTCGGGCCCCGCGGCTCATATCGCCTATCCCACACTGTTCAGCGCCGTGCGCGGCAACCTGCAGGGCTATGACATCTACGCCAACCGCTCGCTGGTCTCGCTCGGCCGCGCCAGCCTGCGCTGATCCGGCACGGTCGAGGCATGCTCCGCCATCTGCTCCAGCGCGGCCTCGACCTCGCGATCGTGCTCTTCGGGATCTCCGTGATCGTCTTCATGATGATCCGGCTGATCCCGGGCGATGCGGTCGCGATCATGCTCGGCGCCAATACCGAGGTGACGCCGGAGCGCGTTGCAGCGATGCGCAGCGAGCTCGGGCTCGACCGACCATTGATCGAGCAATATCTGAGCTGGCTCGGGCGAGCGCTTCACGGCGATTTCGGCACGTCGATCTGGACCGGCCGGCCCGTGCTCCAGGAGATCACGGCCCAGATCTGGCCGACCCTGCAGCTCACAGTGCTGGCCTTGGTGATTGGCGCCGGCCTCGCCGTGCCCCTCGGTTGCCTGATGGCTCACTGGCGGGGCGGGCGGGCTGATCTCGTCCTGCGTATCGGCGCGATCGCGGGGCTCACCATCCCGTCCTTCTGGCTCGGCATCGTCATGCTGATCACGGTGGCAAGCCTGGCCCCGAGCTTCGCCTCGCTCGGCTATGTCCCGTTCAGCGAGGACCCGCTCGGCAATCTGCAGCGCCTGCTGCTGCCGGCGATCGCGCTGGCGCTGCCGATCCTTGCCAATCTGTCGCGCCTTGTCCGGACCGCGATGCTCGACGCGCTCAGCCAGGACTATATCCGCACCGCCCGCGCCAAGGGGCTTTCGGAGACCGCGGTGCTCTACCGACATGCGCTCCGCAACGCGCTCATTCCATTCGTCACCAGCGTCGGCATCATGACGGGCTATCTGCTTGGCGGCGCGATCGTGGTGGAGCAGGTCTTCTCAATTCCGGGCCTCGGGCGGCTGATCCTCGGCGCCATCGCCGAACGGAACTACCCGCTGGTCCAGGCCACCATCCTCATCGTCACCGTCGGCTTCGTGCTGGTGAACGCCCTGGTCGATCTCGCCTATGCGCTGATCGACCCAAGGCTCAGGACTGCGTGATGAGCCAGAGCCGCCGTATCGCCATCGCAGCGGGCATCATCGTCACCCTGCAGATCGTGCTGGCGCTCGCCGCCCCGCTGGTTGCTCCCTATGATCCGCTCGCTCAGGATATCGTCGCACGCCTGAAGGGGCCGAGCCTCGCGCATTGGCTGGGCACCGATCATCTCGGCCGCGATATCCTGGCCCGCATCCTCTACGGCTACCGCACCGCCCTCATCGCCTGCGGCATCGCTGTCGGCCTTGCGCTGATCGTCGGGGGTGGCCTCGGCCTGCTCGCCGCCTTCTATCGCGGCTGGTGCGAGCGCATCGTGATGCGGCTGATGGATATTCTCTTCGCCTTTCCCGTGATGTTGCTCGCCATCGGCATCATCGCCATGCTCGGGCCGCGAACGGAAAGCGCCGCCATCGCGATTGCCGTCGTCTATGTGCCGATCTTCGCGCGGCTGATCCGTGGCCCGGCCCTCGTTCTGGTCGAGAGCGACTTCGTCGCCGGCATCCGCTCGATCGGCGCTTCGGACCTGCGCATCATGCTGCGCCATATCCTCCCCAATCTGGCCTCCGTGATCCTGGTCCAGACCTCGTTGCTGCTGTCGGCCGCCATCCTGGTCGAGGCCTCACTCTCCTTCCTCGGCCTCGGCACCCAGCCGCCCACCCCCTCCCTCGGGCTGATGCTGGCGGAAGGGCGCAATTTCGTGCTGCTCTCGCCCTGGAACGCGATCTTCGCCGGGCTCGGCATCCTCTTCCTCTCGCTCGGCTTCAGCCTGCTCGGCGACGCGCTGCGCGACGAACTCGATCCCCGCCTGCGGGGCCGGTCGTGATCATCCGCAAGGCAGAGCCAGCCGATATCGCTCCGGCGGCAGCCATTCTTGCGCAAGCCTATCAGACCGGCTTCCGCCCCATCATCGGCGATGCGGCGTCGGCCTATGACGTCGCGCATTTCGAGGCCCGGTTCGAGCGGGACCTGGAGCATCTCACCGTCCTGGACGATGGCGGCGTCAGAGGCGTTCTGCTGCTGCTCGACGGACATGTCATCATGCTCTTCGTGGCCGAGACTGGCTGCGGCCATGGTGCAGCCCTGCTCTCCCATGCCGAGGCGAATGGCGCCCGCTCGCTCGAGGTATTCGCGGCGAATACGGGGGCGCGACGCTTCTATGAGCGGGCCGGCTGGCACAGAGCCCGCGAGTACTGTCGCGATTTCGCCGGCGCCGAGCACCGCTTCCTGCGCTATGAGAAGTCACCGGAACACGCGCAAGAGGGCGCCTGATGGACAAGCTCCTGATCCGCGGTGGCCAGCGGCTGTCCGGAACCGTCGATATCCGCGGCGCCAAGAACGCCGCCTTGCCCGCCTTTGCGGCCGCGCTGCTCTCCGACAGGCCGCTGACCCTGCGCAACCTGCCGGATGTTGTCGATATCAGGACGATGCAGGCCCTGCTGGAGGGGTATGGTGTCATCTTCTCCGGCCGTGCGGCCGATGCGCTGACGCTCAGCGCCAGCGAAGCCGCGCCGCGGGAGGCGAGCTATGACATCGTGCGCAAGATGCGCGCGACCATCCTGGTGCTGGGGCCGCTCATCGCCCGCTTCGGCCATGCCCGCGTCTCCCTGCCCGGCGGCTGCGCGATCGGCGCACGCCCGGTCGACCTTCACCTGAAGGCGCTCGAGGCCCTCGGCGCCGACATCAGCGTCGCTGGCGGCTATATCGAGGCGAGTGCTCCCGCCGGTCTGCGCGGCGCGCGTATCGTCTTCCCCTTCTCCTCGGTCGGAGCCACCGAAACCGCCCTGCTGGCGGCGAGCCTCGCCAGCGGTGAAACCGAGATCGTCAACGCGGCTAAGGAGCCGGAAGTCCTCGACCTCGCCCGCTGCCTCGTCGCAATGGGCGTAAGGATCGAGGGCATCGGCAGCCATCGCCTGCAAGTCCAGGGCGCCCAGAGCTTCAGGCCGGCGACACATGAGATCGTTGCCGATCGCATCGAGGCGGGCACCTACGCGGTTGCTGCCGCGATCACCGGCGGCGAACTCGAACTGGTCGGTGCGCGGCTCGAACATCTCGCGGCGGTGGGCGAAGCGCTCGAAGCCGCCGGCGTCAGGCTCTGGCCGACCGATCGCGGGCTGATGGTGTCGCGGCCAGGCCGGCTCACCGGCATCGACATCATGACCCAGGCCTATCCTGGGTTCTCGACGGATCTGCAGGCGCAGTTCATGGCGCTGATGAGCGTGGCGGACGGCACCTCACTGATCCGCGAAACGGTATTCGAGAACCGCTTCATGCATGTTCCGGAGCTGGTCAGGCTCGGGGCCGACATCACGCTGAAGGGGACCAGCGCCATGGTGCGCGGCGTCGAAACACTCAAGGCGGCGCCGGTCATGGCGACCGACTTGCGCGCATCGGTCAGCCTGGTGCTCGCGGGGCTCGTCGCCGAGGGCGAGACTGTGGTCAGCCGCATCTACCATCTCGACCGGGGGTATGAGGCGCTCGACCGCAAGCTCCGGCGCTGCGGCGCCGATATCGAACGGATCGGCGCATGAGTGCCGCAACCGATCTGTATCTTGGGGTCGATGGCGGCGGCACCGGCTGCCGCTGCCGGCTGGAGACCGCTCAGGGCGAGGTGCTCGGCTCGGGCATCGCGGGGCCGGCCTCTCTCCGTCTCGGTCTGGACGCCTCGCTCGCCGCGGTGATGCAGGCAGCGCGCGGTGCGATGAGCGAGGCTGGCCTCGGCGAAGATCAGTTCAGTCGGGTCCGAGCCGGAATCTGCCTCGCCGGTATCGGCCGCAAGGGCATGCAGGAGGAACTCGCAGGCTGGGCGAGCCCCTTCGCCAGGACTGTCTTCGAGAGCGATGGGCTCGCCGCCTGCCTGGGCGCCCATTCCGGTGAGGACGGCGGCATCATCATCATCGGCACCGGCTCGATCGGCCTCGCCCGCGTCGCCGGACGCGAGATCCGCATTGGCGGCTACGGTTTTCCGGTTGGCGATGAGGGCAGCGGCGCCGATCTCGGCCTTGCCGCCATTCGCGTCTCGCTGCGCGCCCATGACGGCCGGGAGCCGCAAACGCGCTTCACGACGGACGTCCTGGCCAGGTTCCAGGGCGATCCGTTCGAGGTCATCGCCTGGATGGACAAGGCCCATGCCACGGACTACGCGACGCTCGCGCCCCTTGTGCTGCGCCATGCCGATCTCGGCGACTCGCACGCACGCGCCATCATGCAGAATGGTGCGGCCTTGATCGACGCCATGGTGCGCACCCTGTTCGAGCGCGAGGTGCCGCGCGTCGCGCTGATCGGCGGCCTGTCCTCTGCGATGGAGGCCTGGCTTGCGCCTGATGTCAGGCGCAGGCTCTCCACCGTCAGAGGCGATGCGATCGCGGGAGCGCTATCGCTGGTGCGGGGGCATCACGCTGCGGGCTGAGGCCCGTCATAGCCGCCGATGATGACGAGATCGGACTTACCCGCCTGCGCCAGATGCTTGACCGCCTCCTGGTATTCAGGTGACTCGTAGCAGGCGCGCGCCGTTGCCTCGTCCTTGAACTCGATCACGACGTTGTGCTGGCGCCCTTCGCCGCGCGCGAGTTTGTACTCGCCGCCACGCACCAGGAACTTCGCGCCGAATTTTGCGAAGGCGATGGCATTCAGGGTGCGATACCTGGCGTATGCCTCCTGATCCTCAACGTCGACGCGGGCGACCCAATATCCCTTCGCCACGGCTCAGAGCCCTTCCACGACAACGAGATCGATCTCACCGGCGCCTTCGCGCTCCTTGCGGGCCGCGGCATATTCCGGCGAATTCGCATAGGCCTTGGCCGTCTCGAAATCCTTGAACTCGATGACGACGTTGCGGGCCCGGCCCTCGCCCTCGGCCACCGTCATCTGGCCGCCGCGCACTATCGGCGTACCGCCATACTGCTTGATCACCTCGGAGGCCTTGGCGGCATAGACCGCCCAGAGCGTCGCGTTGGAAACCATGGCGCGACCGATGACATATCCCTTGGGCATTTCCAGCTTCCGTTCTTGGGTTGAAACCTGATCCGACCAGACTACGAAGCCGCGGCGATCTCGTCCATGATCGCGGCAGCCGCCGCACGCGGGTCAGCCGCGCGGATAATGGGGCGCCCGACCACGAGATGGTCGGCCCCGACGCGGATCGCCTCGCTGGGCGTCAGGGTCCGTTTCTGGTCGCCGGCGGCACTTCCCGCGGGGCGAATGCCGGGCGTCACGATGACCATGTCCGGGCCAATAATGTCGCGCACGATTTCGGTCTCGGCAGCCGAGCAGACGATACCGTCGATCCCCGCGCTGCGGGCCTGCTGGGCACGCAGGCGCACGAGATCGCGCACGGCGAGGCCGTAGCCGGCATCACGCAGATCGCCGTCATCGTAGGAGGTGAGCGCGGTGACGGCGAGCAGCTTCAGATCGGAGTCGGCCCGCCCCTCGACCGCGCCGCGCATGGTCTGCGGATAGGCGTGCACGGTGAGGAAGGTGACGCCGAGCTTGGTCAAGGAATCGACGCCCTCGGTGACGGTGTTGCCGATGTCATGCAGCTTGAGGTCCAGGAAGACCTTCTTGCCCTCAGAAATCAGCTGACGGGACAGGTCGAGCCCGCCGGCAAAGGCGAGCCGGTAGCCGATCTTGTAGAAGGTCGCCCCATCGCCCAGTTCGGAGACGATGCGGTAGGCGTCCCAGATCGTCGGCACGTCGAGCGCCACGATCATACGGTCGCGGAGATCGTTGATCTTGGCGGTCATGGCGTGGCGAACTCCTCAATCGATTGCCAGCCGTGCTGCACGATTCGCGTCGCGCCGTCGAATGCGAAGACATTGCCACCGCCTGCCGGCTGATCGCGCAGGCGCTTGATGGGCCAGCCGTGCAAGGCGCAGAGCAGCAAGGTGCCGACTCCGCCATGGCCGACGAGCAGAATGTCGCCATCCCCCGCCGCGGCCAGCACGGCCTCCGTTTCCCGTACGATCCGCGACTGCGCATCGATTGCGCGTTCCCAGCCGCGTACGCTCAGCTCGGGATTGGCGAAGAACTCGTCCGCCACCTTCTCGAACTCCTGCGGCGGCAGGAAACCTGTCGCCGACCGGTCGTTCTCGTGCATGGCCTCGCGGATCTCGACGGGCAGGCCGAGCTGCTCCGCGACGCATTCCGCCGTCTCGATCGCCTTGCGCTCGGCCGAGGAGACGATGAGCCTGGTTCCGACGAGCTTAGGTGCAATCGCGAAGGCCAGAGCCCGTGCCCGGCCGACATCCGACAGCCCCCAATCGGGCACGGGCACGTCTGGATCAATCTTGACCTGGGGATGGGTGAGATAACGGACGATACTCATCACATCGGGCCTTCGTTCATGGATGTCACTTCAACGCCAGCACAAACATGATCGCAATCAGTGCAATCAGCAGGTTCATCATCCAGCGATTGAGTACGGTCAGCTGGCGCAGCTTGCGGAACTCGATGCCGTCCTCCGGATCTTCATCCGGCGTCTCGGCGGCATTCGCTGCGGGCACCGGATGCGGCGCTTCCTCCCTGCGCCCCCGCTGAGACCAGCTCAGGCTCTGCACCAGCCCCTTGGCACTGCCGCTCGTGCGGCCGTCCGCCTCGATGCCGAGATACCAGGTCACGGCGCCGCCGGCCGGCGGATCGCGATCGGCATCGCTGATCCAGAGATTGGTCGCCGCCGAGATCGAGACGGTATCAACCAGACCGGCCTGCAGGTCGCGCTTCAATTCGGCATAGACCGGTGCGGAGACGAAGAGATCGGCTGAGAAAGCACCGGCATGGGGGGCATCGGCTTCACCGTCAAAGCCGAGCCTGAGCAGCATCTTGCCTTCACCGGTATCGGGAAGGGCGCGGATGCTCAGCACGACGTGCTGAGCCCGGTCCTCGAAACCGGCGCGCGCCAGCCAATCATGCCCAAGGGCGCCGAAGCCGCGAAGGCTGGCAACGGAATTGAGCGAACCATTCTGGCTGGCATAGCCTGAGATCACATCGAGCGGCCCTGCTTCGAGCAGGAGCTGCCGGGCCGGACTCTGGATGAAGGCGTTACGCACGCCCTCGATCGTCAATCGGCCGTCCGCAATCGTAACGGCTCGTGTCGTCGCGCCCGGTCTCATCTCGACTCTGCCCCCCGCCGGCCCCTTCTAGACCAGCGCGGAGGCAAACGAAATGCGGAGATATTCTCGCTCACGCCGTCTCTTGGGCAAGCTGGGCAAAAACCTTGGTCCAGACATCCGGAGTCTGCGCGCCCGAAACCGCCAGCTTGCCGTCGACGATGAAGAAGGGCACGCCGGTCACTCCGACCTTCTGGGCGTGGGCCTCGAGGCCGATGATCGTCTCACGCAATTCATCATTGGTGAGTTCGTCGCGCGCGGCATTCTCCTCGAAACCGAGTTCGGTCGCGATCGCCACCAGCGTCTCCAGATCGCCGATATCACGCCCGTCCTGGAAATAGGCCTTGAACAGGGCCGCCTTCATCTCGGTGCCGCGCTGCACGGTGGATGCGGCTGCGATCAACATATGGGCCATACGGGTATTGGGCGTGCGTGCGACCTTCGACCAGTTGAAGGTCACGCCACTTTCGAGCGCCGCTTCCGAGAGCCGGATCTCGATTTCCTTGCGCTTGCCGGGCCCGAATTTGGCATCGAGATAGCTCGCCCGGTCCGCACCTTCCGCAGGCATGTCGGGATTGAGCTCATAGGGCAGCCAGGTGACTGCGACGCGGTCGGTCAGGCCGTGATTCGCCAGCGCCGCCTCCAGCCGTGCCTTGCCGATGAAGCACCACGGGCAGACCACATCCGACACGATGGCGATGGGCATTTTCTCTTGCATGATCGCTCCTTGGCGATGCGCCGCGCTGGTACTCAAACTGGCGGGTAGGAATGCTGCGTACCGAAACGGTCTTCCGCCTGCGCCTCGGCGCCCGGCATCTCGCAGCTCGAAAGGAAGGACGGGCCGACCGGTATCTTGCCGGCCCCTCCGGGGATGTCGAGGATATAGGTCGGCTGGCACAGGCCCGAAAGATGGCCTCGCAGGCTTTTGACGAGCGCCTGCCCCTGCGCCAGCGACAGCCGGAAATGCGAGGTGCCCGGCGCGAGATCCGGATGGTGCAGATAATAGGGCTTCACCCGGTTCTCGACGAAGGCACGCATGAGCGCAGCCAGGGTCTCGACATCCGCGTTGATGCCCTTGAGCAGCACGCTCTGGCTGAGCAGGACATGGCCAGCATCGGCGAGGCGCGCGATCGCGGCACAGGCCGCCGGCGTGAACTCGCGCGGATGGTTGGCGTGAATGGCGATGTAGTTCGCCTTGCCCGGCACGCGCAGGGCGCGGGCGTAATCGGCCGTGATCCGCTCGGGATCGACCACCGGCACCCGCGTGTGCCAGCGCGTCACCTTGATATGCGGGATCGCCGCCAGCCGCTTCGCGACATCGCGCACACGGCGCGCGGACAGGATGAACGGATCGCCACCCGTCATGATGACTTCCCAGATCTCCGGTCGGGAGGCGAGATAGGCCAGCGCCGCGTCGAGCTTCTCGCCGGCGAGCGAGGTGCCCCCCGGCCCGACCATCTCGCGCCGAAAGCAGAAGCGGCAATAGACCGGGCAGGCATGGACGAGCTTCAGCAGCGCGCGATCGGGATAGCGATGGACCACGCCCTCGATCGGCGAATGCGCATCATCCCCGATCGGATCGGCCATTTCCTGCGGCAAGGTCAGCAGTTCCGCCGCATCGGGGATGAACTGGCGCGCGATCGGGTCGGCCGCGTCGGAGGGATCGATCAATGCCGCCATCGCGGGCGTGACGGAGACGGCGTAGCGCTCGGCAACCGCATCGAGCGCCTCGCGCCGCGCCGGCGCGACAAGTCCCTGCGCCATCAGCGCGTCGATGCTGCGCAGTGGGGTATGGGCGGTCATCAGCCTGTCCTGCCCGGTTCGGCTACCGGCGTCCAGAGCACGTCCTCGATCCGACGCGCACCGGTGCAGAGCATCACCAGCCGGTCGAAGCCGAGCGCGATGCCGGAGGCCGGAGGCATCGCCTCCAGCGCTGCGAGGAAATCCTCATCAAGCGGGTAGCGTTCGCCATAGATGCGCTGCTTCTCGTCCATGTCCGCCTCGAACCGCCGACGCTGTTCGGCCGGGTCCGTCAGTTCCCCGAAGGCATTCGCAAGCTCGACGCCGCAGGCATAGAGCTCGAAACGCTCGGCCACACGCGGATCTCCCGGCTTCGGCCGCGCCAGGGCCGCCTCCGAGATCGGGTATTCGCAAAGGATGGTGGCGCAACCGCGACCAAGATGCGGCTCGATCTTCTCCGAGAGAACGCGGCTGAAAATGTCAGACCAGCTGTCGTCCCCGGCAAGCCGGATATTGGCGGCACGCGCAGCTGTGGCAAGAGCCTCTCGATCCGTCGCCCCGTTATCCGCGACGGTCGCGAGCAGGTCGATGCCGGCATGTCGGACAAAGGCATCATGCAGGGTCAGGCGCTCGGGTTCCGCGAAGGGGTTGGCGACCAGGCCCCGCCAGTTCAGCTGACTTGCGCCAGCGGTGCGGGCCGCCTCGGCCAGCAGAGCCGCGGCATCGGCCATCAGCGCATCGTAGTCCTCGCCGGCGCGGTACCATTCCAGCATGGTGAATTCAGGATGGTGCAGTGCAGTGCGCTCCCGATTGCGGAACACCCGGGCGAAATCGAAGATTCGGCCTTCACCCGCTGCCAGCAGCTTCTTGGCCGCGAATTCCGGGGAGGTATGCAGGTAGTAGGGGTGCACGCCCGCCGCATCGTCGATCAGTGCGGTCGCGAAGCCGTGCAGATGCGTCTCATTGCCCGGCGAGACCTGCAGGATCGCCGCCTCGACCTCGATGAAGTCGCGCGCCTCGAACCAGCGCCTCAGCGCTGCCTTGATGCGTCCGCGCGCCAGCAATGCGGGCCGGCGGTCGGCATGAATGTCCCGCCGCCACCAGGGCGGATGTCCCTCGACCATCGAACCTCGGTTAAGAATCTCTGCAAGCTTCCGTTTCGCCCGCGAATGCGGTAGTTCCGCGGCGACGAAATCCGCATAGCGCGCGCGCTCGATGCGCACCAGCAAGGAAACTCACGTGGTCAAGGTCATCGCCAGCTCCGTTCGCAAGGGCAACGTTCTCGAACTCGACGGGCATCTCTGCTCCGTCATCTCGGCTGAGAGCTTCTTTCCCGGCAAGGGCACCCCGACGACGCAGATCGACATGCGCCGCATCTCCGACGGCGTGAAGATGACGCAGCGCTACAAGACGACCGAGCAGGTCGAGCGCGCCTATGTCGAAGACCGGGATTTCACCTATCTCTACCAGGACGGCGAACAGTACGTCTTCATGAACCCCGAGACCTTCGACCAGATCCATGTCGACAACGCCGTCGTCGGCGACACGGCGCCTTATCTGCAGGAAGGCATGAAGGTCTCGCTCTCGGTCTTCGAGGACAAGGCTGTCGCAATCGAGCTGCCGCAGCGCGTCACGGTCGAGGTTGCCGAGACCGAGCCGGTGACCAAGGGTCAGACCGCCTCCTCCTCCTACAAGCCCGCGATCCTGACCAACGGCGTGCGCACCGCGGTGCCGCCCCACATCGGCCCCGGCACTCGCATCGTCGTGATGACGGCTGACGGCTCCTATGTCGAGCGCGCCAAGGACTGATGCAGTCCTGCCCCTGTCATCGACGGGCCAGCAGTATTATCGATAGTGGAACGGGCCCTTCCGGGCCCGTTTCGTTTTTGAGGGATCCTGCATCATGCCGATTTCCGTTCATGCCGCCGCCTTCGCGGGCATTATCCAGACCCTGAAGGCGCTGAACGCCATTCTCGACAAGGCTGTGGCGCAGGCGGAAGCCCGCAAGATCCAGCCCGAGGTCGTGCTCACCAGCCGACTGGCGCCGGACATGCTGCCCTTCACCCGACAGATCCAGCTCACCTGCGACTTCGCCAAGAATGCTGCGGCGCGCGTGAGCGCCGGCGAGAACCCGAAATTCCCGGATGAGGAAAAGACCTTCCCGGAACTGAAGGAGCGGATCGCCAAGACGCTCGCCTTCGTGCAGAGCATCGACGATACCGCGCTCGAGACCGGAATCGGCAAGGACGTCACCTTCCCGCGCGGTCCGCAGCAGACTGTCACGATGACGGCCGAGGCCTATCTGACCCGCTTTGCCGTGCCCAATTTCTATTTCCACGCCACCACCGCCTACGCGATCCTGCGCGAGAACGGATTTGACATCGGCAAGCGCGACTTCCTCGCCGACGTCTTCGAGGCGTAACGCCTGCATGGGCGCGGATGTCTCGATGGAATCGGGCGACCAGGCCATTATCGGGCACGCGGCGGCATCGGACGCCGCCGCCATCGCCGATCTCTACATCGCCGCCCGGGCTGATGCCTTGCCCTGGCTGCACCGGGTCCATAGCGATGAGGCAGTGCGCGACTGGATCATCCATGATCGCCTGGCGCGCGGCGAGAACTGGGTTGCCCGGTTGGGCGACGAGGTCGTCGGCTTCATGGCGCTCGACGGCGACGATCTCGATCAACTCTATCTGAAGCCCGGTCACTATCGGCAAGGCTTCGGCTCACAACTCCTCGCCAAGGCCAAGGAGCGCAGCCCGCAGCGGCTGCATCTCTTCTGCTTCCAGCGCAATGCGCGCGCCCGCACCTTCTACGAGAAGCACGGCTTCAAGATCGTCGACATGAACGCTGGGAGCCGAAATGTCGAAGGAGAGCCGGACATTCTTTATGAATGGCGGCCGAGTGCTGCGTAAGCCCTTGAAATCGGCTGAGGCCCACCCCATTTGAGGATCACGGCGATGTCGAGGGCGTTCCACTGCCCTCCATCCCCGTTGAAGACGGCCATGAGCCGAACGTGTGACGCCGGATGTACGCGCGCCCGTTCTGGACATGGCCGTTGGCGTTTCCGGGGCCCGAGGGCCCCGGGACCCAGGTTTCAGCGATCCGCCACGGCAAGCTTTGCACCGAGCGCAACAAAGGCGCCGGCAAAGATGCGCCGCATCCAGGTCATCACCTGCGGCCGCGAGATGACGTGGCTGCGGACAGACGCTGCGAACAACCCATAGACGACGAAGACCACGAAGGTGAGCAGCATGAACACGCCGCTCAGCGCGAGCATTTCCGGCATGGGATTGATCGCATCCGCGCTGACGAACTGCGGGAGGAACGCGAAGAAGAAGATCGAAAGTTTGGGATTGAGCAGGTTGACCAGAACCGCGTCGATTGTCACGCGCAGTGCAGAGCGCGTGTCGACCTTCTGCTCGACCTGCAGCGCGCCGCGCTCCTGAAGCGTGTTCCAGGCCATGTAGAGCAAGTAGGCCACGCCGAGATATTTGAAGATCTGGAAGGCGAGCGCGCTCGTGTGCAGAAGCGCCGCCAGTCCCATGATCGCCGCGAGCATGTGGGGCACGATGCCGAGCGTGCACCCGAAGGCCGCGACGATGCTTGCACGCGCGCCGCGCGAGAGGCCGGCGGCCACGGTGTAGATCATGCCTGTGCCCGGCGAGGCGACGATGATGAGGGAAGTGATCAGGAATTCGAGGCTCATGGCGGCGCTCCGTGATGTGCCGCCAAGGTAGTGGGCCGCGCCCTTACGTCAACCGCCGATAGGCATGGCTTCCACAACCTGTACGAGCACGAAACGCGGAGCGTCGGTGCCTTCAATCCTGCAGGAACGGGTTGTTCTGACGTTCCTCGCCGAGCGTGCTCGCCGGCCCGTGCCCCGGCAGGAACTGGACCTCGTCGCCCAGCGGCAGGAGCTTCGCCTTGATGCCGGCAATCAGCGTCTCATGGCTGCCATAGGGAAAATCGGTGCGCCCTACCGAGCCTGCGAACACCGTATCGCCCGCAAGCAGGAAATGCGCGTCCTTCTGGAAGAAGGTGACATGGCCGGGCGTATGGCCGGGCACATGCTGCACCGAAAAGGCGACATCGCCGATCGACACCGTCTCGCCCTCGGCAAGCCAGCGTGTCGGCGTAACCGGACGGATGCCGCGCATCTCGAAGCGCAGTCCCGAAGCCGGCAGGTCGTCGAGCAGGAACTTGTCGGCCTCGTGCGGACCAATGACCGGCACAGCGAGCGCATCGGCAAGATCGGCCGCACCGCCGGCATGGTCGATATGGCCATGGGTCAGCCAGATCGCGACCGGCTTGACGCCGAGTTCCTTCAGCGCGTCCTGAATGCGGTCGACGTCGCCACCGGGATCAACCACCGCTGCATCCTTGGTGCGGGTGCACCAGATGATCGAGCAATTCTGCTGGAACGGCGTCACCGGCACGACGGCGACATTGAGGGGGGTGGCAGCCTGCTCGGTCATGCGATCCTTGCCTTTCCGTAAGGGGTGGGCACCTGCTCAGCGCGCCTTGCAGCGATTGGCGAGAAGCACCCGGTATTCGGAGATGGAGGTGTCCATCTGCGCGACATTCTCCTCGCGCTGCCGTCCGGTCTGGCAGGTTGCGAAGACGGAGCGCGCGCCCTGAAGATAGGTGACGTGCTCGCGCCAGACGCGGCATTGCGTGGCCTGGTCCGCTGTGCCGGCAGATTGCAGGCGGGTGAGTTCACGGCGCATGCCGGCCTCGTTCTGGAAGAGATCCCGCTGGCAGTCGGCCGGCGCGCCAGCCCTCCCCTGCGCCAGGACGGGAGGCGCCGCGAGAACAAGGATCAGGGCAAGGCCAGCAGAAAGCCGCATCATCCGAGGTTCAGCTCCTTGAAGAAGTCGTTGCCCTTGTCGTCGATGACGATGAAGGCGGGGAAATCCTCGACCTCGATGCGCCAGACCGCCTCCATGCCGAGCTCCGGATACTCCAGGATCTCGACCTTGCGGATGCAGTCCTGAGCGAGGCGCGCCGCCGGGCCGCCGATCGAGCCGAGATAGAAGCCGCCATGCCGGGCGCAAGCCTCGCGCACCGCCGAGGAACGGTTGCCCTTGGCCAGCATGACCATTGATCCGCCGAAGGACTGGAACTGATCGACAAAGGAATCCATGCGCCCGGCCGTCGTCGGGCCGAAGGAGCCGGAGGCGAAGCCCTCGGGCGTCTTGGCCGGGCCGGCATAATAGACCGGATGGTTCTTGAAATAATCGGGCATGCCCTGCCCGTTCTCGAGCCGTTCGCGAATCTTGGCATGGGCCGAATCGCGGGCGACGACGATGGTCCCGGTCAGCGAAAGGCGGGTCTTGACCGGGTATTTGCTGAGCGTCGCGAGGACCTCGCTCATCGGCCGGTTGAGATCGACCTTGACGACATCGCCGCCGAGCGACGCGTCTTCGACCTCCGGCAGGTACTTGGCCGGATTGGTCTCGAGAGCTTCGAGGAAGATGCCGTCCCGGGTGATCTTGCCCTTGGCCTGGCGATCGGCCGAGCAGGACACGCCAAGGCCGATCGGCAGCGAGGCGCCGTGACGCGGCAGGCGGATGACGCGCACGTCATGGCAGAAATACTTGCCGCCGAACTGCGCGCCGACCCCAAGCGACTGCGTCAGCCTGTGAATCTCCTCCTCCATCTCGAGATCGCGGAAGGCGTGCCCCGAGGGAGAACCCTTTGTCGGAAGTTCGTCGAGATATTTGGTCGAGGCGAGCTTGACGGTCTTGAGATTCTGCTCGGCCGAGGTGCCGCCAATGACGATGGCAAGGTGATAGGGCGGGCAGGCGGCAGTGCCCAGCGTCAGGATCTTCTCCTTCAGGAACGCGATCATGCGGTCCTTGGTGAGGAGCGAGGGCGTAGCCTGGAACAGGAAGGTCTTGTTGGCCGAGCCGCCGCCCTTGGCCACGAACAAGAATTTGTAGGCGTCCTCTCCCTCGGCATAGATATCGATCTGCGCCGGCAGGTTGGTCGCCGTGTTCTTCTCTTCGAACATCGAGAGGGGCGCGACCTGCGAATAGCGCAGATTGCGCTTGTAATAGGCATCGGCGACGCCCTCGCCCAGCGCCGACTCGTCATCGCCATCGGTCCAGACCTTGCGACCGCGCTTGCCCATGATGATCGCAGTGCCGGTGTCCTGGCACATCGGCAGCACGCCTCCAGCCGCGATATTGGCGTTCTTCAAGAGATCGTAGGCAACGAACTTGTCATTCGAGGTCGCCTCGGGATCGTCGAGGATCTTGGCGAGCTGGGCGAGATGGCCGGGGCGCAACAGATGGTTGATGTCGATGAAGGCCTGTTCGCTAAGCTGGCGGATGGCTTCGCGCGAAACACTCAGGACCTCGCGGTCACCAATCGTCTCGACTGTGATGCCCGCGTCGCCGAGCTTGCGATAGGGGGTCTTGTCCTCGCCGAGAGGGAAGAGATCGACATGCGTGTAGGCCATGAGGAACTGGCTCCGAAACAGGATGCGCCGCGGCTACAGCATGCGGCGCCGGTCATGCCGGCGTCATAGCGGCTTGCGCCCTCCAGTCCAAGCCCAGGCTTGAACGGTTCCAGTGTCAGGCAGCCTTCGCGGCGGTCTCCGCCAGGATCGCATAGATGGCGGCCGGGTCATGGGCACGCCGGACCTGCTCCAGCACCGCCTGATTGCGCAGAACGCGCGCGACGCGGGCAAGCGCCTTCAGATGATCAGCCCCCGCCCCTTCCGGCGCGATCAGCACGAAAATGATATCGACGGGCTGGCCGTCCAGCGCCTCGAAATCAATCGGCTTCTCGGCGCGGGCGAACAGCCCGACGAGCCGGTCGATTCCCGGCATGCGCCCGTGGGGGATCGCGATGCCGTCGCCAATTCCGGTCGAGCCAAGGCGTTCTCGCTGCAGCAAGGCCTCGAAAAGCTCGCGCTCAGGCAGTCCAGTGAGCACGGAGGCGTGCTGGGACAGTTCCTGCAGCGCCTGCTTCTTGCCATTGGCCCGCAGCGGGGAGACCACGGCTGCGGGCGACAGAAGATCAGTAAGGGTCATGCGCCAGTCCATGCATGTCCCGTGCCGGATTCTCACCCAGCGCCACGGGTCAGGGGTGATAACCGGGGCTACCGCCTGCCGGGGCTCAAGACAGCGAGGCCGGCGGGTCAATCCAGCCGATGTTGCCATCGCGGCGGCGGTATACGACGTTCATCCGCCCATTGCCAGCATGGCGGAAAATCACGACGGGCGCACCAGTAAGATCAAGCTCGGCAACTGCGTCACTAACGGTCAATTCGTGGAAGGATTTGGTCGATTCCGCCACGATAACAGGGTTATCGCCGCCAGAAACGGTCTCCGCCTCCTCCATTTCATCGTCGGGAGCCGCAATCACATAGCTGGGGATTTCCACCCCGGAGGCACGACCATTCATGGCAGACGAACGATCTTTCAACCGTCGCTTGTACCGACGCAACCGCTTCTCGATGCGCTCCGCCATCTTGTCGAGACTCGCATACGGATCATGCGCCGTAGCGGAGGCTTCGAGAGTGATGCCGGAGGAGAGATGCAAGACCCCGTCCGTCCGGAAGGCGGTGCCATCCTTGTCGACGGTGACATGTCCCTGATATCCGCCTTCGTAATACTTGCTGAGGGCGGCGGCCACGCGCTCCTCGGCTTGGCCACGCAGGGCCTCGCCGACATCGAGATTCTTGCCGGAGATTCGCAAGCTCATGGAGTGCTTCCCCTTCTTGTCGCCATGATCAGTGATCGATCATCTCACTGAGGTAAGGACGGGGAGTCGCCATTGTCAATGAGCGCTGCGGAATAGTCGGCGCCAGCCGATGGTAGCGAAAGGCATCCTCCCCGAATCCCTCGGGCGGGGAAAAAGCCGAGCGGGCTCAGCGGCCTCCCAGCGCCATCGCCACCTTCTCGCGCCGACGCTCCATGGAGGAGGGAATGCGCAGGGACTCGCGGTATTTCGCCACGGTGCGCCGGGCGATATCGATGCCGCCCTCCTTCAGCCGGGCGACGATCGCATCGTCGGACAGCACCTCCGAGGGGGCTTCGTCGTCGATCATCTGCTTGATGCGGAAGCGAACGGCCTCGGCGGAATGCGCCTCGCCATAACCGGTCGCTGCGATCGCCGCCGAGAAGAAATATTTCATCTCGAACACACCGCGCGAACAGATCAGATATTTGTTCGAGGTGACGCGCGAGACTGTCGATTCGTGCATGCCGATAGCATCCGCGACCGTCTTCAGGTTCAGCGGCCGCAGATGCTCGACGCCATGCGCGAAGAAGCCGTCCTGCTGGCGCACGATCTCGCTTGCGACCTTGAGGATCGTGCGGGCGCGCTGCTCGAGGCTACGCGTCAACCAGTTCGCCGTCTGCAGGCATTCGGCGATGAAGGCCTTGTCGAGGTCGTTCCGCGCCGCCCGGGAGACGCGGGCGTGATAGGTCTGGTTGATCAGCACGCGCGGCAGGGTGTCCGGATTGAGATCGACCAGCCAGGAACCGTCCGGTGCCGGCCTGATGAAGACATCCGGAACGACGGTCTCGGCCGCCGAGCCGCCGAAACCCCGTCCCGGCTTGGGGTCAAGCCTGCGGATTTCCGCGACCATGTCGGCGATATCCTCATCGTCGACGCCGCAGATGCGCTTGAGCGCCGAGAAATCACGTTTGGCGACAAGATGGAGGTTGGCGACCAGAGCCTGCATGGCCGGATCGAAGCGGTCGCGCTCCCGCAGCTGGATCGACAGGCATTCGCGAACATCGCGCGCCCCGACACCGGAGGGGTCGAAGCCCTGGATGACGCCAAGCACGCGCTCGACCTTGTCCGCGCTTACACCGAGCCGCTCCGCAATCTCCGGCACCGACTCGCCGAGATAGCCGGAATCATCGACCGCATCGATGAGGTGGCTGCCGATCAGTCGCTCCGCAGGATCGGTCATCGCGAGATCGAGCTGTGCACTGAGGTGATCGCGCAGGGACAGTTCCGAGGTCAGGCTGGACTCGAAGCCTTCCGACCCGTCCTCGAACGAACCACCGGAGCCGCCATAGGCGCCCCCGGTGATCGGCAGGCTGTCGGCCCCCTTCGTGTCGAGGCGGGCGATTGTCGGCTGTTCACCCTGAAAGACGTTGTCGAGCCCGGTGCCGAGCCGACCTTCCATGCCGTCCTGGGTGTTCAGGCTCTCGGCACGCGCAAAACTCTCGGGATCGGCCGCCAACGGGCTATCGCCGCCGTTGAGCTGTATTGGAGCCTCAGACGCGTCGTCGCGCTCAAGCAGCGGATTCCGCTCCAGCTCACCCTCGACAAAGTTCTGAAGTTCGAGATGCGAGAGTTGCAGGAGCTTGATCGCCTGCAGCAGCTGCGGCGTCATCACCAGGGACTGTCCCTGGCGCAGCTCCATGCGCGGCATCATCGCCATTGCGCTCTTGACCTCTCATCCATTTCGGCATGTTTCTTGCCTTCGGAATGGAGCCTAGCCGCGCAACGCGGGCGCGTCAAAGCCTCTGCACGCGCTTTGTGCAGAGAAATTAATGCAGTGCAGCATTCTGCCGAGATTAAGGCAGCGGCATCACGGCCGGCTGGATCAGAGCTTGAAATCCTCGCCGAGATAGACACGGCGGACGTCCGGATTGGCGATGATCTCGGCCGGAGAGCCCTCGGTGAGCACGCGGCCAGAATGGATGATGTAGGCGCGATCGACGAGGCCGAGCGTCTCACGGACATTGTGGTCGGTGATCAGCACGCCGATGCCACGATCCGTCAGCTGACGCACCAGCGCCTGAATGTCTCCGACGGCGATCGGGTCGATGCCGGCGAAGGGCTCGTCGAGCAGGATGAAGGACGGCCGCCCGGCCAAGGCGCGGGCAATCTCGCAACGGCGGCGCTCGCCGCCCGACAACGCGATGGAAGGAGCCTTGCGCAGGCGAGAGATCGTGAACTCTTCCAGAAGCGTATCGAGCTGACGCTCACGGCTCTTGCGGTTCGGCTCCACGACTTCAAGGACGGCCCGGATGTTGTCCTCGACAGTGAGGCCGCGAAAAATCGAGGCTTCCTGCGGCAGGTAGCCAATTCCGAGCCTCGCGCGCTGATACATCGGCAAGCCGGTGATATCGTTGCCTTCCAGCGAAATGACCCCGAGATCGGCGGGCACCAGACCAGTGACCATGTAGAAGATCGTGGTCTTGCCGGCGCCGTTTGGACCGAGCAGGCCCACCGCTTCGCCCTGCCGGACGTAGAGACTCGCCTCGCTCACCACCGTGCGGCCGCCATAGCTCTTGCGCAGGCCGCTGACAGCGAGAATGCCCGGTCCGCCGATCGATGCGGCAGATGATGCCGCCGGCTCAGCCTCGCTGTCCCGCGCCTTTGCGCCGAACAGTCCGCGCAAGCGCCCGAACATGCCGGGGCTTTGCTCGCTCCGGGGTGCCGTAGCCTGAGCGGGCAGGGTCGAACTGTCGGATTGCGGCATGGAATGGACTGTCACTGAGAGCAGGGCTCGCTGATCTGAAAGGCAGTCGGCCCGGCATGGGCCGGGCCGGAGCGGCTAGTTGGTCGGCGGGCTCGCCGGGCGAGCGGGGGCCGCGGCGCCGGGCTTGGGCGGAGTGGTCTTGCCAGCGTCCTTGCCGGCCTCGCCGGAATTCGGAACGAAGAAGCCCTGCACGCGCCCCTTGTTGTTCTCGATATTGGCGACGCCGGTCTCCGTGTCATAGACCAGCCGCTCGCCACGGGTGATGTTCGGCCCGTCATTCAGAGCGACATTCCCGGTCATGATGACCTTGTTGTTGGCGCGGTCGAACACCGCCTTGTCCGAGGTCGCAGCCTGCGTCTTCGAGACCACGGTCACCGGACCATCGCACTCGATACGCTTGATGCTGCTATCATTGGATTGCGGCGCGCCCCCCGCTGCGGCTGGCGCCGGCGTTGCAGGACGCGATGCTCCTGGCACGGTCCCAGCGCCCCGCCCCTCGTAAAACACGGTCATGACCGAGCACCGCACCGTGGTCTCGCCCTGAACCGCCACCACATTGCCGGTGAAGACCGCGCGATTTTCCTTGTCGAGCACATCGAGCTTGTCAGCATCGATCTTGATCGGCTCCTTGCTGTCGCCGCCAAGGCCACCAAGAGGCGAATTCGCGCCACCGCGAGCCGGCTTGGCCTTTCCAGCCGCAGGCGTTGTCGCCTGAGCAACCTTGGAGGCATCGGAACGTGGCTGCGGGGCCTGGGCGACCGCCTCGGCGACGCATGAAAGGCTTAGCGCTGCCGCAAGTAGCCATACCGGCTGCCAGCCCTTCGACATCGCAGGATTCACTGATGCAGGTTCGAATGCGGACCGCATATCACTGTCTCGTCCCAGTTGCAGGGGCATTGCCCGGAGAACCACCGTCGACCGCTGCCGGTTCCCGGTTCGGCGCGGCAGGCGCCTTGACCGGTCCTAGCAGTTCCGGAGCCGGCGTGCTGCCTTCCCGTTCAGGCCCGGCGAGGGCGCGAGCCGGTGCATTCTCTATCACGACTCGGACACGGCCGTCGAAGACGATCAGCGCGCCATTGTCCTTCACGTCCAAGGTATCGCCCTCGACGGTGGTCGAACCGAGCAGAACCTTGACCGGCTCCCGCGATACGACGGTCCCCGCCTTGAAATCGATATCGGCGCTGCGCATCCGCATATCATAGCCGGACTCGGTACGGACCTTCACGTCATCGACCAGTTTCAGCTTCTCCTTCTGGGAGTTGAACAGGCCGGTGCGGGCGTTGACCGTGACCCAGCCCTCCTGCTGCATCTGAATCCTGGCCGTCATTGTCGACAGCTCGATTTCGGTTGGATTGCGAATGTCCTGCAGCGCTTCGAGCGCCGTCACCTCATAGGGCCGGTTATCCTTGCGATAGCCCGAGAGGCGCGGCGACTCCATCTTGACCTTGCCGCCCGAAATGCCGACGGAACCGATCGACACGCCGGAGACGCCAGACAATGGATGCAGGAACGGCGTCACGATCAGGCCGAGCACGGCCACGACCGCACCGATGGGGATCGCGCGGCGGAGGAAGCGGACGAGCATGGTGTGCCGCTGCGCTGCCTTGAATGCAGCGCGACGTCGACTCGCACGTTTCGATTCGGGGGCGGTCCAGTCGCCCGTTGTCATCGCCACAGTCATGCCCCGCGCAATGGCAGTCGCTAACGGCCTTTTTGTGTCAGCCGGCGAACGACCTGCGGGCCCCTACGCGCTTCGTTCGCGTGGAGACTGACGCAAGAAGACTTAGAATTTGTCAAGCGTGAGCGAAGATGTCGTTCTCGGCCCAGCCGGCAAGATCGAGCTCCGCGCGGAAGGGAAGGAAACTGAAACAGGCTTCGGCGAGATGCGAGCGCCCCTCGCGCGCCAGCATGGCCTCGAGCTTCTCGCGCAGGGCGTGGAGATGCAGCACGTCCGAAGCCGCATAGGCCAACTGCGCCTCCGACAGCGTATCGGCGCCCCAATCCGAGGATTGCTGCTGCTTCGACAAGTCGATGCCGAGCAGTTCCCTGACCAGGTCCTTCAAGCCGTGCCGGTCGGTATAAGTGCGCACCAGCTTCGAGGCGATCTTGGTGCAGTAGACCGGGCCGGTGGTGACGCCGAAGGCGTTCTTCAGAACGGCAACATCGAACCGCGCGAAATGGAACAGCTTCAGCACGGAAGGGTCCGACAGGAGTCGGATCAGGTTCGCAGGTGCAGGGCCGTCCCGAAGGATCTGGACCACATCGGCAGAGCCATCGCCGCGCGAAAGCTGGACCACGCAGAGCCGGTCGCGATGCGGGTTGAGACCAAGCGTCTCGGTGTCGATCGCAACGACGGAGCCCGGCAGGAAATCATCCGGCAGATCACCGCGATGCAGACGGATGGTCATGACAAGAACCTCACTGGGTCAAAACACGCGGGACAAGGCCCCTGCCGCAGCTAGCGGGCGCCGAGCCCACGTTCAAGCCCTTTCTGCGCGCCGGGACTGCCGCTGGGCCATGGCGTTAACGCATTCTTCACCCTGTGCTTCAGGGCTGAGGGCCGGCGTGAGACAGTCTGCGAAACGGAATCATCGCCTTGCCGCTTCTCCCCCTCCTGACCGGCTTCGAGGGCCGCATCGGACGCGCCGCCTTCTGGTCGGGCACGGCCCTGGTTGCTCTCGCGCTCGTCCTCGCCGACATCGGCAGCGCTCGTCTTGGCGCGGAGCATGGCCCCCAGATCACGGCCTTTGCCGGGGCCTTCGCCCTGTTTCCCTGGTCGGCGCTTGCCGCCAAGCGCGGCCGGGACCGCGGACGGCCGTGGTTTTACGGGCCGACGCTGGTCATCGCGATCGTCCTGTCCGGACTTGGCCCCGGTTATCTCGAAGGAGCAGGGGCCAAAACACTCGGCACTTTCTCCCTGCTGCTCTGGCTCGTTGCGCTGATCGATCTCGGTCTGCTGCCGGGCTGCATTGCGCCCGTGTCCGTTGCAGAGACGGGGGCTGGTGCTAAACCAGCAGAATGAAGCCGCTCCCTCCCCCGCTCCCCTTCGATCCGCTCGATCCCGTGGCCCTGACTCAGGCGCTGGTGCGATGCCCATCCGTGACACCGGCCGAGGGGGGAGCACTCGCCCTGCTCGACTCCGTTCTCAGCACAGCCGGATACTCGGTCGATCGGCCCGTATTCAGCGACCCTGATACGCCGGATGTCGAAAATCTCTATGCCCGGATCGGTACTGAAGGTCCCGTTCTGGTCATAGCCGGCCATACCGATGTCGTTCCCCCGGGCGACCTCGGGCAATGGTCGCGCGACCCGTTCTCCGGCCAGGTCGAAGACGGTGTCCTGCATGGACGCGGTGCCTGCGACATGAAGGGCGGGCTCGCCTCGATGATCTCGGCTGCGCTGCGCTTCCGCCGCGATTATCCGGATGCGCCGGGCTCGATCGCCTTTCTCGTCACGGGGGACGAGGAATCGGTTGCCGTCAACGGCACCGTCAAGCTGCTGGATTGGGCGAAGGCGCGCGGCGAACGCTTTGACCATTGCCTGCTCGGCGAGCCGACCAACCCGGCAACCATGAGCGACATGATCAAGATCGGCCGCCGCGGCTCGCTGACCGGCCGGCTGGTGGTTCACGGCAAGCAAGGCCATGTCGGCTATCCGCATCTCGCAGACAATCCGATCCGCGGCATGGTGCGCCTGCTGGCAGCGCTCGATGCGACGCCACTCGATACCGGCACGGCCTATTTCGATCCGAGCAATCTCGAGGTGACCACTCTGGATGTCGGCAATCCCGCGACGAATGTCGTTCCAGGCCAGGCAAAGGCTGTCTTCAACATCCGGTTTAACGATATCTGGACGCCAGAGAGCCTCGCCGCCGAACTCGACCGGCGGCTGCGGGACGCTGCCGGCAACCAGGTGCGCTACGAGCTCGAAGTCCAGCCGACGAATGCGGTCGCTTTCCTGACCGAGCCGGGGCCGTTCGTTGCCCTGGTCGCCGATGCGGTGGAAGCCGAGACCGGCAAACGCCCGGCACTCTCGACGACGGGCGGCACCTCAGATGCCCGCTTCATCAAGAGCCATTGCCCGGTCGTCGAGTTCGGCGTGGTCGGCCAGACGATGCACCAGATCGACGAACGCGTCGCGGTCTCTGACCTGCTCTGCCTGGAACGGATCACGCACCGCCTGCTCGAAAGCTACTTTGCTGCAACGCAACACGGCGCTTGACCCCAAGCCGGATACGCCGTTTACTGCATTAGACGAAAGTCTAATGCCACGTATCCGGAGTACCCGGCCATGGCTCTTGCTGCCGATGACGTGCTGCGCTCGCTACGCGGTTCATGGCGCCTGATGACCGACGGCGCCGAGGCGCTGAAGGAACTCGATCTCAGCCGCGACGGGTTCTGGCGTTCCTTTGCCGCGCTCGTGCTCACCTTGCCAGCGCTGGTCGCGATCCTGGCGGCCGAACGGCAGATTGCCGGGCTGTCGAATGCCGGGAACATGTTCGATTCCCCCGCCCTCATTGCCCGGGTGCTGGGCGCCCAGTGCCTGGCGGTCATCGCAGTACCGGCGCTGCTGATCGGACTCGCCCCGAACCTGGCCCATTCGCCGCGACTGACCAGTTTCGTCATCGCCTGGAACTGGGCCGGCATCGTCTCGGCCAGCCTGATGGCGGTACCCGCCACTGTCTTTGCAATCGGCTGGTCGACCCCCGCCATCGCGACGCTGCAGGCGATCGCTTTCGCGGTGATCGTGCTGCGCCTTCGCTATTGCGTGGCGCGTGCCGCCTTCGGCGCGCAAAGCCACGTCGCGCCGGCCATCCTGCTGGCGAGCGTGATCGCCGACTACTCGATCATCCACACCTTCGGCCTGGCGGGCTTCTGAGCCCGGCTCAGTAATCGACGCCGGCGAGATAGAGCCCGCACGAAGGAGCAAGCGCCGCACATTGCGAACGGTCGCGCGCGGCCAGCACCTTGCCGACCTTGTTTTCAGGCCAGCGCCCCGCCCCCACCATCTTCAGACAGCCGACCATCGAGCGGACCTGATGATGCAGGAAGGAGCGGGCATGGGCGTAGATCACGATCTCCGAACCCTCGCGCGTCACATCGAGCCGGTCGAGCGTCCGAACAGGCCCGTTCGCCTGACATTCGGCGGCCCGAAATGTCGTGAAATCGTGGTGGCCGACGAGCGCCTTCGCAGCATGGTCCATGGCTTCATGATCAAGCCTGAAGGGGACATGCCAGAGTCGGTCCCGATCGAGCGCCGGCGGTGCGCGCCGGTCGAGCATGCGGTAGATGTAATAGCGGCGCCTGGCCGAGATGCGCGCATCAAATTCGTCGGACACCGCCTCGGCGCTCAGGACCGCGACCGGAAGATGCTTCAGGCGGGCATTGCTCGCATCACGCACGACATCGGTGCGCCACTCCTTGTCCAGGTCGACATGGGCGACCTGATGCGTCGCATGGACGCCGGCATCGGTGCGCCCGGCGCAGTGCAGGCGGACGGCATGACCACAAAAGGCCTCGACCGCTTCCTCGACGCTCTGCTGAACGGACGGGCCGTTGAGCTGACGCTGCCAGCCCGAGAACGGCGTTCCATCATACTCGATGACGAGCTTGTACCGGGGCATCAGATCATGATGCCGAAAACTGGGAATTGGACTTTTGGCGACATCATCGGGCGCCCTAGATCCGATGGCCGGGATCGAGGCGCGCCCCACGCAGGAATTCGCTCCCGCTCATGGGCGCTCGGCCGGCGCGCTGAACCTGAAGCAGCCTGACAGCCCCCTCGGCGCAGGCGATCGTGCCCTCACCATCCAGCAGCGTGCCCGGCTCGGCAGCGCCGCCAGCCAGTGTCGTACGCAGGATCTTGAGCCTCTCCGGCCCCTTTCCGAGATCGACCTCGGCAAAGGCGCCTGGAAAGGGCGAGAGCCCGCGCACGAGGTCATGGACCTGCTGCGCTGGCCGCGCCCAGTCCAGCTTCGCCTCGGCATTGGCGATCTTGGCAGCGTAGGTCACCCCCTCAACGGGTTGCGGGGTGAATTGCAGCCCGCCACGCCCGAGCGCGGCCAGGGCGCGCACCATCAAGTCGGCGCCGAGCGAAGCCAGCCGATCATGCAGTTCGCCGGCCGTCATATCGGGACCGATCGCAAGTTTCTCGACCATGCCGACCGGGCCGGTATCCAGCCCCGCCTCCATCTTCATGACGCAGATGCCGCTCTCGGCATCGCCCGCCATGATGGCCCGCTGGATCGGGGCAGCGCCGCGCCAGCGCGGGAGAAGCGACGCGTGCAGGTTGAGGCAGCCCAGGTCCGGCAGATCAAGGATCGCCTGCGGCAGGATCATGCCATAGGCGACGACCACCGCGACGTCGGCCTGGTGCGAGGCGATCACCTCGGCAGCTTCGTCGGTCTTCAACGTCTTCGGCGTGAACACCGGGATGCCGAAGCGCTCGGCGGCGCGATGCACCGGGGACGGCTTCAGATCGAGACCACGACCGGCCTGCGCCGGGGCGCGGGTGTAGCAACTCACAACCTCGTGGCCCTGGCCGATGATCTCGGTCAGGGTCGGCACGGCGAAATCCGGCGTGCCCATGAAGATGACGCGCAAACTCATGCGAACAGCGCCGCTTTCTGATCGATAAGGATCATTCAGGCCGCGCTGTCGCGACGCGCCGCCTTGGCGAAGCGCTTGGTGACACGCTCGCGCTTCAGCCGCGACAGGTGATCGATGAAGAGCACGCCATTGAGATGGTCGATCTCGTGCTGCAGGCAGGTGGCGAGCAGGCCGTCCGCCTCGATCTCCTGCACCTTGCTGTCGAGATCGAGATAGCGAACCTTCACCCGCGCCGGACGCTCGACCTCCTCGTAATATTCGGGGATCGAAAGGCAGCCTTCCTCATGGATGTTCAGCTCCTTGGAAGACCAGGTGATCTCCGGATTGATGAAGGTCATCGGCGCCTTCTCCTCCTCCGGCTTGGCGAGATCGATCGTCAGCAGACGCAGCGGCACGCCGATCTGGATCGCGGCCAGGCCGATGCCGGGCGCGTCATACATGGTCTCGAGCATGTCGGCGGCGAGCGCCTTGATCTCGGGCGTGACGGCCTCGACAGGTTTCGAGACCTGGCGCAGAACTGAATCGGGCAGGATGACGAGAGGGCGAATGGCCATAGGGCGCTCGAACCGGTTTTTCTTGCTGACGCCGCGGACATAAGCACTTGTTGGCGGGTGGTCAAACCGTTCCGCTTTCGTTCGGCATGTGCACGCGAATCGGCTACTCTGCGGTCATGAACGGAATTGCCTTCACACTGCTCGAGCGGCCGGTCACCTGGAGCGAGGCCGCGCTTGCCTTCGCCGGTAGCAGCCTGTTTCTGCTTGTGCTCGTCGCGCTGTCGCTCTGGCGCAGTTCACGCGGGCGGGCGATCGAAGCCGTCGTCGCCGCCGAACGCGCCCGCGAGATGGACGACAAGGTCGCCGAGATGAACCGCATGCAGGCCGAGCTGACGGGCCGGATGCAGACGATGGCCGAGATTCTCTCGACGCGGCAGGCCGACCTCGCCCGCCTTGTTGCCGAGCGGATGGACGGTCTGCGCCAGCAGGTCGGCTCCGGGCTCGAGCAGAACGTCAGGCAGACCACGGAGAGTCTCGGCAAGCTGCAGGAACGGCTTGCGGTCATCGACGCCGCCCAGAAGAACCTGACCGACCTGACCAGCGAAGTGGTAACCCTCAAGGACGTGCTCTCCAACAAGCAGGCACGTGGCGCCTATGGCCAGGGCCGGATGGAGGCGATCATCCGCGACGGGCTGCCGGCCGCCTTCTTCTCCTTCCAGCCGACGCTCTCGAACCGCAACCGGCCGGACTGCCTCGTCACCCTGCCGGGAGACGGGCGTGGCCTCGTCATCGACGCCAAGTTCCCGCTGGAGAGCTTCACCATGCTGCGCGAGGCGCGTGGCGACGAGGCGAAGAAGGCAGCAGGCGTGCGCGTGCGCAGCGATGTCGGCCAGCACGTCAAGGATATCGCCGAGCGCTATTTCGTGCCCGGCGAAACGCAGGACATGGCCCTGCTCTTCGTGCCGTCCGAATCGATCTATGCCGACCTGCACGAGCATTTCGACGACGTGATCCAGAAGGCCCATCGCGCCCGCATCACGGTCGTGTCGCCATCCCTGCTCGCCCTGGCGATCCAGCTGATGCAGTCGCTCATTCGCGATGCCCGCATGCGCGAGGAGGCTCGCGTCATCCAGACCGAGGTCGGCAGGCTGCTGACCGATGTCCGCCGGCTCGGCGAACGGGCCGAAAAGCTCGACCAGCATTTCCGCCAGGCGCAGGAGGATGTCGCCGGCATCCGCACCTCGGCCGGCAAGATCACCAGCCGCGGAGACAAGATCGGCGCGCTCGAATTCGATGAACCGGCGAAGAGCGAGCCGACGCTGCCCTTCGCCAAGGGGCTGGAGCTGAAGGCTGCCGAGTGATCAGCCGCGGTTGAGCACGGCCGAAAGCTCCGGCTTGACGTTCAGCGTCTGGAAGACGACGCAGTAGCGCTCGGTCAGCTTGAGCAGAGTGTCGAGCTTGTCCTGTGGGGCGTCGCTCTCGACGTCGAAGGACAGGCGGATCGCCTTGAAGCCGACGGGCGCATCCTTGACGACGCCGAGCGTGCCTCGGAAATCGAGATCGCCCTCGGCCCTGACAGTTCCCTTCTTCAGTTCGATTTCAAGGGCGGTCGCGACCGCCTTCAGCGTCACGCCGGCGCAGGCGACCAGCGCCTCGAGCAGCATGTCGCCGGAGCAGAGCTCGGCACCGGTTCCGCCGGTCGCCGGGTGCAGCCCGGCCAGGGCGATCGCGCGGCCGGTCTCGACCTTGCAGGCGATATGCTGGTCGTCGAGTTCTCCACGGGCCTTCAGCGTGATTACCGCAGCGTCAGGCGCCTCGCGGTATTTGTCCTTGAGCGGAGCCTGGAGGGCGCGAAGCGCGGTGACGTCCATGGTTCTCAACCTTCTTCAGACGAGCGGCGATGTGCTGCCGTGATAAGCTTGTCGCCGACGCGGGGCCAGTCCCAACCCGGCATCGGCGTCTCGCGCCTCACCACCACATGCCTGCGGTCTCGGCGGCCTTGTGCTGATGCGGCTCTCCGTCCGTGAGGGAACGATCGAGAGTGCGCAGGACCTCGCGCTTGCTCGCCTCGAAGGCTGGAGAGAGCCTGTCGCGCGGACGGGCGAGAGGATTGTCGAATTCATCGAAGATGCGGCCAGGGTTCGGCTGCATGACGATGATGCGATCGGCCAATGTCACCGCCTCCTCGACATCGTGAGTGACCATGACGACAGTCGGCCGACTTTCCTCCCAGAGCGCCAGCAGATGGCCGTGCAGGCTTGCCCGCGTCGTAGCGTCGAGCGCCGAGAAGGGCTCGTCCATCAGAAGCAGCTTTGGCCGTGTCACCAGGGCGCGCGCAATGGCGACGCGCTGCTGCTGCCCGCCCGACAGTTCGCGCGGCCAGCGCTTCTCGTAGCCGGCGAGCCCAACACGCACGAGCGCATTCGCGACCAGTCCCTCGCGTGCGAAGGGCGTCAGATGCGACAGGCCGAAGGAGACATTCTCGGAGACACTGAGCCAGGGGAAGAGGCGTGGCTCCTGAAAGATCACGCCAACATCGGCGCGTGGCGCCAGGATCGCCTCGCCGTCGAGGCTGACGCGGCCGGCGCTTGGTTGGTCCAGCCCGGCGACGAGCCGCAGCAAGGTGGTCTTGCCGCAGCCGGAGCCGCCGACAAGCGCGAGGATCTCGCCGGCGGCCACGGTGGCGGTGACGGCAGACAGTGCCTGTGTGCCGTCGGCATAGGTTTTGGAGAGGCTGTCGAAGCTCAGCATCAAGGATGCCTTTCAGAGCTTGTCGCGACCCAGATCCTGCCAGGCGAGGAAGGGCCGCGTGATGGCGAGAAGCAGGCCATCCGCCAGTTTGCCGAGCACGGCGAAGGCGATGATGGCCGCGATGATGGTGTCGGGACGGCCAAGCTGCTGGCCGTCCACGAGCAGATAACCAAGGCCCTCGCTCGCTCCCATGATCTCGGCCGCAACCACGAACATGAAACCAAGGCCGAGGCCCGAGCGCAGAGCGGTGAACCAGGCGGGCAGAATCGCCGGCAGCAGCACCCGCCGCACCATGGCGAAGCGGCCGAGCCGGAAGACGCGCCCAACCTCGATGATCTTGCGGTCGGTCGAGAGGATCGCCGCCGCCACGCCGAGATAGACGGGAAAGAACACGCCGACGGCGATCAGCGCGACCTTCGATGCTTCGAAAATGCCAAACCAGAGGATGAAGAGCGGCACCCAGGCAATTGAGGGGATCGCTCGCAGAGCCTGCAAGGTCGGATCGAGCACGCTGCGCGCCAGAGGCAGGGCGCCCGTCAGCGCGCCGAGCAGCGTGCCGACAGCCGCTCCCAGCCCGAAGCCGGCGGCAACACGCCAGAGCGTGGCCGATGCATGGGTCAGGAGCTCGCCCGAGACGGCGAGTTGCCAGAGTGTCTTGCCGACCACGCTCGGTGGCGGCATCAGACGGCCGTTGGCCAAGCCGGCACCAACCAGGAACTCCCAGAGAGCAGCCAGAAGAAGCGGCAGCAGCAGGCCAGCCAAACCGAGGCTGCGGGGTTTCCGGAGGACATCCGGTTGCACCCTACCCTCGGCAGCCGTATCGAGTCCCAGCGTGCTCATCGTTCCGGCTTGCGTCTGCTCGTCCGGACTCAGTTGCTGGCGGCAGCGAAGCGACGATCGAGCAGGTTGTCGACGACCGCCTTGATGTCGGTCGTCGCCGGCAGGACGCCTGCTTCCTTGAGTGCGAGGCCAGCAGCAAGGATGGTGTCGGCCTGGGCCTGCCCGATCGCGGAATGGGTCAGTTCGGTGCGGGTAAGCTGGCGCTCGATGACCGCGTCGGAGAGCTTGGTATAGTCGACGAGCACCTTCTTCAGCTCAGCCCGGTTGGCCAGCGCATAGGCGCGGGCCTCCTCGTAGGCGGCCAGCACCTTACGGACCAGTGCCGGATGCTCATTGGCGAAGGCCTCGCGGACATTCAGGATGCCCCAGGTGTTGTCCTCGGCCTTCCGGTGGAACAGCTTTGCACCGCTCTCGATCTCGGCGGCAGCCATCAGGGGGTCGAGCCCGGCCCAGGCATCGACATCGCCGCGCTCAAGCGCGAGGCGACCATCGGCATGCTGAAGCAGCACGAGCTTGACGTCCTTCTCGGTCAGCTTGGCCTCGGCGAGTGCCCGCACCAGGAAGATATGCGGATCGGTGCCGCGGGTGACGGCGACGCGCTTGCCCTTGAGATCGGCAACCCTCGTGATCTCGCTCTTGGCCCCTGTGACCAGCGCGGTCCATTCAGGCCGCGAATAGACATAGATCGACTTGATGGGGTTGCCATTGATCTTGCCGATCAAGGCGGCCGCGCCGGCCGTCGAACCGAAATCGATCGAGCCGGCGTTGAGGAATTCGAGCGCCTTGTTCGATCCGGCGGATTGCACCCAGCGCACCGTGATGCCCTCGGGAGCGAGTGCCTTCTCCAGCGTGCCACGCTCCTTCAGCACCAGGCTGACGGGGTTGTAGGTGGCGTAATCGATACGGATTTCTTTCGGCGCCTGGGCATTGGCGCTGAGTGCGCCCAGGCCTGCACCGGCCGCGGCAAGCCCGGCGAGCACAAGACGGCGGCTGACTGCCTTGATGACGTTCATTGTCGATCCCCATTTCGGTGACGCGAAGGGATCGGGAGAGGTCGAGCCTGTCCTACCCCACGCTTTAGCTGCACTTGTTTCGCGCCCGCAAGCTGGTGGCTCAAATCGGCGCGTGTCCTCTTTCTAGGTCCGATCGTTCTGTTTGTCAAACAAACTCGGGCGGTCTGTTAAATGATATATTGCACATTTTATTACGTGTAATTTCTGGTTTCTGGGAATCCCGTCACCATGTTACGAGCGGCTTGGTTGGAAGCCGTCCTGCGCGATATCCGAAGGTCATGCCGTCCGTGTCGATCAGCGCCGATGCCCCTTACTTTGCCCTCGCGGACGTGCTGGCGAACCCTGCCGCAGCCGTTGCCCGGCTGGCCGGCAAGATGCGCAAGGCATCGGCCGCCGATCTGCGGCAGGAACTGGTCGCCTGCCTGCGCCATACACTCGAGGAAGGCCACGCGTCCGCCAAGGAAATCCTGAGCGCGGAGCGCAATGGCCTCGCCTGTGCCCAGCGCCTGTCCGCGATGATGGACGGCATCGTCGGCTGCCTGCATGTGGCGGCGAGCGAGCACTTCTACCCTGCCGTAAACCCGTCCTCCTCCGAGCGGATCGCGGTCGTCGCCGTCGGCGGCTATGGCCGCGGTACACTGGCGCCCGGATCGGATGTCGACCTGCTCTTCCTGTTCCCGCACAAGCAGACGGCCTGGGGCGAGAGCGTGGTCGAGGCAATGCTCTATCCGCTCTGGGACCTGAAGCTGAAGGTCGGCCATTCCGTGCGCTCGGTCGACGACTGCATCCGCGAAGCGCGTGCCGACATGACGATCCGCACCGCCTTGCTCGAAGCCCGCTTCCTCACCGGAGACCGGGCGCTCTTCGACGAGATGGTGCAGCGCTTCGACGGCGAAGTGGTCGAGGGCTCGGCCCCCGCCTTCACCGAGGCCAAGCTCGCCGAACGCGAAGCGCGCGTGCGCCGCGCCGGATCATCGCGCTATCTCGTCGAGCCCAACGTCAAGGACGGCAAAGGCGGCTTGCGCGACCTCAACACATTGTTCTGGATCGCCAAATACGCCTACCGCGTCCATGACGCCGATGAACTGGTCACGGCCGGGCTGTTCGACCGCAAGGAACTGCTGATGTTCCAGCGCTCGGAGGAGTTCCTCTGGCGGGTGCGCTGCTGGATGCATTTCATCACAGGTCGGGCCGAGGAACGCCTCTCCTTCGATCTGCAGCGGCAGGTGGCGACGGCGATCGGCTATGCCGGTCGCAGCGGCCAGGCCCCGGTCGAGCGCTTCATGAAGGCCTATTTCCTGGTCGCGAAGGATGTCGGGGACCTGACCGCGATCGTCTGCGCTGCCCTGGAAGCGCGCCAGCAGAAGCCGCGGGCGAGCCTGTCGAGCCTGCTCGGCACCTTCACCAAGCGGCGGCAGGTGCGCGCGCTCGGCCACCCCGATTTCACGCTGAAAAGCCAGCGGCTCAACGTCGTTGACGGCGACGCCTTCAAGCGCGACCCCATCAACCTGCTCAGGCTCTATGAAATCGCCAGCCGGAACGACATTGCCATTCATCCCGATGCAAGCCGGCTGGTGACGCAGTCGCTCAAGCTGGTTACGTCGCATTTGCGCAACGATCGCGAGGCGAACCGGATCTTTCTCGACATCCTGACGTCACGGCGCTCGCCGGAAGCCGTGCTGCGCCGCATGAACGAATCCGGGCTGCTCGGCCGTTTCGTGCCCGAATTCGGGCGCGTCGTCGCGATGATGCAGTTCAATATGTATCACCACTACACCGTCGACGAGCATCTGATCCGGTCGATCGGCGTTCTCTCCGAAATCGAGGCCGGCGCGCTCGAAGCCGAGCATCCGCTCTCGAACTCTATCTTCCCGACCATCACCAATCGTCGCGCGCTCTATGTCGCGCTGTTTCTGCACGATATCGCCAAGGGCAAGCCGGAAGATCATTCGGAAGCCGGGAGCCGGATCGCGCGCAAGCTTTGTCCACGCTTCGGGCTCAGCGAGGCCCAGACCGAGACCGTCGCCTGGCTGGTCCAGCACCATCTCGACATGTCGACCGTCGCCCAGAGCCGCGACCTCGGCGACCCCAAGACGATCGAGAGCTTCGCGGCCACGGTGCAGACCCTCGAAAGGCTGAAGCTCCTCCTCATCCTGACGGTTGCCGATATCAAAGCGGTCGGGCCCGGTGTCTGGAACGGCTGGAAGGGCCAACTCCTGCGGACGCTCTACTACGAGACCGAAATCGTCCTGGCCGGCGGTCATTCCGGCATCGAGCGACGCGCGCGCGTCGAGCAGAAACAGGATGCGCTGAGGGCGGCGCTGGCCGACTGGAACGAGGAGGAACGCGAGGCCTATCTCGCGCGTCATTACCCGGCCTACTGGATCAAGGTCGACCTGCCGCGTCAGGAGAAGCAGGCGCGCTTCCTGCGCGGGGCCGAAGCGGAAGGACGCACCACGGCAACCCTGGTCGAGACCGACCAGTTCCGCGGCATCACGGAGCTGACCATTCTGGCGCCCGACCATCCGCGCCTGCTCGCCATCGTCACCGGCGCCTGCGCCGCGGCCGGCGGCAACATCGTCGATGCCCAGATCTTCACGACCACCGACGGCCTCGTGCTCGACACGATCTTCATCTCGCGCGCTTTCGAGCGCGATGACGACGAGCTGCGCCGGGCCGGCCGCATTGCCGCCGCGATCGAACGGGCGCTGAAGGGCGAGATCAAGATCGCCGATCTGGTGGCGCAGCGCCGCGCGCCGCCGCCGCGCGGCGCCACCTTCCAGGTCGCGCCGGAGGTGATCATCGACAACGTGCTCTCGACCCGGCACACTGTTCTGGAGGTTTCCGGCCTCGACCGCCCGGGCCTGCTCTACGATCTCACCACCGCGATCGGGAAGCTCAACCTCAATATTGCCTCGGCCCATATCGCCACGTTCGGCGAGAAGGCCGTCGACGTTTTCTACGTGACCGACCTGACCAACGCCAAGATCACGGGCACGGCGCGGCAGCTCAGCATCCGCAAGGCACTGCTGGAGGTTTTCGCCTTTGACCACGAGAAGGCGCAGGGCGGAAAGACGCGCGTGCCCGCCCGCGCTTGATTTCGCCGACCACAAGGCCGATATCGGCCTCGAACGCTGTCGCGCTCCCGAGTGACGACCAGCCCCATGATTTGAATTGGATGAGGCGATGACGCGGAACCCTGCGACCGACGAACCGAACCCGGACATGGCCGCCCAGATGGCCGCCCAAGAGGCAAACGAGCCGGCCCCACTCGAGTCCGGGCTCGAAGCCCAGCTCGGGCAGGTCGAGGCCGAGCGCAACGACCTCAAGGACAAGCTGCTACGCACCCTGGCCGACATGGAGAACCTGCGTCGGCGCACCGAGCGAGAGATTGCCGACGCCAAGGCCTATGCGGTGACGAGCTTTGCGCGAGACCTGCTCGGTTCGGCCGACAATCTACGCCGCGCGCTCGAGAGCCTGCCGGAGACCGCTCGCACCGAGGGCGAAGCGGCTCTGAAGGCGCTGGTCGAAGGTGTCGAGCTCACCGAACGCGAACTGCTGAAGACCCTGGAACGCCACGGCGTGCGCCGCATCGATCCCCATGGCGAGAAGTTCGACCCACATCTGCACCAGGCCATGTTCGAGGCGCCCGACGCCGGCATCGCCAAGGGCCTTGTCTCGAAAGTCGTGCAGACCGGCTACAAGATCGGCGAGCGCGTGCTCCGGCCGGCCTTGGTCGGCGTCTCCGCCGGCGCTCCGAAGGCGCCTTCGGCCGAGGCCGGCGGCGACACCAATACAGGCCACTGAACCGTGCTGGAGGCTGCCGGCGTTGCCGTCTTCGCATTGACGGGAGCGTTGGTCGCGGTCCGCAAGGGGATGGATCCCTTCGGGTTCATCCTGCTTGCGACCGTTACCGGCGTCGGCGGCGGCACCTTGCGCGATCTCGTGCTCGACCGCGGCGTCGGCTGGGTGCAGGCGCCGTCGGACGTGATCGTCTGCACCATCGTCGCGCTTGCCGCCTGGGCAACCGCCTATTTTCGCCCCGGCATGCTTGATGGCTGGATGGGCAAGCGCATGCTCGTCTGGGCCGATGCCGCGGGGCTTGCCCTCTTCGCGGTCGTCGGCACGCAGAAGGCGCTGATGGCCGGCGTCCCGGTCCTCTCGGCGGTGGCGCTGGGAGCCGTGACCGCCTCTTTCGGCGGCATCCTGCGCGACATCCTCGCCGGCGACAGGCCGATGGTGCTGTGGAGCCGGGATTTCTACGTTACGGCGGCAGCGACCGGCGCAACCATGACGGCGATCCTCTCCGGTCTCGGCGTCAGCCCGCTCCTGGTGATGCTGGGGGGCATAGCAGCCGGATTTGGCTTGCGCGCCGGCTCGATCCTGCTCGGCTGGTCGTTTCCGAGCCTGCCCGGCTCAGGCTCTGCCTGATCAGCCGCCGGGCTTCGTCACACGCCGCAAGGTCAGATTGATCCGCCCCCCCTGCGGCAGCAGGGCTGACGAGCCCGCCAGAATCCTGTCGATGCCGTGATAGGCGAGGCGTGCCTCGCCACCGAAGAGCAATGCATCGCCCGAGGCAAGTTTCAGCGAGAGGGTCTTGCCGCCGCGTTCCGTGCCGCCGATCCTGAAGACCGCCGTGTCGCCGAGCGATAGCGACAGTACCGGCGCATCGAACTCCAGCTCGTCACGATCCTGGTGCAGGCCCATCTTCGCGCTCGCCTCGTAGAAATTGACCAGGCAGGCCTCGGGAGGGTGCGGGTAGCCGGCAAGCGCACGCCAGGCGTCGAGCAGCACGGCCGGCATCGGCGGCCAGGGCGCGCCTGTCTCGGGATGCTCGGGCTGGTAGCGATAGCCGGCCAGATCCGACACCCATCCCAGCGAGCCGCAATTGGTCATTCGCACGGAGAACGGCTTGCCCGTCTTCGGCATTCGCGGTGAGAAGAATGGCGCCTGCCGGGCAACTTCGCGCAGTTCGGCCAGTAGCGCCGCCTGCGCCTGGGGTGAAAGATAGCCCGGCCAATGAAACACGCCGGGAGCCACGGCAAGCCTGGTCACGAGCGCGCCGTCACAGCGTATCAAGGCCGAGGACGTCAGCCATCGAGTAGAGGCCGGGCTTGCGCGCCCTGCCCCAGAGCGCCGCCTTGACCGCGCCTTGCGCGAACAGGCCACGGTCCTCGGCGACATGCGCCAGTTCCAGCCGCTCGCCCGCACCAGCGAAGATGACCTTGTGGTCGCCCACGACGGTGCCGCCGCGCAGCGCAGCAAACCCGATCGCGCCCGGCGGGCGGACGCCGGTATGGCCATCGCGCGAGGCGATGCGGGTCTCAGCGAGCGAGACGTCCCGTCCCTGTGCCGCGGCCTCGCCGAGCAGCACCGCCGTGCCCGATGGCGCATCGACCTTCATCCGGTGATGCATCTCAACGATCTCGATATCCCAGTCCGTACCCAGCGTGGCAGAAACCTTGCGGACCAGGGCTGCCAGCAGGTTCACGCCGAGGCTCATATTGCCGGAGCGGATGATCGCAGCATGGCGTGCAGCCGCCTCGAGCCTGGCGAGATGGACCGGCCCCATGCCCGTGGTTCCCACGACATGGACGATGCGTGCCTGCGCGGCGAGGGCCGCAAAAGCGACCGTGGCCTCAGGTGCCGTGAAATCCAGCACCCCCTCGGCTTCGACGAAGGCCGGCAGCGCATCGTCGGTCACCGGCACGCCCAGTGCCGGCAAGCCCGCCAGAATGCCGGCATCCTGCCCCAGCGCTGCGGAGCCGGAACGCTCGATCGCGGCCGAAACGGTGCAGCCCTCGGCCTCGGTGATCGCCTTGATCAGCATTCGCCCCATGCGCCCGGCGGCGCCGACAACGACGAGACGCATGTCGCTCATGAGGGGAAGCTCCTGACCAGTCGGGGATGGTGACGCAGCGGCTATAGAGCATCGCCGCATCCCGCGAAACCACTCTGCCTACGTACCGCAGCAGAGGCGCTCCCCGGAAGATGGACAAGGCCGGCCTGCACGGCGCCGAAACGAAAAACGGCCGGGGAAGCTCCCCGGCCGTCGATCCTTGCTATGATGCCTGTCGCGTCAGGCAGCCTGCTGGATGCCCGAGAGCTTCCAGTCACCGCCGCGCGAGCGCACGAAGGTCCAGTGTTCCGTGACCTCCTGCGGGACGGTCGCGTTGCCCTCGACGATGCGACCGGTGGCGCGCTCGGTCAGCGCGTTGATCAGACTGAAGCGCATCGCAACGGTTGCGTACTCGAAATCGTCCTCGCGCCAGGCTTCCGAGAGATCGCCCTGCAGCAGCTTGACGTCGGAAACCCGGTCAACCAGGCCCTTGGCGGCGTTCTCGGCAATGTCATCAGCGAAATAGCCGGCCATCTCGGGCGTCAGCTTCTCGCGGAGGACCTGCTGGTTCTCATTCGAATAGGCCGTGTTCACTTCGCCGAGCAGCCGCTCGAAGCTGCTGAAATCCTCGCCTGCGAGCGTGATCTCGACCGGCTTGGACGCCGCGCGCGGCGCGCCGCCACCGAGGCCGCCCATCGCAGACATGCGCGGACTCGGCTGAGGCTGGGAAGCCTCACGCGACATCGGTCCGCCAGCGGTGGCGAGCTGCGGCTCGGACCGGCGACGGAAGAAGCGCATCGCAAGGAAGATCAGGCCGCCAATCAGCGCGATCTGCAGCAGGAACCCGAAGATGCCGGCCAGCGAAGCCAGCCCGCTGAAGAAGCCCGAACCCGAAAGCATGCCGAACAGGCCCGCGCCGAGCAGGCCGGCGCCGACACCCATCATCAGGTTACGTGCCATGGACGGACGCGCCGCCTGTGCGGCAGCACCCGCCGCGCCAGCGGCCGGACCTGCCATAGACGGAGACGGCGCCGGAGCAGCGCTACGCTGGAAAGGCTGCGCGCCCGTCGGCGCTGTGTTCGTCGGGGCCGGAGCCGAATTGGTACGCGTGCCGCGGCTGCCGAAACCCTTGCCGCCGCCAGGACGAGCCTCGGCCAGCACGGGAACGAGCAAAAGCGCACCAGCGACCACGGCGACGACCCGGCCACGCCGAGCAAGTGAAATCAGTGACATGGTTCCTCCCGGAGCCCCCTTTGGGCTCGCTGCCGGGAAATATGGCGCGCGCCCTGCCCTTGCGCAAGGTCGGGGTGGCCAAGCGCGTGAGCCAAAATAATAATCAATGTTTCATGTGAGGCCCGGAGCCGTGCTAAACTGGCTCATTCGCCCAATCGCCCGTGCGCGGGCCGGCGAAGGAGTGTGCCATGATCCGGATGTCACGGAGGCCGCGCCAGAAAGCATCGCACGCGCTGCGCTGCCTCGCCCTTGCCACGCTGCTCACACTTGCCCCGTTCGCAGCATCGAGAGCGGGGGAAGCAGCTGTAGCTCTTGACCCACCACGCCTCGCGCAGGCGCCCGAGCCGCTCTGCTTCTGCTGGAGCGACGGTCGGAAGATTGCGGAAGGGCTGACCGCCTGCATCAAGACGACGCAGGGGCGGCGGCTCGCCGAATGCGGCCGGGTCATCAACATGATGTCCTGGCGGGTCACGGATAACCCCTGCCCGGAAAGCTGATCGGCCCATTCCGGCAAAAGAAAAACGCCGCCGAACCCTTGTTCGACGGCGTCTTTTTCAAACGCTCTTGTGGTCCATTCGACTTAAGACTGACGGCAGTCAGAACGCACCCAACACGATGGCGATCATGAACACAAAGGCCGCGCCCATCGCCAACCGGTCGAGACTCAGCGTGAGGCTCATCGCATCCTCCTTTGTCATTGACCTGTCACCGAAGCTAGCAGAACTGACGATGGCCGCAAGGGGGCTGCGCCGTGACGGCAGCGTGGCAGAACCTATTGTATCCCTAACAGTTCATTAAAGCATTGATTTGATTTGTGGACAAAGAAGATCATCTCCTTGAGGCAACAAGTCTTTCCAAGGCCTTCGCCACAGCAATGACGCGCTCATCCGCGCCGAAACGACCGATGATCTGAACCCCCACCGGCAATCCGCGAGGCCCCGTCGTCACTGGAATCGTCAGGCATGGCGTGCCGAGCAATGTCCACAATCGGTTGAAGCGGGAATCGCCGGTCGAGCCCAGCGTATCCGGCGCTTCGCCCGGCGCGGCATAGCTCAAGACGACGTCGACCCCGGCGAAGAGGTCACGGCAGGCATCACGCCCGCGGCGCGATAACGCACGGGCTTCGTCGTACTGCATCGGCGAAACGGCTCCCGCCGCATCGAGATAGGCCGAGAGCTTGGGCGGAATCACGCCGCGATGGTTGCGATACTCCCAGGAGAGCGCCTGCGCGGCCTCGAAATCCTGCAGCGGGCCATGGGCGTGGAAGGCTTCAACCAGAGCCTGCGGCGTCGCGAGTTCGACCACGGTCGCTCCCGCCTTCGCGACAAGAGCGAGCGCCGCGGCCAGCGCGGCCTCGGAACCCGCCTCCGGCTCGCCGGCAAAGGGCTGGCGCGTCACGCCGATCCTCAAGCCCGCCAACCTCGCCGTGTCAGCGTCCAGCTCAGGCCGCCCCGTCAGGGCTGCGAGTGCAAAACCCAGATCGTCGGCGCTCGCTGCCATCAGCCCGGCGGTGTCGAGCGACCAGGAGAAGGGCTTGATGCCGACGGTCGGCAGCAACGCATAGGACGGCTTGATACCTGCAACACCGCAATAGGACGAGGGGCGAATGACAGAGCCACCGGTCTGCGTGCCGATCGCCAAAGGAATCATACCGGCCGCGACCGCCGCCGCCGAACCTGCCGACGACCCTCCCGGGCTCGCGGTAAGATCGTGTGGATTGCGCGTCGGCGCCGGGTCGAGGAAGGCAAAGGCGGTGGTGTGGGTCTTGCCCGCGATTGTCGCCCCGGCGGCCTTGAGCGCCATCACGATCGGCGCGTCGGCACGCGGTTGCCAGCCATCATAGATCGGTGAGCCCATGCCGGTCGGCAGGTCGGCGGTGTCGATGATGTCCTTGACGCCACATGCGACCCCGGCGAGCGGGCCGGAGCCGGGCTGCAGCCGTTCGGACCGACTGGCGAAGGCGCGAATGTCCGGCTCCCTGGCAGCGATGCGCGTGGCGCAATCGGCCAGCGCGGCAGACGCGCTCACGGCGCCGCTGGAAACCTGATGGGCAATGGCGCGAACGGACAGCATGCGAGATCCTCGAAGGGCTGGCTTGGGTTGGATCGTCGGATCGATGATCCAATCACCTGTGTCTGCATCGGCTTTCCCGAAAGCCGCATTCCACTTTTAGGGGCCGATGCTTAGAGCAGATGCTGGCACGATTTCAGCGCGCTGCGATACCGCCGGACATCCCCCTTGGCGCATGGCGTCGATGCGCCGGATCACCTTAGGTCGGGCAGGACTGGCCCGCTAACCACTCGTTAACCGCCGCTCCAAAGTTAATCCGCCTGTGGCGTACAGGGCTCACTGGGTTGAGAAACCGTTCACCAAACGGGTCGCATTTGATCGGTCATGCGACGCGTTCATCTCGCCCTCTTCGCGCTCGGCGTCATCGGCGCCACTGGCCTTGCCGGCTGCGGCAAGTTCCAGAAAGCACAGCGCGCCGCCTGGCGGGACCAGGCGGAAGCCGCCTGCATGGCCTCCCGTCAGGTCCCGCTCTCGTCCTATGTCAGCCTGCGCGAGAAGCCGATCGACGGGCCGGGCACCTGCGGCATGACCAGGCCGCTCCGTGTCTCCGCCTTCTCGGGTGGTTCGGTTCACCTCACCAGCAATGCCACGCTCGGGTGCCCCATCGTCGCCACCACCGACAAGTGGCTGGCCGAAGTGGTGCAGCCAGCGGCGCAGAACGTCCTCGGCGCCCAGGTGATCGAGCTCAGGGCAGGCTCCTATTCCTGTCGTGCGATGAACAACGGCACCGGCACCAGCCGCACATCCGAGCATGCCTTCGGCAATGCCGTCGACGTATTCTCCTTCCGGCTGAATGACGGGCGCAACATCACCGTCAAGGACGGCTGGCACGGCTCGCCCGAAGAGCAGGCCTTCCTGCGCGAAGTTTTCGTCGGCGCCTGCCAGCAGTTTTCGACCGTGCTCGGGCCGGGTGCGGACATGTTCCATTACGATCACTTCCACATCGATCTGGCGCGCCACGCCAAGGGCCGGCAGATCTGCAAGCCGGTGATCAAGTACACCCCGAACTACAACCTGCCGCCGCCGGACCCGGCACGCACCTACACGACCGCGCAGAAGTCCATGCGCGACAACCTTCCGCCCATGGTGGCAGGTGGCTCAGGCAGCATGTTGCGGCAGCCCAGCGACGGCTTGCGCCCCCCCGGTGCGGTCTACAGTGGCTATCCCGTCGCAAACCATCAGGGCGGCCAGAGCCTCGATGCGCAGCGACGCTACCTCGACGCGCAGCCGCTCAACCCGCCGCGCTACCGACCGGAAACGCCACCGAGCGCTGCCCAAGGCCCGCTGATGCTGCCAGGCTCGGTCCCCCCGACCGAAGAGTTGATCGTCGGTGATGACGAGGGCAACGGCGTCTTGGACATGCAGGGCGAGGAGCAGGCACAGCCTCAGATCTCGCCAGGCAACGATCCCTTTGCCTATGGCCGGGCGCCGACCGGCAGCGGCCGGCGCTACTGAGAGCAGCGTCAGCGCGAAACCAGCACCTGCCGGCATTCAGCCGGCAGTGCATCGAGGGACATCGGCGGCTTCGGTTTGGGCTTCGGTCCCGGGCGCGGCTTGGGCGGATTGAAGATCGCCTTGTATTGCCGCTCGACCCAGCCGGTCAGTTCCGCGCCGCAGCCGTCGCCAAAATTCGGCGGCTCCTGGCCGGAGCACCCCTCCATTCCCGCCGGACAGCTCAGCCGGATATGGAAATGATAGTTATGGCCCCACATCGGCCTGACCTTCTCGAGCCATGAGCGATCCGCACCGGCCTCGCGGCACAATGCAACCTTGAGTGCGGGGTTGACGAAGATGCGCTCGACACGCGGTTCGGCAGCCACGGACTTGATCAGCTTGGTATGGGCGGGCGTCCAGTTCTTCGGGTCGACATCGCGCCAGTCGGCTCGCGCCATGTTCACCGCCGACATATTCTCGCGCGCGTCACTGTCGAGGCGCTGCTTCGGCATCGGCGTGAGCCAGACATCGGCATCGAGGCCGATCTGGTGCGAAGCATGGCCGGTCAGCATCGGGCCGCCGCGCGGCTGGGAGATGTCGCCAACCAGCAGGCCGGGCCAGCCGTTGATCCTGGGGACGTTGCGGGCGAGCGCCTCCAGATAGGAAATCAGCGCTGGGTGGCCCCAATTGCGGTTCCGGGCCAGCCGCATCACCTGCCAACTTTCGCCGTCGACCGGCATCGCCGTCGCACCGGCGAGACACCCCCTCGCATAGGAGCCGATGGCACGGGCCTGCATGCTGGCCGGCGTCGTCTTCTGCCCGAACAGGGCGCGCGCCGCCTCGGGAAAGGCCGCGATATTGGCAGCCCGGCGCTTGGCTTCCTCCTCCGCAGTCGATTGCGCATGCACGACCGGCGCAGTCAGCGCGGCCAGGAGCAAGACGGAGAAGGCCAGGAGCGGACGATTCGGACGGTGCATTGCCCGAGAACGCCGGGTTTTCCGGACGAGGTCAAGCGAGAGAAGCGTCACAGGCGCCGGGCATGGACAACGCCTACGGGAGGTTGCAGCCTTGGTCGCGCAGCGATCGGGCCCCCGCCCAGAACAAGATCGCGCGCCAAGGGGAGGAGATGACGCTGATGACGGACGCCACGATCGACCGCCGCGCGCTGCTTGGAGGGCTTGGTGCAAGCCTGGCCTTGCCCGGTCAGGCGAGCTTCGCACAAGGCTCCTGGCCGCAGGGCCGAACCCTGAAACTCGTCGTGCCCTTCCCGCCAGCGGGTGCGACGGACGTGCTTGGGCGCCTCGTCGCCGACAAGCTGGGTCAGGCATGGGGCACAAATATCGTCGTCGAGAACCGACCCGGTGCCGGTGGCAATATCGGCACCGATGTCGTCGCCAAGGCGGAGCCCAATGGCGACACCTTCCTGATCGTCTCCGTCGGCATGGCGACGAACCAGTATCTCTACGCCAAGCTGAACTACGACCCGGCCAAGGATCTTGCCCCCATCACCATGGTCGCGCTGGTGCCGAACCTGCTGGTCGTCAACAAGGATCTCCCGGTCAAGGACACCGCCGAGCTCGTCGCCTATGCCAAGGCCAATCCCGGCAAGTTGACCTATGCCTCATCCGGCGTCGGGACCTCGGTCCATCTCTCCGGCGAATTGTTCCAGAAACTGACCGGCACCAAGATGGTCCACGTGCCCTATCGCGGAACCGCGCAAGCAACGCAGGACCTGATCGGCGGGCGGGTCGACCTGATCTTCGACAACATCACCCAGGCCCTCCCGCATGTCCGCTCGGGCTCGATCCGCGGCCTCGGCATCACCACGGCAAAGCGCTCGGCATCTGCTCCGGAATTCGCACCGATTGCCGAGGTCGTTCCGGGCTTCGATGTCTCCTCCTGGTTCGCGCTCTTCGCGCCGGCAAGGACACCGCAGGCCGTCATCGACAAGATCCACGCCGACACCAAGGCCGGGCTCGCCGATCCGGCGCTTCGTGCCAAGATGGACCTGCTGGCGGCAGAACCCGTCGGCAACACACCGGCAGAGCTCGGCGCGTTCCTTCAGGTCGAGATGAGGAAATGGGGCGACCTGATCCGAGAAGTCGGCGTCAAGGTCGAGTAAATCCTTCGCACGCCAGGCATCGCCGGTTTGGAACCCTGAGCACCGGCGGGACGTTCTCCCCTCACAGACGGCGCGCCCCGGCGGCGCGCTTCACATGAGAAAGGGAGCGCGTCATGTCCACTCTTGTCATCGTATTGCTGGTCATCCTGCTGCTTGGCGGCGGCGGGTATTATGGCCATCGCAGCTACGGCAATGCCGGCCTCGGCGGTGTCGTCGGCGCCGTTCTGATGGTCGTGCTGGTGCTTTGGCTACTTGGTGCAATCGGAGGCGTGCCCGTCCGTGTCTGACGGGCTTCAGCTGGAATTGGCGAGGTGCCAGACCAGCATGGCCGCAGCCAGATCCTCGATCGCGGTGCCGACCGACTTGAACAGCGTGATCTCGCCATCCTCATTGGCCCCGGCGACCTCGCCGCGGCAGAGCTGAGCCAGCGTGCCGGCGACCTTGTCCGCCTCATAGGCACCGGCCTTGATCGCGACCGCAACGTCCCCGCCCTCCTTCAGGGCGGCCTCGGTATCGATGAAGACGCGCGCACGGTGCAGTGCCTCGTCATCGGCCTCGCGCATCGACAGATTGAAGGCGCCGACGAGGTCGAGATGGGCGTCGCGCTTCAGCCAGCGGCCCATGACAATGGGCTCTCGTGAAAGAGTCGCGCAGGAAATCAGGTCCGCCTGCCGTGCGTCGCCCTCCAGGTCGTCGCTGACGCGCACGGTGATCCCCTCCGCGGCCAGGGCTTCTACCACCGCCTCGCTTCCCTCGCGCCGGCGGCCCCAGATGGCGATATCCTCGAAATCGCGCACGGAGCTGTGCGCCTTGATCAGGAACGGCGCCAGGGCGCCCGACCCGACCATCAGCATGCGCTTGCCATGGGGATGCCCGAGCTTACGCGCGGCAAGCGCGGAAGCCGCAGCCGTCCGCCAGGCCGTGAGGCGCGCGCCATCAAGCGCGGCAAGCGGCGCGCCCGTCGAACCGTTCATGAGCAAGTATGTGCCCATCACGCTCGGCAGGCTCAGCGAGCCGTTCGACGGATAGACCGTGACGACCTTGGTGCCGAGGAAAGCCTCCGGCGCGGTCGGCCCGGTCCAGGCCGGCATCAGCAGAAGCGTGGCGTGATCGGCCGGCCGTTCGATCTCGTGGTGATGGCGCACAGGCGTGACGATGTCGCCGCGAAAGGCTCCGTCCAGCGCATCGATCAAGGCGGGGAAGGTGAGAAGGCGGTCGATCTCCGCCGCTGGGATAACGCGCATCTGTCCTTCGTCAATCAGCTGTTGCGGCTGGTCAAAGCCGGCAGGGCGGAATCGGGCACGGCGGCCCGCAATGACTGCGCCTCGCTGCGCAGAGCCTCGGCCTCGCGACGATTGCGCCGAGCCGCCTTGCGATACTTGCCCTGAGCGATCCAAGAGGCGAGGCCGCCGATCAGGACGCCGGCGGCAATCGCGGCGAGAACCACCGCGAAGAGCGGCAGATCAAAGGCCAGCGTCGGCGCGTCGCGGCTGAACGGATCGAGCGAGACGCGCACAGGAGCCCGGTTCGCGATCGAGAAGAGGACGATCGCCAAGGCGACCGGCACAAGGATCAGCGCCTTGAAGAAAGCTTTCATGGGTTTTTCCTCGCGTGCCGCACGACCAGGCCCGACATCCGACCGGATGTCAGTGCTTGCCGTTCAGCCTCTGGCGAAGCTCCTTGCCGGTCTTGAAGACGGGCACGAACTTCTCTTCGACCTCGACCGCATCACCGGTGCGAGGATTGCGGCCGACCCTTGCGGCGCGGGCCTTGCGGGAGAATGCACCAAAGCCGCGCAGTTCGACACGGTCCCCTCGCCCCAGCGCCTTGACGACCTCGTCGAGGATAGCCGTGACGATGTTCTCGATATCGCGCTGGTAGAGGTGAGTGTTGCGCTCGGCGATGCGTTGAACGAGTTCAGATTTTATCATGTGTCCAATATAACCGATTGTATCAACATCACTTTTCGGCGACAGGCTGCCAGAGCGCCAAGGGCGCGTCAAGCCGAAGGCCAACCGGCTGATCGGCAGCCCGCGCAAGGATCACGGCCAGGGATTCCAGACCGGCTGCCCGGGCCATCGCCTCGCCGGCGCTCCATAGGCCAAACGAGGACGACTCGTTACGGCGGCGCCAATCACGCACCGGCAAATCCTTCGCGACATTCTTCTCGCGCTCGAGCCAGGCGATCGCCTCCGGCTCGCCGCCGATCTCGTCGACCAGCTTGAGGCCGACGGCCTGCCGGCCGGAATAGACGCGGCCGTCGGATACAACGGCAATCTCGGTCTCTCCGAGCTTGCGGCGATCCCCGACAAGGCGCTTGAACCAATCGTAATTGTCCTCGACCACGCGTTGCAGAGCGGCGCGCGCCTCAGGCGAGGTCGGCTCAAAGCCGTTCGGCGCCGCCTTCAGCGGGCTCGATTTGATTTCCTCGACCTTGACCCCGACGGTGTCGAGCAGCCGGCCGACATTGGGAATCTGGAAGAGCACGCCGATCGAGCCGACGAGCGAGGTCTGGCGTGCAACGATGCGGTCCGCGCCCATCGCCGCGATATAGCCGCCCGAGGCGGCGAGCCCGTCAACGACCGCCACCATCGGCTTCTTGGCCGCCAGACTGCGCAGCGCGATGTGCAAAGCCTCGGAGCCGCTGGTGGTGCCGCCGGGGCTGTCGATCCGAACCACGACGGCGGACGCCCGACTGTCCTCGAGCGACTTGATGAGATCGAGCGTACGCCTGTCCCCGGAGATGAAACCCGAAATGGTGACCCGGGCGATATGCGCACGGGAGGTCGAACCGGGTGCGTTGCCGCTCCAGGCCAGCCCCGCGACAACAGCCGCCGCGATGACGCCAAGTACGGCGAGCAGGCGCCAGAGCGTCAGCTTGCGCCGCAGGTTGCGGCGGTCGGCGAGCAGGTCTGCATCGGACGACATGGGGTAAACGCTCCTGTGGTCACGGACGCTGGCTGGGCCCGTGATGTAGCCTCGCCGCAGCGGCGGGGCAAGGCGACGCTCGGCCTCAGGCGTCGAGCGTCGCTCTTTGCCGGTCGAGCGCCAACAGGGCAAGGCCGCTTGCGACAGACCGGAAGGCATCACCAATGTGAACACGTTCCGAACCGAAGCGACGATCGAACAGGGCACGCACGGCCGGCACATGCGATGTTCCGCCGGTCATGAAGACGGCCTCGATCGCACCGGATTCGACCTTGGCTTCGACGAGGGCACGATCGAGCGCCGCCTCGATGGACGCGACGTCCTCGGCAATCCAGCTTTCGAAATCCGTCCGGTGGATCGTCCCCTCGATGCTGACATCCATCTGGCGGAAGTTCAGCACGGTCTCGTCCTGCGACGACAGCGCAACCTTGGCTGCTGAGACGGCGCGATAGAGTTCATAGCCAAGATCGTATTCGATCACGGTCAGCAGATCCTCGAGCTTGCCGGGCTCGACCGCGTCGCGGATCAGCGCCTTGAGCTCGGCCATGGTCTCGCGGCTCTTCATCAGCGAGAGCCGGTGCCATTGCGCGAAGGCCGCGTGGTAATGGGCTGGTATCGGCAGCAGCTTCTCGAAGGAACGATACTGCGAGCCCTTGCCGAGCCGGGGCGAGACGGCATGTTCGATGATGCGATAGTCAAAGGTGTCACCGGCGACGCCGACACCGGCATGCGAGAGCGGGATCGCTTCCAGCCGCCCGGTCCCGCCAGGCTCGAAGCGCATCACGGAGAAGTCGCTCGTGCCGCCGCCGAAATCGGCTACCAGCATGGTCTGGGGCGTCTTCAGGTCGCGCGCATACCAATAGGCCGCGCCGAGCGGTTCATAGGCGAAATCGACCTTGGGCATGCCAGCCTTCGCATAGGAGGCCGACAGGCGTTTCACGGCCAGTTCCTCGTCCGGACGCTCGCCGGCGAAGACCACGGGGCGCCCCGAGATCAGTGGCGTCTCCGAAAGATCGTCGAGCCCGGCACTGAGATCGGCGAGGAAGACGCCGATCAGGTCCTCGAGCCGATACAGTTTTCCGAACAGACGCGTCTCCTGGAAGGCGCGGCTGGACAGATGCGTCTTCAACGATTGCAGAAAGCGATGCTCGGTCGTCATGCCCAGCGCCATGTCGAGCGCGTCAGGTCCGCTGACATGAACGACACGGGCCTGCGGCGGCCGCCCCTCGCGCCAGAACATCAGCGCCGAGCGGTAGGCGTCGACGGCGCCCTGCTTCGTCGTAAAGCTGCGGGTCGAAACCGAACCATCCGGCCGTGCCAGGGCGACCACGCTGTTGGTGGTGCCGAAATCGATGCCGATCGCGATGTCGTTCATGCCGCTTCCTTTCGCCGAAACAAAAGCCCGCGCGGATTTCTCCGCGCGGGCTGATGGATGTGTCAGGCCGCGAGGCGCGGCCCGAAGATCACTTCTTCTCGGTGCTGGCCTTCTTGAGGGCCGCGCCGAGGATGTCGCCAAGCGAGGCGCCGGAGTCGGACGAACCGAACTGAGCGATCGCTTCCTTCTCTTCGGCCATTTCCAGCGCCTTGATCGACACCTGGATCTTGCGAGCCTTCTTGTCGAACAGGATGACGCGGGCATCGACCTTCTCGCCAGCCGCGAAGCGCTCGGGGCGCTGCTCGGAGCGCTCGCGTGCGATTTCGGCGCGCTTGATGAAGGTGGTCATGTCGGTGCCGGTGATCTTGACGTCGAGACCGGCTTCCTTGACCTCGATCACCTCACAGGTGACGACCTGGCCCTTCTTGAACTCGCCGGCATCCACGAAGGGATCGCCGCCAAGCTGCTTCAGGCCGAGCGAGATACGCTCCTTCTCGACGTCCACATCGAGAACGACAGCCTGAAGCATGTCGCCCTTCTTGTATTCCTCGATGACCTGCTCGCCCGGACGGTTCCAGTCGAGATCGGAGAGATGGATCATGCCGTCGATGTCGCCTTCGAGACCCAGGAAGAGACCGAACTCGGTCTTGTTCTTGACCTCGCCCTCGACCACCGAACCCGACGGGTGGGTCTCGGCGAAGACCTCCCACGGATTGCGCAGGGTCTGCTTGAGACCGAGCGAAATGCGGCGCTTGACCTGATCGACCTCGAGGATCGCAACGTCGACTTCCTGCGAGGTCGAGACGATCTTGCCGGGGTGGACGTTCTTCTTGGTCCAGGACATCTCGGAGACGTGGATGAGGCCTTCGATGCCCGGCTCCACTTCAACGAACGCGCCGTAGTCCGTGATGTTGGTGACGCGGCCCTTGAGGCGCGCACCGACCGGATAACGGGCGGCGATGCCATCCCACGGATCGGCCAGCAGCTGCTTGATGCCAAGCGAGATGCGGTGCGTCTCCTGGTTGATCTTGATGATCTTGACCTTGACCGTCTGACCGATGGTTACGACCTCGGACGGATGGTTGACGCGGCGCCAGGCCATGTCGGTCACGTGCAGCAGGCCGTCGATGCCGCCGAGGTCAACGAACGCACCGTATTCGGTGATGTTCTTGACGACGCCGTCGATGACCTGACCCTCTTCGAGGCTGGCGACCAGCTCGGAACGGGCCTCGGCGCGGGTCTCTTCGAGAACCGTGCGGCGCGAAACGACGATGTTGCCGCGACGACGATCCATCTTGAGGATCTCGAACGGCTGCGGTTGGCCCATCAGCGGGCCGACGTCGCGGATCGGACGGATGTCGACCTGCGAACGCGGCAGGAAGGCGACGGCGCCGTCGAGGTCAACGGTGTAGCCACCCTTGACCGTGTTGAAGATCATGCCGGTGACCTTCTCGCGAGCCTCATAGGCCTTCTCGAGCTTGACCCAGCTTTCTTCGCGGCGAGCCTTGTCGCGCGAGATCACGGCTTCGCCGAGGGCGTTCTCGACCCGGTCGAGATAGACCTCGACCTCGTCGCCGACCTTGATTTCCTGGTCGCGGCCGGGGCCGGTGAATTCCTTGAGGGCGACGCGGCCTTCAGTCTTCAGGCCGACATCGATGATCGCCATATCTTTCTCGATGGCGACGACGATGCCCTTGATAACGGAACCTTCAAGCGCGTCGTTACGGGCGAAGGATTCCTCGAGCAGGGCGGCGAAATCCTCGCGACCCGCGTGATAGCTTTCTACGGCTGACATGCATTCTCCTGACGCCGGTCGCGTATCCCGCGATAGCCGGCAAGCGCCGTTTGGGTTGGTGCTGCGGTCCGGACCGTCTCCGACGGCGCCTCATGGAGGCTGCCTCGCAGGGAGGCTGGCGGCGCTGAGCCGTCGAACATGATCCGTATCCGACGAACTCGCCCCCAACACCAAACGGGAGCCAGCCTCAAAGGCCGCCCCCGGCTGTGATCGATCACGGCCCTTCGGACGAGGCGGATGTAGTCGATCAAGCGACGCACGGCAAGAGTTTTGCCCGTCAGCTGCTCGCGATCAGGTCGAGGCGCATGGCGCAGCGGCGCTCGATGGGGAGCCCGAGTATCCCTTCGCGCTCCAGGACGGCGCCGAGCCGTCCCTCGACCGCGCCGCCTTCGAGCGTCACGAAGCCGAGCCGAGTATAGAAGCGTTCATTCCAGGCCAGGGTGCGGAAGGTGGTGAGTGTGAGGGCCCGCAGCCCGCTCGCCCTGGCATGGCCGGTGGCTGCGCCAACCAAGTGAGTGCCGATGCCCCTGCCCTGGTGTTCTGCACGGACCGCCAGCTCCCAGACATGCAATTCGGCGTCGATCCGCTCGGCACTGAGGAAGCCGACGACGTCGCCTGCCACGTCAAGAGCAACCCAGCTCGTGCCAGCGACGATGCTGGCACGATGGGCCTCGGCCGACATCACGGCATCGTCCGCGATCCAGGCCAGCTCTGGCACCGCTCGGAAGATCTGGCCGGCAGAACGCTCGATCTCCGGAAGGCGGACGGCATCTCGCGGCACGGCGAGGCGTATGGTGATTTCGGCCATGTCACATCCAGTCATTCATCGCTCCGCAGCACCCGGCAATCGCGTTGGACATACTCCGATGGGGGTTTCAGTCCACCCGGCGACGGGATAGGGCGAACCGACGGTGAGGACACCGCCGGAATTGGGGCAGCGAATCATGACGACCCGGCGAATGGCCAAGCCGACGCACTATACCGGCGGATGCCTTTGCGGCGCGATCCGCTTCGAGGCCAAGGGCCCCGCCGAGAAGCCGCACACCTGCTCCTGCACCCTATGCCAGCGCCATACGGGAGCACTGACCGTCGCCTGGGTCGAGTTCGCCAGAGACGCAATCGCCTGGACCGGCCCCGGCGGGGCGCCGTCGCTTTTCCGTTCGTCGGACTATTCGAGCCGGGCCTTCTGTCCGGCCTGCGGCAGCAGCATCGGCGCAGTCGATGACGATCCCGTCATTGCGCTGCTCCTCGGCAGTTTCGACAAGCCGCTCTCGGCGGAGCTGATGCCGACCTCTCACAGCTATCGCGAGGGGCGGCCCGGATGGTGGCATCTGGAGGAACCGAAACGGGACGTCGGCGCTCCCTAGGTCCTTTAAGAATCGGCGCCCGGCCCCGCTTCCCCGGAGTTGCTCTTCATGCCACCTTGCGCGCCGCGCTGTCCGGCGCTGAGGAGGAATTCATGGGCTGGATCGTTCTCGGGCTCCTTGCGGCCGCCGCCATCTATCTTGTCATGACCTATAACGGGCTCGTTGCGATGCGGCAGCGGGTCAACCAGGCCTTCGCCGATATCGACGTCCAGCTGAAGCAGCGCCACGATCTGATCCCGAACCTTGTCGAGACCGTGAAGGGTTACGCCTCGCATGAGCGCGAGACCTTCGACGCTGTCGTCAAGGCACGCAACGCGGCCCTGTCGGCCCAGGGCCCGCAAGCCCAGGCAGCGGCGGAACAGCAGCTTTCCGGCGCGCTCGGCCGCCTGCTCGCTCTTTCCGAGGCCTATCCCGACCTCAAGGCAAGCGCCAATTTCCAGCAGCTCCAGAGCGAACTCAGCAATGTCGAGGACAAGCTCGCGGCGGCGCGACGCTTCTTCAACAACGCCGTCGGCGAGTTCAACGCTGCGATCCAGGCTTTTCCGGCCGTGTTCTTCGCGCCGCAGATGGGTTTCACCCCGCGGGAATTCTTCGATGTAGGCGAGCAGGCACGCGCGCAGCTCGATGTCGCCCCCACTGTGAAGTTCTGACCGGCTCGAGAGCGGCAACGGAGCGGCGCCATGCCGGGTCAGGCCTTCGGGCTCTATACCCATATGCGCAACAACCGGATCAGGTCGGGCTTCCTGATCGCCGGCCTGTTCCTGCTGGTCTATCTGACGAGCTACGGCCTGATCCTGATTGCCTATGGCTATGGCGGGGTCGCGCGCGGACAGAGCGTCTATTCAGAGACGATCCACCTGTTCTGGTCCTGGTTTCCGTTCATCACGCTCGCAGCCACGGCCTGGGTCTTCATTGGCTTCAAGATCAATGTCGGGCTGATCGGTGCGGTCACCGGCGCCAAGGGCGTGACGCGGGAGCAGAACCCCAAGCTCTACCGGATGCTGGAGAACCTCTGCATCTCGCGAGGGCTCACCGTGCCCAGGCTCTCGATCGTTGAAAGCGAGGCCCTCAATGCCTTCGCCAGCGGCGTCAACGACAAGCAGTTCACCGTCACGGTCACGACCGGCCTGATCCAGACCCTCACGGATGATGAGATCGAGGCCGTTCTTGCACATGAGCTGACCCATATCCGCAATGGCGACGTCCGGATGATGATCATCGCCGTGGTGATCGCAGGCGTGATCTCGTTCATCGGCGAGATCATCTTCCGCAGCGTCGGGCGCGTGCGGGTCTCGTCCAACGATGACAAGAAGGGCAGCGGCGTCGCCATCCTGCTCGGCGTCGCAATCATCGCAATCTCCTGGCTGCTCGCCGTGGTGATCCGCCTGTCGCTGTCGCGTTCGCGCGAGTATCTGGCCGATGCCGGAGCGGTCGAGCTGACCAAGAATCCGGACGCGATGATCTCCGCTCTGCTCAAGATTGCCGGGCGCGCCGATATCGACGGAGTGCCGTCGGGTGTCATGGACATGTGCTTCGAGAACGACCCCGACGATTTCGCCGACCTGTTCTCGACACATCCCTCGATCACCAAACGCGTGCAGGCGCTCGTCGAGACGGCAGGGGGCCGGATGCCGGCGATGCCTCCGCATCCGCCCAGAATGGCAGAGCGTCAGGATCTGCCGACCATGGTCGGGACGGCGCGCGGTCCGTGGGGCGCCAGGCCGCAGGACTGACCAGCGGCAGCCTCGTGCTCAAGGCATCGGTCCGAAAAGTGGATTGCAGTCCTTTGGAAAGGCCGGTGCAAACACAGACGGTTGGTTCATCGGACCGGATACCGGCCCCATAAACTAACGCCCATCCCGGGCCCAGCGGAGGGCCTCGCCCAGCCGGTCATCTCCCCAGAACAATTCGCCATCGCCAGTGACGAAGGCCGGCGCGCCGAAGATCCCGAGCGATTTCGCGAGTTCGGTCTCGGCCTTCAGCCTGCCCTTGACCTCTTCGCTGCGCGAAGCCGAGAACGCGGAGCCGGGATCCGCGCCAGCCTCCTTCAGTGCCGCGACCAATACGGCTTCCTCGGCAATGTTTCGTCCCTCGCAGAACGCCGCCCTGAACAGCGCCTTCGAAAAGGCGGGCATCCAGCCTGCCTCGCGCCCTGCGAGCGCGACGCGCGCCGCGACGAGGGAATTCTGTGGAAACGGGTTGGGCCGGACAAGCTTGATGCCGGCACGGGCGGTCTGGCGCTCGAGATCGCGCCACATATAGCGGCCCTTGTTCGGGAACAGGTTGAAAGGTGACGTCGTCCAGCCCTGGCCGGCAAAGATCGGCCCCAGCAGGAAGGGCCGCCAACGCAGCGCCACTCCCGCTTCGTCTGCCACGGCTTCAGCCCGCAAGGCACTCAGAAAGGAATAGGGTGACGCGAACTCGTACCAGAAGTCGAGGACGGGACGATTCGGCATTCAGCCTCCAGGTCGGTCATCGGTTTGAGTCGCGCTCGGGAAGCTTCGACCTGTCGCGGCGCGACTGCAAGCACGCAGGACGCGTGTTGCACAATCGGCATCGTTGATACCGACCCATCACGGGATGACGTTTGATCGATCAGAAGGTTCCGATTGCGTCGTCCCGAGGGCTGCGATAGTGCGCCATTGAGCCGAAAACAGGGCCATCCACAGTCGAAGCGTCCCCGGCATGGAAACATGCCGTCAGAGCAGGAAGATCATCGATGTCCGACAAGCGCGTGAAGAAGGTCGTGCTCGCCTATTCCGGCGGCCTTGACACCTCGATCATCCTGAAATGGCTGCAAACCACCTATGAGTGCGAGGTGGTGACCTTCACCGCCGATCTCGGCCAGGGCGAGGAGCTGGAGCCCGCTCGCCAGAAGGCGCTGCTGCTCGGCATCAAGCCCGAGAACATCCATATCGAGGACCTGCGCGAGGAATTCGTCCGCGACTACGTCTTCCCGATGTTCCGGGCCAATGCCGCCTATGAAGGCGTCTACCTGCTCGGGACATCGATCGCTCGCCCGCTGATCGGCAAGAAGCTGATCGAGATCGCCGAGAGGGTCGGCGCCGACGCCATCTCCCATGGCGCGACCGGCAAGGGCAACGACCAGGTCCGCTTCGAACTCACCGCCTATGCGTTGAAGCCCGATGTCGTTGTGATCGCGCCCTGGCGCGAATGGGACCTGCGTTCGCGCGAGCAGCTCATCGCCTTCGCCGAACAGCACCAGATCCCGATCGCCAAGGACAAGCGCGGCGAGGCCCCCTTCTCGGTCGACGCCAACCTGCTGCACGCCTCCTCGGAAGGAAAGGTGCTGGAGGACCCGGCGCAGGAAGTGCCGGATTACGTCTACTCGCGCACGATCTCGCCTGAGGACGCGCCGGACAAGCCGACCTATATCACCATCGACTTCGCCAAGGGTGATGCGGTCGCCATCGACGGCGTCTCGCTTTCGCCCGCCACGCTCCTGGCGAAATTGAACGATCTCGGCCGCGACAACGGCATCGGCCGCCTGGACCTCGTCGAGAACCGCTTCGTCGGCATGAAGTCGCGCGGCATGTACGAGACGCCCGGCGGCACGATCCTGCACGCGGCGCACCGGGCGATCGAGTCGATCACGCTCGACCGTGGCGCGGCCCATCTCAAGGACGAGATCATGCCGAAATATGCGGAGCTGATCTATAACGGCTTCTGGTTCTCGCCCGAGCGCGAGATGCTGCAGGCGCTGATCGACAAGAGCCAGGAATTCGTCGCCGGCCAGGTTCGCCTGAAGCTGTACAAGGGCGGCGTCCACGTTGTCGGCCGCTCCAGCCCCTATTCGCTCTACGACCAGGATCTGGTGACCTTCGAGGAAGGCGCAGTCGCCTATGACCACCGCGACGCGGCGGGCTTCATCCGCCTGAACGCGCTACGCCTGCGGACACTCGGCCAGCGCAAGAAGAAGCTCGGTCTCTGATCGAGCTTGTCCCTCACGCGCTGCGGCGTTCACCGCTGCAGCGCGGACGGACCACGGGATGAAAGAGAACGGCTCAGTCGCGCACGTAACCGGTCAGTCTGGCTGAGCCCGACCAAAGCGAGATGCCGATAGTCTGGATCAGTCAGCGGCCGGGCCGCGCTTCGCGGCCCTGATCAACCTTGCAACAGGTCAGGTGCGCCAGCGCAAACGCTCGGGTGCCAACGTATTCTGAAATGCCACGCCCGTGCGCCGGGCCGCGGCATAGTCACGCTTCAGCCGGAAATACCATTGCGCCAGCCGGTCAGCCTGACCCATCAGCAGCATTGTCGGCTTGCGCTCGAGACCCTGCTGGGCAAGTTCCAGAATATCCTGGTCCTGACGCAGAAAGGCCCGGGCCGCCCAGCGGATCGGCAGGGCCAGCGGCGCCAGTTGCGGCAGGTCGGAGAGCAGCACATTCGTCAGCAGCGTCCGCTTCGCATCGATCGGCGTCGCGAAGGTCGCGTTGACGATGGTACGGTTGCCCACCGTGATCCGCTCGATCCGTTGTCCCGGCAACAGGAAATCCACTTCGGTCTGCGGCCGGCCGAGCAACCGATAGCCCCTGGAGTTCGCCGCCGCCGTATGGGCCGTCATCCGGAAGCCAAATGGCAGAGGGGCGAAGTCCTTGGACTTCTCCCGCGCCGTCGCGGTTGGCCGCCACCACCAGGAATTATGGACGTAGCCGACATGGCCAGGGTCGATCAGGCTGAGCACGCATAGATCGTAGGAGGCCTCGACCAGCACGGAAACGGCGACGCGGCACCGCGGTACGCGCCGCGGTATCAGCTCGGGAACCGGCGGGGCCTCGGCCGGCTGCGAGCCCAGATAGACCCAGATGATGCCGTCCGCCTCTCGCACCGGAAAGCCCTGGACTCTGACCTGCCCGGGATCGGTCGCATCATCATGAACCAGGGTCGGCATGGCCAGGCACTGTCCGTCCGTGCCAAAGCGCCAGCCATGGAAGGGACATGTGAGAGCCACCCCGTCGAACTGTCCTTGCGATAGCGGCGCGCCCCGATGCGGGCAACGATCACGCAAGGCGAAGACCTCACCGCTGCGTCTGCGACCGATCACGATCTGTTCGCCAAGGATCGTCACGCTCTCGCGGGCGCCGGGAGCGAGCCGTCCCTTGCTCTTGGCGCAGTACCACGCTTCGCGGGGCGGCTCGCGAAACTCGCTGGCCGCCGGCATCACCTGCGCCACAACATCGATCGGCGGGATCACTGAAACAGTCATTCGGGACCTTGGGTATCCTATGCCGCGCCGAAGGCTGGCGGCTCAGGCTCAAGGTCGACCTGGGGATTGCCGGTGCATTGCAGGCTGGTGTCGACACGCACTGTCGCGCTCGGGATGCCGGTTCGGATGCGCCCAAGGACACTCGCGCCGGCGCAGCCAGGCCGCGCAGATGCAGTGGCTGAGCGTGCTCACGGCTTGTCGACGATCCAGGTATGGGGCCGATCGCTGCCCTGCGCGAGTTCCTCGTGCCAGTCGCCCCGGGCATCCTGGTAGACGATCCCGTCGGTGACGCCGGGTCGCTTCTGCCGGGCAGCCGCCTTGTTGGCCGCCTTGAGCGCAGCGTCATGCGACCGGAAGGTCTCGGACAGCGCACCGCCGACCTTGTAGGCCCAGCCGCCATCGTGCTCGACGATCTCGTACTTCACCATGACCATGGCCGTCCTCCGAGGATCACAAGCGGAACCGCCGGACGCCCCTCGGGTTCCACCGCCTCGAAGATAATCCGAGCCGGCCCGATGATGAAGACCCAAATCGGCTTCGGCTACTCGCCGTTACCGCTATCAGCCGCGCGCAAACCTTCGAGCACCGGCATCGAGGTGACGTGATAGCCGGCATCGACGTGATGAACGTCACCGGTCACGCCGCCCGACAGATCCGACAGGTAATACAACGCCGAGCCCCCGATCTCCTCGAGCGTCACCGACTTGCGCAAGGGCGAATTGGCCCGCTGCCATGAATACATGGCGCGCGCATCCGAAATGCCGGCGCCGGCGAGCGTACGCACCGGCCCGGGCGAGAGTGCGTTGACGCGGATGCCGCGCGGACCGAAATCGGCGGCGAGATAGCGCATGCTGGCCTCGAGAGCCGCCTTGGCCACACCCATGACATTGTAGTTCGGCATCACCCGCGTCGATCCGCCATAGGTCAGCGTGATCATGCTGCCGCCTCTGGGCATGCGCTCGGCGGCGCGCTTGGCGGCTTCCGTGAAGGAGAAGCAGGAGATCACCATGGTCCGCGAGAAATTCTCGCGGCTGGTGTCGGCATAGAGGCCCTTGAGCTCGTTCTTGTCGGAGAAGCCGATGGCGTGAACGATGAAATCGAGCGTGTTGCGCTCGGGATCACCACCCCAGGCCTCGTCGATCGCAGCGAAGGCGCCATCGACGCTTGCGATATCCTCGACATCGCAAGGCAGGACCAGCTTCGATCCGATGCTCTCCGCCAGCGGCTTCACACGCTTGCCGAGCGCTTCGCCCTGATAGGTGAAGGCCATCTCGGCGCCATGGGCGTGGAGGGTCCGCGCAATGCCCCAGGCGATGGAGTTCTGGTTGGCGACGCCCATGACGAGGCCGCGCTTGTTATGCATCAAGGGGAGCATGGGATGACTCTACTCGGGTCTTGGAAGGGTGCTTAAGCAGGAAAAAGACTGGATCAGACGGGTCGGCTTGGCTCTTGCTACAGATGTTTGGCGATGGCCGCGGCCGTCGCCTTGGAAGATGCCAGCGGCACGATCTCGAAGCGGGCGAGATCGCTCCATTCCAGCACCCATTCCTGCAGCACCGCGACATCGTCGCATTCCATCACCTGGAAGCAACGCGCCAGATCCGCCTGGATCCAGCTGTCCACATAGCGCAGGCCATCGGGCATCATGCGGCCACGCTCGTGGAAGCGACGATAGATGTCCTTCACTCGCGCCTGGTCGAAATGCTCGATGACCATGAACAGCATGGAGGCTCAGACCTCCAGCCGCTTCATCACGATGGTCGCATTCGTTCCGCCGAAGCCGAAGGAATTCGAGAGCACGCAACCAAGGCCGGCATTGTCGATGCGCTTGCGCACGATCGGCATGTCGGCAAAGGCGGGATCGAGCTCCTCGATATGGGCGCTCTCGCAGATGAAATCGTTATTGAGCATCAGGAGCGAATAGATCGCCTCCTGAACGCCGGTCGCGCCCAGCGAATGGCCGGTCAGCGACTTTGTCGCCGAGATCGGCGGGCTCTTCTCGCCGGCGCCGAAGACCTCGCGGATCGCCTCGATCTCCTTGGCATCGCCGACCGGGGTCGAGGTGCCATGAGGGTTGATGTAGTCGACCTTGGCCTTCACGCCCTGCAGAGCCATCCTCATGCAGCGCACCGCGCCCTCGCCGGAGGGGGCTACCATGTCGTAACCGTCCGACGTCGCGCCATAGCCGACGATCTCGCCATAGATGCGCGCGCCGCGCGCCTTGGCGTGTTCCAGTTCCTCGAGCACGACCACGCCGGCGCCACCGGCGATGACGAAGCCGTCGCGCCTGACGTCATAGGCGCGCGACGCCCGTGACGGCGTCTCGTTGAAGTCGGTCGACATGGCGCCCATGGCGTCGAACAGGACGGAGAGCGTCCAGTCCAGTTCCTCGCAGCCACCAGCGAAGATCACATCCTGCTTGCCCCACTGGATCAGCTCATAGGCATTGCCGATGCAGTGGTTCGACGTCGCGCAGGCCGAGGAGATCGAGTAGTTCACGCCCTTGATCTTGAACCAGGTCGCAAGCGTAGCCGACGCGGTCGAGGACATGCCCTTGGGCACCGCAAACGGGCCGACCTTCTTGGACGATCCGCTTTCGCGCGCCTTGTCATAGGCGTCGATCAGGGCGCGGGTCGAGGGACCGCCCGAGCCCATGACGATGCCGGTGCGCTCATGGCTGATCTCGCCGGCCTCGAGGCCGGCATCCGCAATCGCCTGCTCCATGGCGACATGGTTCCAGGCGGAACCGCCACCATGGAAGCGCATGGCGCGACGGTCGACCACGCTGGCGGCGTCGAGCGTCGGAACGCCGCCGACGCGGCTGCGGAAACCATGCTCCGCAAATTCTGGCATGAAGGCGATGCCGGATTTGGCCTCGTGCAGCGAGGACAGCACTTCCTGCGTATTGTTGCCGATGGACGAGACAATGCCCATCCCTGTGACCACAACGCGTCTCATGCTCGTTTCTCCGGCTTTCTCGTCACGGACCGGACCTCGCGGAGATCCGGTCTATCTTCTCAATCACGCGCAGATGGACCGCTCAGACGGCGAGCGCAAGGCCGGTGCGCGGTTTTACTCAAGCGCCTTCAGGCTTGAACAAGCCAACGCGCATGTCTGAGACCGTATAGATTCGCTTGCCATCGGCCTCCAGCCAACCGTCGGCAATGCCGAGCACAAGCTTGGACTTGAAGACCCGCTTGAATTCGACGCCATAGACGACCTGCTTGACGCTGGGCAGAACCTGGTCCGCGAATTTCACCTCGCCGACGCCAAGTGCCCTTCCCCGGCCCGGCAGCCCGAGCCAGCCGAGGAAAAAGCCGGTAAGCTGCCAGAGCGCATCGAGCCCGAGGCAGCCCGGCATCACCGGGTCGCCCTTGAAATGGCAATCGAAGAACCAGAGATCCGGCCTGACATCGAATTCGGCGCGCACGAAGCCCTTGCCATGAGGACCACCATTCTCGGCGATCTCGGTGATGCGGTCGAACATCAGCATCGGCGGCAGCGGCAACTGCGCATTGCCAGGTCCGAACAGTTCCCCGCGACCGCAGCTGAGGATCTCCTCGTAGCTGAATGACGACTGACGCTCCATACTGCCCCGCTCCGTATCGACCGCTTGGCCAAGCCTTATCCGGCATTGGCGATGGTCATGTGCTCTCGGAGCCGTGCGTAACACGGGCCTGCGCCGAAACGAAAGGGCGCAACCCGGGTCTTTCGCCCGAAAGATCGGCGATCACGGGCTGCGCAAGCCTTGCCAGGCCGTCATGACGGCCACCAGAACGAGCAGCGCACCGACCGCACGACCCACCAGCATGGTTGCCTGGCGGTTGCCCGCAAGCACCGTGCGGCTGCCTGCCGCAGCGAGTGCGAGCGAGCCGTAGACCGCAAATTGCGTCCCGGCGATGATCAGGCTCAGGATCGCGGCCTGCAACCAGATCGCGCCGGCCTCCGGCCTCAGGAACTGTGGAAAGACGGCCAACATGAAAAGATAGGCTTTCGGATTCAGCAGATTGGTCAAGGCCCCCTGCCGGAACGCCGTCCAGCCATTGCGGCGCCGCGTCTCCAGGACCGGCGCAAAGGACGCGCCGCCGCGCAGCAACGCAAGGCCGATCCATGCGATATAGGCCGAACCCAGCAGCAGCATGACGTCGAAGGCCATCGGCACGAGCCGAAGCACCGCACTCACGCCCAGGACACCCACCACGACATGGCAGATGCCGGCCGCGATCACTCCCGCCGTCGCATAGAGGCCCGAGCGGCGCCCGCCGGCGAGCGCGTTCGCCAGGACGAAAGCCATATCCATGCCCGGCACGATGACGATGCCGAAAACCAGACTGAAGAAGAGCCAGAGATGTGCGGTCTCGGACATGGCAGCCTCCGAACCATCCGCCGCGATCATGCGTGGAGAGGGGCCCGAATCCTGTCAGGAGGCTGGCGGAAGCTTGCGAGCGCCGAAGCAAGGCCTTACATCTCATCTAAACTAGGCGCCGCATCATCGTGACACGGCGATCACTGCAGACCAGAAAGACCGAGCCTGCGCATGAGCGATCTGATCTCCCAGAACCAGGGCTACGGATCGAGCGATCGGCAGGGCTGTCCGTTCCATGACGTACGCCAGCGGCTGCGCCGCGTCGGGCTTCGTCCGACACGGCAGCGCGTTTCGCTCGGTTGGCTGCTGTTCGCCAAGGGCGACCGGCACGTCAACGCCGAGATGCTCTATGAGGAAGCGATGAAGGCGCGCGTGCCGGTGTCGCTTGCGACCGTCTACAATACGCTGCACCAGTTTACCCAGGCCGGCCTGCTGCGCGAGCTCGCGATCGACGGCGCCAAGACCTTTTTCGACACGGACAATAGCGACCACCATCATTTCGTGGTCGATGGCGAGAATACGGTGATCGATATTCCAGCCTCGGCAGTCGACGTCGCTGCGCTGCCGGAGCCTCCGACCGGTTACGAAATCGCCCGCGTCGATGTCGTCGTGCGTCTGCGCAAGATCGCCGGCTGACGCAACGCGTCCAGCCTTCACTCACAGCACCCCTGCTGCGCGCCCTCTGCGCGGGCGTTGTCGCGTCGAGAGGAGACCACGCGTGAGCCATGAACCGAGCAAGGCCCTGATCTCCCGCCGCAGCCTGACCGGCCTCGTGGCCCTGGCGCTGGTCACTCCCGCCGGAAGCGCGATCGCCGCGCCGACGACATTGCGCGGAACGGTCTTCTTCCGCGAGCGCATCGCGCTGCCACGGACGGCAATCGTCGAAGTCCGCCTGCTCGATGTCTCGCTGGCCGACGCGCCCGCCAAGACGATTGCCGAGACACGCCTTCGGGCGCACCGCAATCCGATCCGTTACACGCTGCGCTTCGACCGCGCGCTGATCGAGCCGCGTCGGACCTATGCCCTGCAGGCGCGCATCACAGATGGCGAGCGCCTGCTGTTCATCAACACGACCCGCCACACCGTCTTCGACGGCGGCCGCAACAACACGACGATCCGGGTCGAACACGTCGCCCGCGACCAGGCGGCAGCGCCGCGATCAGCCACTCCCGTCGGGCGTTGGCTCGCCGAGGATATTCGCGGCGGCGGCGTGATGGACCGGCTGCAATCGGTGCTTGAGCTCGCGGCGGACGGCAAGGTCAGTGGCACGGGCGGCTGCAACCGCATGAGCGGCAGCGCGACGATCAGCGGGGCCCAGATCGCCTTCGGCCCGCTCGCCTCCACGCGCATGGCCTGCACGCCGGCTGCGATGAATCAGGAAAGCAAGTTCTTCGCAACGCTGGAAGCCGCTCGCGGCTGGCGCATCGACCAGCGGCAGGACAAGCTCGTTCTGCTGGATGCGGGCGGCTCGCCGATCATGCGTCTCGCCAGGATGTAGCGCGAAACGGGATCAGTCGACCTTCTCGTTCGGATAGACCCCCCAGAGACGCTCCTGCTTGATATAGCCGTTCATCTTGGCGACGCCGACACGGCACCAGGAATTCGCGCAGTTCACCACATTGACAATCACGCCCGGCTGCAGGCGGGCGGTCACGGCCGATCCGGCGTCGGCGCTCGCATGAAGCGTGAAGACCTCGTCCTTGACCTTCGACCAGGGGGCGACAAGGGCCGTGCGCCGGCCCGAGAGCAGGCTGTGCAACACCCAGCCCTCCGAGCCGTCGGCATCGCGCACGCGCCGCCAGGTCTCGAATTCGGCGGTGATCTCGACGGGCAGACCGGCACGCTGGAACACCCAGCTCGTGCGATGCTCCTTGGAGGGGCCTTCGCGCAGATTCACCCGGTCCGACTTCAGACTGACATAGCGTGGGATCGGCAGCCCGGTCACCGAACCGGCCGTCATGTCCTGGGCGAGAACAGCCGAGCCTGAGCCGAGATTTGCGAGCATTGCCGCCGCCAAAACCAGGCTCCGCATCATCAGACCGCTCATCCGCACCATCTCCGCATCATGTTCGTGCTCCGCCATGGTCCGGGTACCCGGCGAAGGGTCATGTTGTCATCCGACGCGCCGCCTTCTAGACACGAACCAGCGCGTGAACACGTCGTTCTCATTCCTGATACGCCTTAGTTAATGGCGGGTTGAGGCGGAACGGCGGCGTTGTCGCAGGGCTGCGGGGAGAGGAGCCGTCAATGACGAAGAAGAAGCCGCTGGTCGTGGTCACACGCAAGCTGCCCGCCGTCGTCGAAACGCGCATGCGCGAGCTGTTCGACGCCCGTCTCAATATCGACGACGCCCCGATGAGTCAGGCTGCGCTGGTCGAGGCGGTCAAGACCGCTGACGTGCTGGTTCCGACCGTGACCGACCGGATCGATGCCGCGATCATCGCCCAGGCAGGCGATCAGTTGCGCCTGATCGCCAATTTCGGCAATGGCGTCGACAATATCGATGTCGCCAGCGCCGTGCAGCGCGGCATCACCGTGACCAACACGCCAGGCGTGCTGACCGACGACACGGCCGACATGACGATCGCCCTCATCCTGGCCGTGGCGCGACGGATTTCGGAGGGCGCCCGTATCATCTCGGACGATGAGTGGGGCGGCTGGTCGCCGACCTGGATGCTCGGCCGGCGCATCACCGGCAAACGTCTCGGCATTGTCGGCATGGGCCGGATCGGCCAGGCGGTGGCGAAGCGGGCCGCGGCCTTCGGCCTTTCGATCCATTATCACAACCGCCGGCGCGTCGATGCGCGCATCGAGGAGGCACTCGACGCGACCTACTGGGATTCGCTCGACCAGATGCTGGCGCGGATGGATATCGTGTCGATCAACTGCCCGCATACACCGGCGACCTATCACCTGCTCTCGGCCCGCCGCCTGAAGCTGATGAAGCCCGATGCCATCCTTGTGAACACGGCGCGCGGCGAAATCGTCGACGAGACGGCACTTGCACGCATGCTGGAAGCGGGCGAACTTTCCGGCGCCGGGCTCGACGTGTTCGAGCACGAGCCCGCCGTGAATCCGCGTCTGCTCAAACTGGCCCGCAGCCACAAGATCGTCGTGCTGCCCCATATGGGTTCGGCAACGCATGAAGGCCGGGCCGATATGGGCGAGAAGGTCATCGTCAACATCAAGACCTTCATGGACGGCCACAAGCCGCCGGACCGCGTCCTGCCGAGCATGCTGTAAGCGACGGCCCGGCCGGGCCAGAACAGCTCCCCCGGGACCGCCTTGGTCCACGCGATGGAATGCGACGTCAGGCTGCAGCAGTTCGCTCGGCGGGAGGAATCCGGCATTCCGACAGACTGGCGAGATCGTCGAGATCGGCCGCGTGCTTGCGCCCCCAGTCGCATAGGGACCGGATGATCGGCTCCAGGCTGAGCCCAAGCGCGGTCGCGGAATAATCCACGCGCGGCGGCACTTGCTGAAAGATCTCGCGATGGACGAGCCCATGCTCCTCCATCTCGCGCAGTTGCTGGATCAGGACCTTCTGGCTGATCCGCGGCATCTGCCCCTTCAACTCCGTGAGACGCCTCGGGTGATCGAAGAGCTGGTAGAGGATGATCGCCTTCCAGCGTCCCGCAATCACCTTCAGTGCGCGCTCGACCGGCTGTACCGGCAGGCGCTTCATCGGATCGGCCATGGTTACCTTCCGGTCTGTTAGAGACAAATCGGTGTGTAGTCGCAGGACCGCATCATAGCCCAGAACGCCCGGCAGGATCATTCACTGTCGCGAGGCGCCCATGAAGGCCATCCAGATCAACCGCTTTGGCGGCCCCGATATGCTCGTACCCACCAACGTCGCGAAACCGCTCCCTCGCCCCGGCGAGGTGCTGATCCGCGTCCGGGCAGCCGGGGTCAATTTCTTCGAGACGCTGCAAAGGCAGAACCGCTATGGCGCAACGCCCGTTCTGCCCATGATCCCCGGTGTCGAGATCGCCGGCACGGTCGAGGCGCTCGGCGAAGCTGCCCAGGACTTTCAGCGCGGCGAGCGGGTCGCCGTCCCGCTCTTCGCAGCCGGCATCTTCTCAGGCGGCTACGCCGAATATGTCGCAGTCGATGCGGCTCACGTCGTTGCGCTCCCTCGCGGCCTGCCGTTTGAAACGGCCGTGGCCCTGATGGTGCAGGGCCTGACAGCGCACCATCTCGTTCGCCAGGCAGAGCCTGCGAGCAAGACCGTCCTGATCAATGCCGCAGCAGGCGGCGTCGGCAGCCTGCTCATACAGATGGCCAAACGTGCAGGCGCGAAGCGTGTCATCGCCGCGGCAAGCTCCGAGCACAAGCTGGCCCTCGCCCGGGACCTCGGGGCCGATGCAGGCGTCGACTACACACAACCCAATTGGAGCGCTCAGGTCCGGGACGCGACCGGTGGCGCAGGGCCCGACATCATCTACGAATCAGCGGGCGGAGACGTGACACGGACCAGCCTGGAGCTGCTTGCTCCTTCTGGCCGCATTGTCCTCTTCGGAGCGCTGAACACCCGGGATCCCGGACTGAACATGGCCCAGCTGCAGAACCTCATCTCCAGCAATCAATCGCTTGCCGGCTTCAGCCTGCCGCCGCTGCTGGCCGCCGGGGGCGTCAAAGCTGACCTTGCGACGCTATTTGGCCTGGCCGAGCGTGGCGAGCTCACCGTGCTGTCCGGCGGCAGCTTTCCTCTGGAGCAGGCCGCCGCCGCGCATGAAGCATTGGAAAGCCGGCGTTCGGTCGGCAAGATCGTGCTGGTGCCCTGAGCGAGGCTGGGCTCAGCCGACGCGGGCTGTGTCGAACTGGCCCGTCTTGCGGAAACGCCAGAGATAGGAAGGCACCACGGCCTCGACCGAGGTCGGGGTGATCCCGATTCCCTCGAAGCAACGCCCCTCCGCCTTCGCCTGCTTCGAGACGACATTATCGATCTCGAGCAGCGTGACCTGATCACGCGTCAGCATCAGTTCGTCCGGCAGCAAGCCGAGCGTCAGGGTGTTGACGATCTCCAGAATGCGCGCCTGAAGCCGCGCCAGCGGGAACGGCAGCGACGCCAACACACGCTTGCGGCCGGTGACCTCGCAAACATAGGTCAGCAGCTCCTTGAAGCTCTTCACCTCAGGCCCGCCAAGTTCGTAGATTCGCCCTCCGGCGATCGTCCCGTCGATGGCGCGCGCCGCAGCCTCGGCGACATCGCCAACGAAGACAGGCTGGAACTTGGTCTCACCGCCGCCGATCAAGGGCAGGACAGGCAGCATCCGGGCGAGCGAAGCGAAGCGGTTGAAGAAGGAGTCCTCCGGCCCGAAGACGATCGAGGGGCGCAGGACGATGGCCGAGGGAACCAGCGACAGAACAGCGGCCTCTCCTTCAGCCTTGCTACGGTCGTAGGCGGAACGTGATTCACGCGCGGCGCCAATTGCGGAAACCTGGACCAGACGGGTGATGCCGTGGGCAGCGCAGGCCTGCGCGATGGCACGAGCACCATTGGCCTGAACGGCCGAAAAGCTCTGCCGGCCGCCTTCCTGGAGAATGCCGACGAGGTTGATCACCGCATCCGCGCCACGAACCGCAGCAGCAACCGAATCGGGATAGCGCAGATTCGCCTGCACCGACATGATCTGTCCGACGGTGCCGAGCGGCTGCAGGAAACCGGCGAGATCGGGCCGGCGCACGGCGACGCGCACGCGGTAACCGCGCTTGACCAATGCACGCACGACATGGCGGCCGATGAAGCCGGAGCCGCCGAAAACCGTGATCAGCTGCGAGGACGGGGTCTGGGTGGCCATATTTCTCAAGCTCCGCCGAGGACTTGCCGCTGTCCTAGTGGATCGGGCCTGCGCTGTGAAGGCGAACATTCCACAGATAGCCGCATGCCGGCTCGATATCCCCGTTGACAGCCTCCATTCGCCCCCGTAAACGAACCGCCGTTGCCCAGGTGGCGGAATTGGTAGACGCACCAGCTTCAGGTGCTGGCGCTCGCAAGGGCGTGGAGGTTCGAGTCCTCTCCTGGGCACCACTCTTTATCGCTTCGGCGTCGAAGAGTTAGGTTTTGTAAAGACTTGTGGCCGACTGCCTTCAACAGGCGGATCTCCAAAAGTCGATTGCAAGGCCACATCCCCTCGCTACCAAGGGGGGATATGACGACATGATGATCCGGGCGCCCGCCGACCTTCGCTAAGGTCGCGCGCGGCTGTACCGTGACGCTGCCATCAGCATCCATTTCGAGGCCATCGCCAACGCCGCCAACGTCCCGGTGCATTCGCGGACCAGAGGCACAGCGACGTCCGGCGGCGAGACTGTCATGGTCGGGGCAAGCTTCATCCACGCTCATGCAGCCCTTCATCTCCACACGGCGCCGTAAGCGGAGCAAAACCCGTCGAGAGGTCGTGCCCCGCATATCCATCACGACGGGAAACGCCCTAACGTCGCGTCATTGATTCGGCTGGCGAGCGGCATTGCCGCATGTTGAGGGGCGACTGGACTATGCTTCGAGGCGGAACCAAGCGCACAGCGCTTGGGTTGAGGACGGCGCGCGCGCTTATCGCGGCCGGTGCGGCAGCCTGCTGGGGCCTGGCGCCCCATGCGGCCGAAGCAGCAGAGAATGGCACGGGTTTCTATCTCCTCGGCGGTCGCGGGCCGATGGCGGGATATCTGCCTCCGCCCGGATTTTATTTCGAAAGTGACACCTATTCCTACGACGCGAAGCTCGATGCGCGGAAATCGCTTCCGACGGGCGGCAGGGTCATCGCGAATGTGCGCAGTCAGGCGCGCGCGGACTTCCTGAATGGAACCTGGGTGACGCCGTGGCAGGCCTTTGGCGGCAATCTTGCGGTGGGCGCCGTCCTGCCCGTCGGGCGTGTCGCGGTCTCGGCGGGCGTCGAGCTCGATTCGCCGCGCACGAACACGGTCATCGGACGCTCGCTCCGCGACAAGGCGACCATCGTCGGGGACCCCGTCCTGTCCGCCACATTGGGATGGCACTCCGGCAAGTTCCACTGGAGCACGACGGCGCTCGTCAATGTGCCTGTCGGCGACTATCGCAATGGGCAGCTCGCCAACCTCGCCTTTCATCGCTGGGCGAGCGACCTCTCCGGCGCCCTGACCTGGTTCGATCCGGAAACGGGCATCGACCTCTCCACAGCGGTCGGCGTGACCTTCAACGGCACCAATCACGCGACGGACTACCGGACAGGAACCGAGTTTCACGTCGAATGGGCCGCGTCGAAGGCCATCACCAGCGCGATTTCGGCCGGCATCATCGGCTACCACTATCAGCAGGTCACCGGTGACAGCGGCGCCGGCGCCCAGCTCGGCGCCTACAAGGGACGGACCACGGCGCTGGGTGGAACGATCGCGTATAATTTCGAGATCGGCAAAACGCCGATCTCGGCGCGCATCAAGGTGCTCCGCGAGTTCAGCGTGGAGAACAGGGCGCGCGGGACGGTGGGTCTGCTCACGGTGTCGCTCCCCCTCTCCGTCTCTCGATAGCCAATAGACGAACGGCCGCGCCGGTCATGCCCGCGCGGCCGTTCAGAGTTTCAGCTTGCAGGCCTCCCCTTCGGGCCGCCGGCTTATGCAGCGGGCCGAAGGTCCGAACTTTCTTTCCTGCTCGTTCCTGCCTGCTCGTTCCCGGCTGCTACTTGGCGAATTCGAGCGCCGGCGGCGTCAGGTTGATCTTGAACGGCGCAACCCGCAGGGCCTTCGCATCCAGATCGAAGCTGTTCAGATCGACCGCACGCAGGACCTGATCCTTGTAGCCCTTGATGTAGTATTTCTTGGCCCGCAGGTCGGCGACCGAGGTCCACTGGGTGTATTCGAGCTCACCACCCTTCGCAGCCGAGTCGATGAAGCCGATCGGGATGTCGAAATTGTTCATGATGTGCTCGACAAGGCGCACGGTCTGCGGACCATCGGGAAGCTGCTTCGCCGACGCGGCATAGCCGAGCGCACGAATGAAGCGCGAGGGCGGCGTCGGGTCGCCCGGGATGCCGAGCAAGCCGGAGCCCTGACCGAACGGCGCAAACGTCTTCCCACCGATCTTCAATGGGTCGGCCGATACCGGCGACATCTTCACATAGTTTCGGATGTTGTTGAGGTGCCAGTCGAAGGGCGGCGAATTGGTCAGGACGCCCATCGGGTTGTCATAGACCTTCAGCTTCCCGTCGATCGGCTCGATGACGATCGAGGCGCCGGTCGCATCATGGATCGGGAAATGGAAGGGCAACGTGAAGTTCACGATCGGCGCAGGCAGATCGATGATCGCAGTCTTGTCGAGCGCCGCCTTCACCTCGGCAACGGTCGAGAAATTCGACAGCACCCAGCTCAGGAATTCCCACGGTGCCAGCGCGGTGTGCCCATCGGCCTTCTCAGGCGGCGTATAGCTGGCGAAATCGGGGAAATAGAGCGCGCCACCGGCGAGCCCCTTCTCGTTCATGCCGTCCGAGACGAAGGGCTGGCCGAAGCTCATGACGCCGACAAAGGCGTAACGCGCCGTCCATTTGATGCCGGGCACATTGCTCGGGCGCGTCCCGACGAACTCGTAGTTGCGCGGCACGACGACAACATCGGACTGGGTCTCGATCGCGTATTCCAGCGTGCGGCCATAGACCGGCGTTCCATCCGCCGCCATCAGAAGTATATTGGTGCAGGCCTGAACCGGCATCACCCCGGCCATCAGGCCGGCCAGCGCGGCCGCGATGCCCCGTTTAACAAATCCCCAACCGCCCAGACGCATGCCACGTTTCTCCAAGGTAATGCGGCTGTCTTGTTAGGCGGGCGGGAGCCCAATAATCGTGAACGGCTCCGGACAGCGCACAACTTTTGAGCGAAACAAAGAAAGTCAGTAAACCTGCACTTAATGCCGCCGCAGGGCCACCGGATCGCACAGGCTCAGAACAGGAATTCATCGACATCCGCTTCTGCAGGCAGGGCGATCGGCGCACGCGCCCCGGCCACGACTCCGCAAGCCTCGAGCACGGTGGTATGGATATGGCGTTCCGCCGCCATGGTGTAGTTCGGCCAGATTTCCTGCTCGATGAAATCTCCGACCCGCGCGAGCAGATGCGTCTCCGGCGGTTGTGCGCCGGCCGCGCGCAGCAGTTCGTGCGCCGCCCCCGTAATGAGATCACGCATGGCTCCGGTGCTCGAGAAGGACAATCCGGCCTGCTCGAGCACGGCGCCGAACCGTTCTCCCTCCCGCAGCAGCTCGTCCAGGCTCGCACCGAGCCGGTCGCCACTATGGCGCATGGTTGCGAGCGAGCTGCGCATCGTCAGGTCGCGGGAGGCGAAATAGGCAGCGTCGAGTCTCCCCTCGCATTTGAGCACCGACGAGGCGGCCTGCATCTGCGTGAAGGCTGGAGTCAGCTTGCGCGAATCGGCTGACACTTGATCGGCCGCGAACTTCAATTCCTGCGCAATCACCACGAGGCTGCGCCCACCCGTGCCGATACGAGCCGCGCGCAGCCCTGCATTCATGCCGATCAGGACGATATTCGCGGCGGTGGCAGCAAGCGCCTCGACCGTGCCCTGGCAGGTGTCGAGAACGCTCGCCACAGCTTCAGTGACGCGGTCGACGCCCGCACGGGCGATGTCGCATCGGCCCAGCAGCACTGAGGCCTCGGCCAGATCAGCCTCGAGCTCCACCAGGAAGGATGCGGCCCCGCCATTGCCGCCGCGATAGAGCGACCTGACGAGATCGATCAGTTGCGTGGTCTCGCGGTCGAGCAGGATCAGCGCGCTCTTGATCTCTTCGACATCTGGACCGAGAGCGCCTGACGCTGCTTCAAGCTGCGCCGACTGAAGCCGGAGCAGCACGTTGACACAAGCGGCGCGTGTCTCGCCGTCCTGGTCGCCGACCGCTCCAGGCGCCTCACCCAGGCGCAGCCCGGAAATGGCATGCTCGAGCCTCTGGCGCATGCTGTCGCCGGACTGGAGAGCGATGATGGCGCCTCCGGTCGCCAATGTGATGCGGCCCGAGATCGCGGCGGCCTCTTCTGTCAGCGCGACGCTGCGGCGCTGGCGCTCGATGACCTCCGCCAGCGTCTGGCCGAGCTTCCCCGCCAGGGCTGCCAGGGATCTGCCATAGCGTCCTTCGAATTCGCGCTGCGCCGTCAGTGCGGAATCAAGAAGGCTGCAGAGCTGCGCCTGATCGCGCGCACAGCGCTCGATCGTGCGCTGTGCCTGCGTGGTCAGCGTGCCGATCTCGCCGGCGAAGTCGCCGAAATCGCTTCCGACCATCGGAATGGAGATGGCCTCGATCCGCGCGCTGCGTGCGAGGATGGTGATGAGCCGCATATGCTCGAGCAGCCGTTCCAGGGCCTGAGAGGCGTTGTGGCTGTGGATCGACAGATCCTGAAGCGCGCTGGTTTCGGCGGAAAGGTCGTCGTTCAGCGTGCGCAGCTCGCCGGCGAGACGATGCAGCGCCGTACGGGCCTGTTCGATCTCGCTGCCTGCGAGTTCGCTTGACAAGGCCGCGAGCTGCTCGTTCAGCGCCTGGAACAGTGTCAGGCCCTCGCCAAGCTGCTGCCCGGCTGTGGCGAAGGTCACATCGATCGCGCGCGCATTCGCATCGAGCGACTGGATCAACCTCGGTAGTCCTTCGTTATTCCGGAACATTCTGCCCCCAACGCATTGCGATTCAGCCCTCAGGCGGTTTGGGCGATCTCGCCCGCCCCGCCGCGCCCGAGATGCGGCCAGGCCATGATTTCCTGCGGCACCCGCGCAAGGCCGACCACGCGCTGGGCTGCGCCAAGCTCGATGGCTTCCTTCGGCATGCCGAAGACGACGCAACTCTCCTCGTCCTGCGCAAGCGTGTGGGCGCCGGCCTTGCGCATTTCGAGCAGCCCGCGGGCACCGTCGTCGCCCATGCCGGTCATGATCAGGCCGAGTGCGTTGGCACCGGCATACTGGGCCGCCGAGCGGAACAGCACGTCGACGGACGGGCGGTGACGCGAGACATGCGGGCCGTCCTTGATGGCGACACGATACTGCGTGCCGGAGCGCTGCAGGAGCATGTGACGATTTCCAGGCGCGATCAGGACGCGGCCGGCGCGAAGCTCGTCGCCATCCTCGGCCTCCTTGACCTCGACCGCACAAATGCCGTTCAGCCGCCGGGCAAACGCGGCGGTGAACTTTTCGGGCATGTGCTGCACCACCGCGATGCCGGGGCATGTGACCGGCAGGGCGGTGAGAACCTCCCGCAGGGTCTCGGTCCCCCCGGTCGAAATCCCGATGCAGACGATGCGATCCGTCTCGCTTCGGACACGTCCCGGGACCGGTGGCGGCATGATGACATCCGCAGTCAGCTTCTTCTCGACAGGAAGGCGTGCCTGCCTGGGGCGCAGCCGCGCCTGCGCGGCCGCCCTGACGGAGTGCCTGAGCCGGTCAGCCGTCTCGATCAGGGCGTTGCGCGTGTCGATACGCGGCTTTGGCAGCACGTCGACCGCGCCGGCTTCGAGCGCATCGAACAGCGCCCGCGATCCCGCCTCGGTCAAGGTCGAGCAGATGATTACCGGGATCGGCCGCTGCGCCATGATCTTGCGCAGGAAGGTGAGCCCGTCCATGCCCGGCATCTCGATGTCGAGGATCATGACATCGGGCAATTCGTTCTGCAGGCGGCGCACGGCGGCAAAGGCATCGGCCGCCGTTCCCATCACCTCGATGCCCGGATCGTCGTTCAGGATGGAGCTGAGGACCTGGCGCACAGAAGCGGAATCGTCGACGATGAGCACGCGGATCGGTTGGCGGGTCATGCTGCTGACATCCTGAGCGCGGCGGGATCGGCCTGATAGACGGTCGGGACGACCTGCTGCAGTCCGGCGATGCCACTGCCCGCCATCGATTCTGAATGGCCAAGCATCAGGTATCCGCCGGGGCGCAGATGCGACAAGAGGCGTTCGATGACGGCTTTCTGAGTCGGCCCGTCGAAATAGATCAGCACGTTGCGGCAGAAAATGACGTCGACGTCCCGGTCGAATGGATAGCTCTCGTCCATCAGGTTCAGCCGCTCGAAATGGACCTTTCGGCGCAGTTCCGGCGTGACCCTGACGACATCCTGCCGCGGATCCTTCGATCTCATGAGATAGCGCTGCTGCATGGCCAGCGGCACCGGAGCGACGAAGGGGCGCGGATAGATGGCCGCTCGCGCCTCGCGCAGGACCTCCGTCGAGATGTCGGTGCCCAGGATCGAGAAGCGGATCGGTTTGGCGGCATTCACCAGGTCCTGCAGCACCATCGCAACCGTGTAGGCTTCCGCCCCTGTCGAGCAGGCGGCGCTCCAGACCTTCAGGCCCGCCGGAAGCGAGCCGTGCCGCCGCTGCAGCTGCGGCACGGCGACATTGCGCAAAAACTCGAAATGGCTCGGCTCGCGAAAGAAATCGGTCTTGTTGGTGGTCACGCAATCGATCAGGTGAACAAGCTCGTCGTCGAGCCCGCCGCGCTCGAACAGATGGGCGCCGTAGCCGGACACCCCCGCCAGGCCAAGCGCGCGGGCGCGCTTGCGTAGCCGTCCCTCGACCATGGTGCGCTTCGTCGGCGGCAACTTGATGCCAACGCGGCTCTCGATGATCGCGGCGATGGCCGAGAAATGCTTGTCAGCCAGATAATCCGAGGAATGCGACATCGTTGGCCCCATCGGTCTCAGGCTGCCTTACCGGCGGCGAGATCGGCCAGGGGAAGGCCGTCGGCTTCCATCAGGCGCTCGAGATCGAAGACGACGATGAAGGCTTCACCCTTGCGCCCGATCCCGGCGATGTAGTTCGACTGCCAGCGACCGCCGACATCGGGAGCGGCTTCGGTCTGGTCGGCGTCGAGGCCCGTGACCTCGAAGACCCGATCGGCGACGAAGCCGACGCCCAGCGTACGGCCCTTGACCGGCACATCCAGAATGATGATGCGCGTCGCGTCGGTCGGCTCCGTGCGCGGCAGCCCGAGCTTGGTCCGCAGATCGACGATCGGGTAGCCGGCGCCGCGGACATCGATCATGCCGAGCAGGAAGGCCGGCGCATGTGGCAGCTTCGATATCGGGCGCATGTCGAGAATCTCGCGGACATTGCGGATATCGATGCCGAAGAGTTCCTGATCGATGCCAAGGGTCAGGTATTGGGCGGTGTCGGCCATGGAAGACTCGCGATGCGGCTAGGGAACCAGGCGGATTGAAGGGCAGCAGGACCGGCCCCGCCTCCCGGGCGGGGCCGGTATCCGCTCAGGCGCGGTGGAACGCGGCGTCGTGCTGATCCTCGCCGCCATCCATGTCAAAGGCGAAGCCGCCATTGACGACCTTCTTGGTCGGGCGCAACCCGGAGACAGGCGCCTTCTTCGGCTGGATCGCCGTCGCCATGGCCGTGGCCTTGCCGCGCAACTGGGTGACCGCCCTGTCGACCCCAACCGGGCGCTGACTGTTCTTGCGCGCACTGCCTTCATCGAGCCGGAAGAAGGCAATCGTGGCCTGCAGCGTCTCGGCCTGAGCCGAGAGCTCCTCGGAGGTCGCGGAGACCTGTTCGGAGGCAGCTGCATTCTGCTGCGTCACCTTGTCGAGCTGCTGGATCGCCTGGTTGATCTGGGCAGCGCCGACATCCTGCTCGCGGCTGGCGGAGGTGATCTCCTCGACCAGCTCGGCGGTCTTCTTGATATCGGGCACCAGCCTGGCCAGCATCGAGCCGGCTTCCTGCGCGACCTTGACCGTATCGGCCGACAGTGTCCCGATTTCCGCCGCAGCCGCCTGGCTGCGCTCGGCGAGCTTGCGCACTTCCGAAGCAACCACCGCGAAGCCCTTGCCATGTTCGCCGGCACGGGCCGCTTCGACCGCCGCGTTCAGCGCCAGCAGATCGGTCTGGCGGGCGATCTCCTGGACGATGTTGATCTTGGCGGCAATGGTCTGCATCGCGTCGACCGCCTTGCCGACGGCAACGCCGCTTGCTTCGGCATCCTTCGCCGACTGCGAGGCCATTTTCTCCGTCTGGCTGGCGTTCTCGGCGTTCTGCTTCACATTGGCGGCCATCTCCTCCATCGACGAGGAGGCTTCCTCGGTCGAAGAAGCCTGCTCGGTCGAGCCCTGCGAGAGCTGCTCGGCGCTGGCCGACAGTTCCTGGCTGCCCGAAGACATGTTCTCCGCAGCGCTCGTCACCTGGCCGACGACATCACGCAGCTTCTCGACCATGTTCTCGAGAGCGATCCCGAGCGTGTCCTTCTCCGACATCCTCTTGGCTTCGACCGTCAGGTCGCCATTGGAGATCGCATTGGCGACAGCGGCCGTGTCGTTGAGATTTGCCGTCATCGTGTTCAGCGCGGTGACGAGGTCACCGATCTCGTCCTTGCTCTTCACGGAGATCGACTGTCCGAGATCGCCGATCGCAACCGCGTTGGCGAGACCGACCGCGCTCGAGAGGCCGCGGCTGATCGCGAGCGCAATCCAGGTGGCGGCGATGATGGCGATCAGCAGCGAGCCCAGAATGATGCCGATGAGCAGCGTTTTGGCAAAGGCGGCCTGTTCGCTAGCTTCCTTGGCCGCCGCCGCGGCGGACTGCTTGATGAAGTCGGTATACTCGTCAAGTCCCGCCATCATGTCGGTGACGGCCTCGCTGCCTTCCCCCATCGAGAGCGTGCTTGCCTTGATGTTGCCCGCCTCGCCCGCAACGGCTGCGATCCGAAGCGCTGAATCGATGCCCTTGTCGAAGGCGGCGAGCATGTTTGCCGGCGATACGCCCTGCTCCGCTATGGGGGCCGCAGCCTTGGCGAGCGCGGCGCGGACGTCGCGGGCCTGCATCTCGGCCGACTTCTGCAGCTTCTCGACATCGGCAACGGTCGTTGCGCCGAACAATTGCCCGATGGACCGCGTCAGTCGAAGCCATTCCAGCCGCACCGACTGGAAGTCGAGAGCCAGCCGCAGCGCTTCCGGCGAAGCGGAAGGCTTGGTGAGCTCGCTCAGGAGAGCCGTGGAGGCAACCGTCACGCCCTGGATGAGCGGCGTCATCTCGCTGACCCAAAGTTCGGCAGCGCGGTTGTTCGAGTTCAGCTTGGCGTTGCGGATGACCTCGTCCTGCGCCGCAAAGAAGCGATTGATCTTCGGCGTCAGCGCCTCCCAGCGGCGCTTGCCATCGTCGCTGGCCTGGGCCTGGATCTGTTCCCTGAGCTTGACGGCGTCGAGGCGGTTCTGGACCGCACTCGCCGCATGAGCAAAGGTTTCCTTGTCGGTTGCCGCCATGACGGCATTCTTTTCCGAGCGAACCGACCTGTTCATCATGCTGCGAACGTCGCTGATCTGGTCCAGCCGATTCGTCCAGTTGATCAGCACGCCCTGCGTCTCGGACATGTCGGACAGCTTCTGATAGGAAAGTCCGCCCGCCACCATGGACAAGGCAATGACCATGCCGAAGGCACCGGCCAGCTTAGTCTTGATCGTCAATCTCATAGTCAGTCCCCGATAAGCAACGTGAAGGGTTTCGTGCGCTGAATGGGCAGCGCGTCAGCTCAGTATTTTTTCGAGATCGGGAACGATGACGAATTCGTCGTTCCACTTTGTGATGAAACGGATGAAATCCGGCCGCCAGTGCATTCCCAGTCGCGGTGTCTGCTGGGTCTGGGCGGTTGAAATCTCGGTGACCTCGTAGACCTTGTCGGCCATGATCCCGAGCGCAACGGGATCACCGTCGATCTCGATCTCGACGACCACGATGCGGGTGTCGGCGGTGTCGGTCCGCCGCGCCATGCCGAAGCGCAGACGCAGATCCGCCAAGGGGATGACGTTGCCGCGCACATTGATCAGAGCGGGCAGGAAGGCGCGCGCGCCTGCAACCCGTGTGACCGGAACCGGGTCGATGATCTCGCGCACCATGTCGGCTTCGATCGCGAAGATCTCGCTGCCGAGCCCGATCATCAGGACCTGAAGCCTCGTCTCCGCTGCCGCGTGAGGGCCGTGGCCCGCGCCGCCTTGCGTCTGGATCTGCATCACGCCGCCTCCGGTGTCTTTTCGGTCTCGGCGCGGCTCTGGCCGAGCGAAACGAGTTGGGCGACGTCGAGAATGAGGGCGGCGGAGCCATCGCCAAGGATGGTGGCGCCCGAGAACATCGTGACATCGGAGTGAAGCTTGGACAGCGACTTGATCACCGTCTGGTGGCTGCCGATGATCTGGTCGACGACGAGGCCGACGCGCGTGTCCCCCATCGTGGTGATGATGACCTTCTGATGCGGGTCGGCCTCGCCGTCAGCCTCGAAGAGATCGCGCAGCCTCAGGAAGGGCACGAGGTCGCCGCGCACGTTCAGGAAGTTGCGTCCGCGCGCCCGAACGTCCTCGGCCGCGGTCAGTTCGACGCATTCCTCCACCGCCGAGAGCGGAATGATGTAGCGGCCCTCGCCGACGCGGATCAGCAGACCCTCGATGATGGCGAGCGTCAGCGGCAGCCGCAGCGTCACCGTGCTGCCATAGCCGGGCACAGTGGCAAGATCGATCGTGCCCCGCATGGCCTCGATCGTGCGCTTGACCACATCCATGCCGACGCCGCGGCCCGACAGCGCGGAGATCGTCCGGGCGGTGGAGAAGCCGGGATGAAACAGGAACTGGTGGATCTCGTGTTCACTCAGGGGCGCCCCGGCCGCGATCAACCCCTGTTCTTCGGCCTTGGCGCGGATGCGGGCCGCGTCGAGCCCGGCGCCGTCATCCTGCACCGTGACGAGCACCTGCGCCCCGACATAGCGCGCGGCGAGTTCGATCCGCCCCGTCAGCGACTTGGTGGTGCCGGCGCGAGCCGCAGGCGCTTCGATGCCGTGGTCGATCGCGTTGCGGATGAGGTGGACCAAGGGATCGGCAAGACGCTCGATCATGGTCTTGTCGAGTTCGGTATCCTCGCCGACCGTCACGAAATCGACGGGCTTGCCGAGATCGCGCGAGAGGTCGTGCACAAGGCGACGGAAGCGGCCGAAGAGCGAGCCCATCGGCACCATGCGCACCCCCATGGTGGAATCGCGCAAACCGGACGCCAGGCGTTCAATTTCCTCGGCTATCGATTTGATCGCGAGATCCGTTCCGGAATGCGCGAGCTGGCTGAGCCGCGCCTGCGCAATGACGAGTTCACCGACGCGGTCCATCAATTCATCGAGGCGCTCGGCCTGGACGCGGACGGTCGGGGTCTTGTCCTCACCGCGACGGGCGCCCTCGCTCCGCTCGCCAGCGGCACGCTCCGTCAGGGCGGGCTGCAACTCTTTCGCAACGGTTGGGGCAGCGGTTGCCGCCGCAGCCACTGCGTCGATCTCCACGATCGCGCGACGCTTCGCATCCGCCGATCCCGCCAAGCTGAGCGGCGTGATCTCAAGCTTCATCTCATCGCGAACGAACATGAAGACATCCTCGATGTCCTCGCGCGTACAGCCCCCCTCAAGCTCGACCCTCCATGCAATCATGCATGTCTCCGGATCGAGCGCTCCGAGCTCCGGCACGCCGTCAAGATGCGCACGAATACTGCATGAGCCAAGCGCGCGGAGGTCGTCGAGCAGGACCAGCGGATTGGTCCCGTTGCGCAGGATGTCCGGCTCGAAGGCGATTTCAATCAGCCAGCCTGCGCCGTCTGCGGCGGCCACGGCGGGAGGCTCGTCGAGAGCAGCACCGATAGGCGACGCCGTGCCTCCCGTCGCGCCCGTGGCGATCAGGGCCTGGAGCTCTTCGACGATCGCCTCGCCGATGATCGGATCGGTCGAGTCGGGATCGTCGATCAGCGCGCGAATATAGTCCTTGGCGGCCAGGGAGACGGTGATGATGTCACGATCCGCCGAGATCTTGCCCTTGCGGATCAGGTCGAAGGCGGTTTCGAAATCATGGGTGAAAGCGGCGACCCGGTCGAAGCCGAACATCGCCCCAGAGCCCTTGATGGTGTGCAGCGCCCGAAAAGCCGCGTCGATCAGATCGCTGTCCTGGGGCGTCTGACCGAGATCGAGCAGCGCCGCTTCCAGACTGTCCAGCAAGTCGGCGGCCTCCTGCCGGAATGTCTCGGTCGGATCGAGCTCCATCATGCGCGCACCAGCTTGGCGACGACCGCAAGCAGTTGCTCCGGCTTGAAGGGCTTGGTGATCCAGCCGGTCGCGCCCGCGGCCTTCGCCTGCTGCTTGACCCCGTCATCGGACTCGGTCGTGAGAAAGACGATCGGCACCCCAGTAAAGGACGGGAGCGCACGCAGGCCCCGGATCATCTCCAGGCCGTTCATCACCGGCATGTTCAGGTCGGTGATGACGAGGTCGAAGCGCTCTGCCTTCGCCTTGGCCAGGCCCTCGGAACCATCACCCGCCTCCACGACCTTATGACCGGAAGGAGCGAGCACAAGCTTGATCATCTGCCGCACGCTCGGAGAATCGTCGACAGTCAGAATTGACGCCATGCCACTCAAGCCCTGTTCATGTGAATGCAGTCGCCGAACTGCGCGGGCGAGATGCCTGCCCGCGCCAGCGCAGCGTTCAAGATGTCCGAAGGAGCCTGCAGCCGGATGCGTTTGCCCGCTGCTCGAGCGGTCCGGCCTGCCGAAATCAGAAGCTGCAATCCGGCGAGATCGATCACGGCAAGGGCCGAACAATCGATTTCGACGTCCGCCTCGGCCCGAACAGCAGAGGTCATCTGATCAAACAGGTGACTTACCATTCGTAGCGAGCAATCTGCGGGAAGCATTAACGTCAGCACGAATAGAACCTTCTATATTTTGACTTTCGTTTCTTATGACCCACAAGATTCAATCTCCGACCCCGCACGATATCCTGCCGAATTGTGACAGGATTACATACAAACAAAGGAGATAGTTTAGGTCTGAAACGTTTGATGATGCCAATCTTTACCTTCAATTCTGATCGATATATTAACCGCGAATCAGATATTGCGCTGGTTGTCAGGCAGTTGCGCCCGGCGAATCCAATTTGCGCAATCTGTCTTCTCGCTTCGCCTACTGTAAAAATAATCGGCGGCGGATTCAGGCAATCCGATTGGCCTAGGGACTTTCAGATGGGTCGATACCTGCGATGTCGGAAGCTGCCATGCAGCCAAGGGCTCGCCAGTGCACTTGCTACTGCCGGCGATCTGTGCCGCGAGCCGAGGCCGAGAGCGGCGAGATGACGCGACACCATCACTGCTCAACAGCGCGGCGCCAGACGCTGCATCATTTCGTCACCCATGACCCTCATGAAGCAGTGGAGCACCTTGCGGCATGCGGCGTGAGCATCACGATCTCGCCGCTGAATGACTCTTCTGGACGAATTGAGGTCAGCGCGCTGAACCAGGCGTCGGACGGGATTGTCTTTACCCGTACGAGTTTCGAGAACCCGGTCGAAATCCAGCCACGGCTGAGCCCGTGGGGATATCAGCTGTTGGTGGCGCTCAAGGGCTCGACGAGCATCGAGCTCGGAGATCGCGTCATTCGCTGCGAAAGGCAGCAAGCCGCGATCTTCGATGTGAGTGAGACCAAGGCGCTGCGCCGTTCAGCCCATTCGGAAAACTATTCCATCCTCATCGACAGAAACCTGCTGACGAACCGCCTGTTCGAGCTGACCGGGGCGCCGGTCATGCGAAAGCTCAGTTTCGAACCGGAACTCGATCTGGAGCAGACCTCGGTCGACGCCCTGCGACGCTTCCTCTTGGGGCTCGACATTTCGATGCTGGTACGGTTGCTGCAGGATGCTCCACATGGCGCAAGGCGCCTGAGCGCCTTGCTGGCAGACCTCATCCTGGAGGTGCTGCCCCATAATCACGCCAAGGCGCTGGAACGAGGCTCGCATGTCATCGCCCCAAAGCACGTCAAGCGGACCATCGAATTCGTCCGGGAAAATGCCCGCAGGCCGATTACCCCCGAGGAGCTCGCGGCGGTCGCCGGCGTGAGCCTGCGGGCCCTGCAATACGGCTTTCAGAAGTTCCTGGGGATGTCGATCTCCGAGTACGAACGCTCGGTGCGGCTGGAGGGCGTCAGACGTGAGATCGAAGGCAACTCCGGCGAACGTGTCGGCGAGATCGCGCGGCGTTGGCGCTTCTCCAATTTCACGCGCTTCAATACGCAGTTCGAGGCAGCCTTTGGCCTGAGCGCTGTGGCGCTGCGCACCCAGCTCAGCCAATTGCCGCAACCGAGGGCCTCCGCAAACTAGAACTGTATGCGACAACCAGTCAGCAAGCCTGATGAAGCGCCCTTCGACCTTGTGGCGCGCGGCGAGGGAGTTGGCCCGGGGCCGGCCCGTAAACACGGGGGCTATGCTCACGCTGCGATAGCCGATCTCGAGCTACCCGCACCTGTAGCGCACGAGCGAGTTACGCATCTTGCGGACCCCACGGCCGATCCGGGACCAGGATGCCGCGCGAACGAAGCAACATCTGCTTGCGGACTCGCGCCTAACGCCCGACTCGGCCCATTCGGGCGACAGCGTCAGCGCAAGCGAAGGGCCCGCTGGAGCCGCCCGAACGGACTGTAACTATCCCGTGATTGCCTGGCCCGAAAGCAGCTTCAACTCCCCAAATTGCTTTGACAAAGAATTGGACGGGCTACATATTAGAATCCAGCGTCGTGGCCTATCGCTAAATTCGCGCCTATCCCGTCAAGTTCTTTCGGGCACGCCATGATATTAAATCACCTCTTTGACACTAACGTAATATCTAAATATTCAAGTATATTTGATTTTAAATTGTGTATTAATTCATTCTATAGTTCATATTCAGGACATAGATAATGATAAATAAGGCATATTTAAGATCCTGCTTATTGACTTCTTACCTTACTAGGCAATGGTATAAATTGAGTCTCGCCAAGCAATACACGCTGGCGAGTTCAGCCCTCGTCGTCCTCGGCATGATAGTCTTGGGAGGGTGGGTTTCCAATATCATCGAGACCATCGTCACGGAGAATGCAGCCGTCGCGACGGCCCGGTACATGGACAACTTCGTCCAGCCGCATCTTCAGGCACTGCCCTCAGCCAACGTGCTGCCGCCCGATAGCAGCGAAGCCCTTGACGGCGTGATGGAGACGGCGGCCGTCCATATGCGCGTCAGCGCGATCAGGGTCTGGGCGCATGACAATATGCTGGTCTACAGCACTCGTAAGGACGAGATCGGCAAGACACTCGCGCCCAAGGAAAGCTTGAACGCTGCCTGGCACGGCAAGATCTCCGCCGAATTCGATCACCCACACATCGAGGAGCATGACAAGGACCACGCAAGTCATACACCTCAACTCGAAGTTTACTCGCCGATCCGATCGAGCGCGGGCATGATCATTGCCGTCGCCGAATTCTACGAGAATGCCGAAGAACTCAGGCAGGCCCTGATCCAGGCACGAGAGCAGAGCTGGATTGTCACGGGAGTCGTGACGATTTTGATGATTGCAGGCTTGTTCTGGATCGTGGCTCGCGGCAGCACAACGATTGAAAGGCAGCAACTATCGCTCCAGGAGCGTGTCGAGCAGCTCTTTCAGTTGCTCGCGCAGAACGAGGATTTGCGTAATCGCCTGCAAGCATCGGCACATCGCACGACGGAGCTCAATGAGCGGTACTTGAGGCAGCTTGGATCCGACTTGCATGACGGCCCCGCCCAAATGCTCAGCCTGGCCCTGCTCAGACTTGATGTGTTGAAGCCCCGGAACACGGAATCGGACGAAGAGGCCAGGAAACGGGGCAACGCACACTCTACCATCAAGTCGGTATTGTCTGATGCGCTGAAGGAAATCCGCAGCATTTGCTCTGGGCTGACACTTCCTGAAATCGAAAAACTCTCGCCGAGATCGGCCTTGTTGTCGGCTGTGCGCGCCCACGAACGGCGGACGCTGACATCTGTCTCCATCGACATCTGCGATTTGCCGAATGACATGGATCACGCCACCAAAACCTGCCTGTACCGTTTCATCCAAGAAGGCCTGAATAACGCATTCAGACACGCGCGCGGCATGGGTCAACAGGTGAGCGTGCGATCCGACGGAGCACTGATCACTGTCGAAGTGACGGACCAAGGCCCGGGTATCGAGCCCCACCGGAATCATCCCAGCGACGTCCATCTCGGCCTCGCCGGACTCAGGGATCGGATCGAGATCCTTGGCGGAAGCCTGCATGTCTCAAGTTGGCCGAACAAGGGAACACGCCTGACGACACGCCTCCCCATTCAACCGACAGGTGAAGCCTATGGCTGACAAAATCCGGATTGCCGTCTTCGACGATCACCCGCTGTTTCGGGCGGGTGTCGTGCACACCTTGGCCTCCGAGCCCGACCTGGAGGTGGTTGGGCAGGGCTCATCGGCTCATGAGGCCATTCAGACCGCCCGGGAGCGGTTGCCAGATCTCGTCTTGCTGGATCTCGACATGCCTGGCGGCGGCATGTCGGCCATCGAGGCGATCGTCACCCATTGGCCGTCGGTGAAGACCGTGCTGCTGACGGTCGCTTCGGATGAGGAACAGGTCCTGGCCGCCATGCAGATGGGCGCCCAGGGCTATATTGCGAAGGGCGTCAGCGGCGCTGAACTGGTGAGCACGATCAAGGCCATCCATAGCGGCCAATCCTATGTATCGCCGGAACTTGCGGCCAAGGTTCTGACCCAGATGAAGAGGCCAAGCTCCAAGCGAAATGTGGCGGCAGACCCGTTCGCGGACCTAACAGGCCGCGAGGAGCAGGTTCTGTCCTTCGTCGCACAGGGCCTGACCAACAAGGAAATCGGCAACTCCCTGTCCCTCAGCGAAAAGACGGTCAAACATCACATCACGAATGTCCTTCAGAAACTTCACGCCAGGAACCGCGTAGAAATAGCCCTTATGGTCAACAAAAAATCGCCCGCAACCCAAAATATCAACACTCGATTACTGTAAACATCAGAGAGAACCGCTCATAAATATTGATATTTATTATAAAAGGAGCGACATATCGCTGCTCAAAGCGAGATCGATCCAAGCAAATAATCCGGACATCGATTAAACCCAAGACCAGGATACTGGCTGCATTCGGCTGGCCTACGAATTCCGAGTATTTGCTGCATTGCAGGGCCGTCTGGCAGACACTTTGCAGGAGCCTCGGGCGCGGTCTTTCGCGGGCAGTCACACCCCGCGAAAGGCACGCATGACCTGATCCGTCAGGGGCTTCGTCAGATAGGACATCACTGTCCGACTGCCTGTCTGCACGAATGTCTCGACCGGCATTCCAGGAATGATCTTCAGATTGCCGAGACGCTCGCGCTCTCCGGGCGTGAAGTTGATACGGGCAGGATAATACTGGGCCCCGGACCTCTGATCCTGCACCAGGTCCGCAGCAATCCGATTGACCACCCCAAAAACCTCGGGAGTTGTTCTCTGGTTGAACGCAGAGAGACGGAGCATCACTGTTTGCCCGGCGCGGAGTTGGTCGATATCCTGGGGTGCAACCTTGATCTCGACGGAAAGATCGTCCTCTTCAGGTACGATCAGCATCAGCGTGTCTCCCGCAGCGACGACTCCCCCGATCGTATGAACGTTGAGCTGATGGATCGTACCGGTCTGCGGAGAGCGGATGTCGATACGCTTCAACTGGTCTTCGGCCGCCACGCTTCGTTCCGTGAGCTCAACGGCCCTGTCCTGAATCTCGCGCAGTTCCTTGGCGACCTCGCTCCGCAGATCCTGGTCGATCTGGATAATCTGCATCTCGGTTTCGGTTATCTTCCCCTTGGTCTGGGCGACCGAGGCGATCATGGCGCCGCGCTCGCCATCCAATCGCGCGTCTTCGCGTGAGAGGGCGGTTACGCGACTGAGCGATACCAGATTCTTGCGCCAGAGCTCCTGCACGCCATCAAGCTCCTGATGGATGAGGACAATTTCCTTACCCTTGGCCTTGGCCTGGACTTCAAGGCCGTCGATCTGCTCGCGCAATTGCTGGACACGCTGGCCCAACTGATCCTTCAGGCCGGCGCGAGCCAGGCGCCGAAGGTCGAACAAGCCTTCCTCGCCGTCGATGAGCCGCGCCACGTCCGGCTCGGCCACCCGTTTCATGAGGCCATCTGGAAAGACGAGACGGTCGCGGCCGTCACGCTCGGCCTCCAGGCGCGCCTGGCGCGCATAAAGCTCGTCGAGCGTCTTTGACAGCATCGCCAGGTTCGACTTCGCCACCGTTTCGTCAAGTCGAATGACCACATCGCCGGCCTTGACCTTGTCGCCGTCCCGGACATTGAGCGCACCGACAACTCCGCCGGTGGGGTGCTGTACCTTCTTCGCATTCGAGTCGACGACGACCACCCCTGCAGCGACGACAGCTCCGGACACCTCCGTCCTCGCCGCCCATCCGTAGAGCCCGCCGACAAGGATGGTCGCACCGGCGAGGCTGGCAAGCAGGTGGCTCCTGATCGAGCGGCGGGGGTCTTTGGTGATGTTGGGGGACATGCATCAGTTCTCCACGGCCTTGAGGACGGCAGCGGCCGGGAGCGACACAGGACGTGTCACCCTCGACAGGACCTCGTCCTTCGGACCGAAGGCCTGGGCCCGCCCCCCGTCCATCATCAGGATCATATCGACCCCCGCCAACGCGCTCGGACGATGCGCAACGACCACGACGATGCCGCCGCGTGCCCTGACGCCCAGGATGGCCTGTGTCAGGGCCGTATCGCCCTCGGCGTCGAGATTCGAATTCGGCTCGTCGAGCACGACCAGGAATGGATCCCGGAACAGCGCCCGGGCAAGACCGATCCGCTGGCGCTGCCCGGCGGACAAGGCGGCTCCGCTTTCGCCAATCTCGGTTTCATAACCATCAGGCAGGCGCAGGATCAGGTCATGCACGTTCGCAGCCTTGGCTGCAGCAATGACGTGGCCTGCATCGGCTGCCGGGTCGAAGCGCGCAATATTCTCGGTCACCGTTCCCGCGAAGAGCTCGACATCCTGCGGCAGGTAGCCGAGATACGCTCCCAGATCCTCATCAAGCCAGTGATCGAGGGCCGCGCCATCGAGCCTGATCTTGCCACGGCACGCCGGCCAGATGCCGACAAGCAGCCGTGCCAGGCTCGATTTTCCAGAGCCGCTCGGCCCGATCACGCCCACGCCCTGCCCGGTCTTGAGCGAAAATGAAATCTCCTGGACCAGGAGGCGGCCCTGGCCCGGGGCAACCACCGCAGCGTTCTCCACGCTCAGCGACAGGCGTGGTGCCGGCAGCTTCAACCGCGCGCCCGGCGCCGCTTCGGCCCCCAAGACCTGCTGAAGCCTGCGCCACCCCTGCCTGGCGCCGACAAAGCCCCGCCAGTTTGCGATTGCGAGCTCCACCGGGGCCAACGCTCGGGACGTCAGGATCGAGGAGGCGATCATGATGCCCCCGGTCGCCTGGCCATCGATGACGAGATAGGCACCAATGCCCAGAATGGCCGACTGGAGCAGCATGCGCGTCACCTTCGTCAGTGCACCGAAGCCCCCGGAAACATCGGAGGCCCTTTGCTGGAAGGTCATGTGGCGGCTGTTGGCATCGTCCCAGCGCGCGCCGATGCGCCGCGCCATGCCAAGCGCCCGGACCACTTCGGCATTGCGCCGACCGGACTCGGTGATTCGGTTACGGACAGCCGCGGCGCCAACGGCCGATCTCGTTGCATGACGGGTCAGCGCGTCCGTCAGAAGCGTCACGGCGACAAGGAACAATGCCCCGCCAAGCGCCGCCAGACCGATCCAGGCGTGGAAGGCGAAACAAACCGCCAGGTAGAGTGGCATCCAGGGAAGATCGAAGAGCGCAGCGGGGCCGCCACTCGCCAGGAAGGCCTTCACCTGGTCGAGATCGCGCAACGGTTGTTGTCCATCACCGTCGACCCGGCTGCGCAAGGGCTGCCGCAGAACTGCCTGAAAGACGTCCTGGGAGAGTTCCCGGTCGAGCGTCGCGCCAATGCGCGAGAGGATGCGCCCCCGGCAGAGATCGAACAGCCCCTGGAAGGCATAGAGCGCCGCCGTGATTGCGGCGAGGCCGATGAGCGTGGGAATGCTGCGGCTTGGCAGCACCCGATCATAGACCTCCAGCATGAAAATGGAGCCGCTCAGGTAGAGCACATTGATCAAGCCGCTCAGGAGCGCGACGCCCGCATATGCGCCCCAGCTCGATGCGAGCCAGGATGGGCCTTTCGACGTTACGGAAGCCATATCCCCACCCCATATGTTGCCGGCGTCGAACTTGCGGCCGGAGGCGACCCGCCTGGGCTTGGCGGTTGTTCTCCCCTCCCGCCGTAAGGCGCCTGCCTGGCACGGGCTCGTTCCGACGACGAGACACTGCGACTCCGGTCGCGCAGCGCAACGGCCATGCCATTTCCTGAAATCACGTCGCATTCTCCGTCGAAACGGCCCGGAACCCGGATGCTGGACATCACATCGGCGCCGAAACGGCCCTCGGCACGCGCTAGCCAGAGACCGTAATCTGATCGCAGCCTCGGCAGAACGTACTCTCGTCCAAAGCCTTCAAGGACTATGGTCCGACATCATTCGGACGATCGTCGCTACGTCCTGGCCTTCACCTTCGGCATCTGCGCCACGGAGCGGGATGCCGCTGCGCGCCGGGGTGGACCGAGACGCGACGGCGGGGATTGCGAAGGCCGGGCGAGGTCGACCGCAGCCGGAACGGTTTGAAGAATACAGCGGCTGGTCATTCGGCGACTATGGTCCGACGGTTTCCGACCTTAGTCCAGCAGCACTAACCAGAAGTCCTAAGTACTTATGGCCGACACCTCCAATACTCCAGTCTCGATTGCAAATACCTCTATTTGTCAGCACCATCTCCGTTGAAAATTTCGTGAACAGCCTGCCTGCCCCCACATCGACGGGCCAGTACAGACGTAATATTTGCGATATTTCAGATGCAACGACTTAGCCCGCACGCGGCAACGCGCTGAGATCCGGAAAGAGAGATCCTCCAGCAACGACTTGGGGCCGATCTGGCCCCGAGCCGTATCGTGTTGACGCCTGCAAACAGACAAGCAAACGGGAGGTCCGGCTATGGTTACGTTTGATCGCGTAGACCTCGATTACATCCTGCAGCAGATCCTGATGGCCGAGGCCGGGCAATCGCCCGTCAACCCGCATCTGGCCTTTGGATTGCGCGAGGTCGCAGGGACCAACAACAACCAGTCCACCGGCGCCGGCGGCTCGACATCGACATATGGCTCGATCGACCAGCCTCTGCCCCTCTATGCGACTCAACTGTTCCAGCCCGCACAGGACTTGCCATTCGGCCCCCCGGGGACGCACACGAGCTACGCAGTGGGCACGCCATTCGTGGTGGATTCAGCGCCGCGCACGATCTCCAACCTGATCGCGGACCAGAGCTCGGCCAACCAGGCGGCGGTCGATGCCTACAACGCCCTGCACCCGGAACTGGCGACGCCCTTGACCGTGCAGCTCCAGTTCAACCCTGATGGCACGGCGAACCCCAGCTATGTCGCGAATCTGGGGATTGCCAATGTCACGCCGGATGGCGGCATCTCCGCCCCGTTCAACACCTGGTTCACCCTCTTCGGGCAGTTCTTCGACCACGGTCTCGATCTGATCGCGAAGAGCCAGACCGAGATCGTCTTCATTCCCCTGCAGCCCGACGATCCGCTGTTTACGCAGCCGACGACGACCAATCCCAACCCCAACAACTTCATGGTTCTGGCGCGAGCCGTACAGCCGACGGTGAACCTAGTCACGCCGTTCGTCGATCAGAACCAGACCTACACGTCCCACCCCTCGCACCAGGCCTTCCTGCGCGAGTATCTATCGACGCCGGGCGCAGTCGCCGGAACGGTCACGCTCGAGGCTACAGGCCGGCTGCTCGAGCACACCGATGCGACGGGCGCGCACCACCTCGCCACCTGGGCCGATGTCAAGGCCAATGCCCTGAAACTCGGTATCGCGCTGAGCGACTACGATGTCGGCAATGTGCCGCTGCTGGCGACCGATGCCTATGGCAATCTCATCCTCGGTGCCCATGGCTTCGCGCAGGTTGTCGTCGCGCATGCCGGTGGCGGCACGACACTGGTCGAAGGCACGGCCACGGGCCTCGACCTGACAAATCCGCTGGCGCTGGAGACCGGCGAGCAGGTTGTCCGCATCGGCCACGCCTTCATCAACGACATGGCGCACGCAGCGAGCCCGTTCGATTCAAGCGGCAACCTGCTACAGCCCGATAGTGACGGCGTCGCCGGTGGTGCTGCGCCCTCGGCCGGCTTCTACGATAACGAGCTTCTCGACAGTCACTTTGTCGGGGGCGATGGGCGTGCCAACGAGAATATCGGCCTGACGACCGTCCATGAGGTCTTCCACAACGAGCATAATCGCCTGATCGAGCAGACCAAGGCGATGGTCCTCAATGAACTCGCCAAGGGCGACACGTCGTTTGCGCTGAACTGGGTGCTCCCGGGGACCAACCTCGCCGACGGCATCCAGGACAACGAATGGAACGGCGCGCGGCTGTTCCAGGCCGCCAAGTTCGGCACCGAAACGCAGTATCAGCACCTCGTCTTCGAGGAGTTCGCGCGCAAGGTCGTCCCGACCATCCATGTCTCGGGCGACACCAATATCCATCTCGACGCGGCGATCACCTCCGAGTTCGCCAATGCGGTCTACCGCTTCGGCCATTCGATGCTGGACGAGACCATCGACCGCTTCGATGCCAACGGCAATCCGGTCCTCAATCCGGCGACGAACCAGCAGATGACGCTGATCGATGCCTTCACCAACCCGCTGGCTTTCCTTGCCCAGGGCTCCGACGCTGCCGCCCAGATCGTCAGGGGTGCGACCCAGCAGGTCGGCAACGAGATCGACGAGTTTGTCACGGGCGCGCTGCGCAACAACCTGCTCGGCCTGCCGCTCGACCTCGCCGCCCTGAACCTGGCCCGCGGCCGGGACACCGGCGTTCCGACGCTGAACGCATTCCGTCATCAGATCTACGATCAGACGCACGACGCCAACCTGCGCCCCTACCAGAGCTGGGACGACTTCGGTCACTACCTGAAGCACCCGGCTTCGCTGGTCAATTTCATCGCAGCCTATGGGACGCATGCCGCCCTCACGGCCGAGACGACCGTCCTCGACAAGCGCACAGCGGCGCTCGATCTGATGGTTTCCGCGCAGAAGACGGTGAGTTTGAACTACGCCTTCAAGGATGCCGCAGGCAACCTGACGAGCTTCAAATACACCGACGCCAGCCTGAGGCATACCGACTTCGCCTTCGTCGATCAGACCGGCCGCTACACCGATTATGGCTTCACCGACACGGCCGGCCATCTGACCAACAGCGCTTTGGATGCGGCTGGAATCACCAACATCGCCAATACGGCGAACGCCCTCAATGCCGACAATATTGGCAATGCCGACCCGTCGCAGGATGCCGGCAAGCCAATACTCGACGCCGCCGGACACCAGATCTCGGTCACCAACAACGACTTCAGCCAGGATGCCTACGACTTCCTGCACAGTCTGGGCGCCTACAGCAACGCCAATCCGGCAACCTCCACCGATGCCCACCTCATCCACGACGCCGATGGCGCTGTCGCTCCCTGGAGCACCGGCTCGATCACCGGCCTCGACCAGGTCGACATGTGGATCGGCGGCCTTGCCGAGAAGCAGGCCCTGAACGGAAGCCTGCTCGGATCGACATTCGAGCTCATTTTCCGGGTGCAGCTGGAGAACCTGCAGGACGGCGACCGGCTCTACTATCTGCCTCGGATCGAAGGCACACACTATTCCGACCAGATCGAGAACAACTCGTTCGCGGAGATGATCCAGGCCAATATCCCCGGCACACATCATCTCCCCGCTTCGATCTTCCAGGCAATGGAATACCAGATCGAGGCCAAGGACTTTTACCAGCTCGATGCCAACGGCAATGTGCTGATGGATGCCAATGGCAACCCCCTTCTGCGCGCCAACCCGATATTCCCGACCTGGACGGATGCCAGCGGCATCGTGCACAACCTCGTCGAGATCACGAAGGACGGAACGCTTCATTTCATCGGCAAGGATTTCTACTTCGGGAACACCATGGTGCTGGGGGGCACCGACGCCAATGACAAGCTGCTGGCCGGCAATGCCGATGACGACACGGTTTGGGGCGACGGCGGCAACGACACGATCGACGGCGGTGGCGGCAATGACAATCTGTTCGGCGGCAGCGGCGACGACCTGATCACGGACCAGGCCGGCGACAATGTCGTGCACGGCGATGACGGCAACGACACGATCCTGCTCGGCAAGGGCGCCGACATCGTCTTCGGCGGCGCGGGCGACGACTACATCTCCTCGGGCGGCGGCATTGACGACGTCGTCGGCGGCGCGGGCAACGACATCATCCTGGCCGGCGAAGGCGGCGAGGAGGTTCAGGGCGATCAGGGCGACGACTGGATCGATGGCGGCAAGGATGGCGGCGACGTGCTTGTCGGCGACGTCGGTGCACCGACCGGCCAGACTCCGCTCTACACCGGCAACGATGTGCTGATCGGTGGCGTCGGCACCGTCATGAAAGGTTTCGGCGGCGACGACATCATGCTCGGCGTCGGCGGCTTCGATAAGTTCCTTGGCGGCACCGGCTTCGACTGGGCCTCCTTCGAGCTCGAGACCCAGGCCGTCAGCGTCGACATGAAGCGGCGCGAATTCATCTCGCCGATCAATCCTCTGGGCGGCGACGGCATTCGCGATGTGTTCAGCCATACCGAGGGCGTCAGCGGCTCGCAATTCGACGACGAGATCCTCGGCGCCAATGATCCGCGGGCGGTGCGGGCGGCCGCCAAGGATGCCCTGCTCAATCCGAACCTGATCCTCGGACTTGCCGACACGCCGGCCGACGCCTCCGGCAAGACCTACACCAATCACAACGGGACCCTTGAGGGCTCGTTCTTCGCGCCGGGCGTCGGCGGCCCCAACAGTGCGCTTGGCTTCGCCGGCGGTGACATTCTGCTCGGCGGCGCCGGTAACGACCGCATCACTGGCGGCGGCGGCGACGACATCATTGACGGCGATGCCTGGTTGCATGTCGCATTGCAGCCGAACGCCCAGGGCGTGATCGGAGCAGGCAGCAAGATCCTGCGTGAGATCCGCTACGACGACACCCACCCCAACAACGTCGACACCGCCGTCTACACCGACAACGCGGCCAATTACACGATCACGGTGCGCGGCGCGGGCGGCGCAACCATCGTCCGTCAACTCGATGCAGCAACGATCGCCGGGCTGGCGAGCGGCGCAATTCAGCTCGCGCCCGATGCGCAAGGCTTCATCACCGTCGCGCACACCCCCACGGGCCTGGTCGCGGCAACCAAGAACGCCGTCGACGACGGCACCGACCGCCTGCGCAATATCGAGCGGCTCGAATTTGCAGATGTCACCGTCGACGTCTCCGGTGGCCGCAACCACCTCCCGGTCAGCACGCTCACCGTCACCGATCCGGCCGGCAACATCGCGGCGCCTGCCGTCGGAGACACCTTGTCCTCGAACTTCGCCACTGCCGGCGTTATCAAGGATGCCGACTTCGCCGGCGGGATCATCACCAGTCCGATCTCCTATCAATGGCAATATCAGGACCTGATCCGGGCGGAGTGGATCAACATTACGGGAGCGACGAATCCCAACGCGTTTGTTCCCGGCGACTTCGAGAGCGGCCTGCAGATCCGCCTGAAGGCCACCTATACGGATACGCATGGCTACACCGAGACGGTGACGAGCGCGCCGACACCCGTGCTCGCCGCCGACCCGAGCAAGAACTTCGGGCCCACGCAGAACCAGCGCGTCGTCCAGCTCGTGCCCAATATCGACGCCTATCAGGGCGAGTCAGTCAACGTCTTCGTCCCGATCACGAATTTCTGGACCGACGACCACACGGCGAACACCGCACTCCACTTTGCCGCATCGCTCGCCAATGGCCAGGTTCTCGATGGCTCCGCGGCCGCATTCGGTCTGCACTTCACGCTTCAGTCCGATGCGACCGGCGTCACCGGCGCCACCATCACCGGCACCCTTCCGGCAGGCTTCAACGGAGCGATCGACCTGCGGTTCTATGCCACGGATGATGCGATCACGACGCCGGCAGGCGTGGTCCTGCCCGCGCATACCGCGACAGCCGACTTCGCCATCAACGTTCTCAACACCACCGGGAATGTCGCCAACAATCCAGCCGCCGCCGTCACCGCGGCCGCGGCCCCTGCTGCACCGGCACCGGATCCGATGGGGGTGAGCTTCGACCGCGTCGATCTCGACTGGATCCTGAACAATATCAAGATGGCGGAGGCCCATCAGCCACCGGTCAATCCGCATCTGGCCTTCGGGCTGCGCGAGGTCGCCGCAACCAACAACAGCGCGGTGTCCGGCCAGGGCACGTTCGGCGCCTCGGACCAGTCATTCCTGCGACTGACCACCCCGGTTCTGGGGCTCGCCCAGGACAACCCCTTCGCGCCCGGCCTCAACCTCACCAGCTATGCGCAGACGCATGGCAGCGTTTACGATTCCAACCCGCGCATGATCAGCAACCTGATCGTGGACCAGAGCACTGCCAATCCTGCCGCGCTCGAGGCTGCCACGTCCCAGGCCACGGTGATGCCCGCGGTGCAGGACCCGAACAAGGTCGCGGCCTTCGACGGCGTTGACCCGACCACCGGCCTGCAGAATTACTCTATCCCGAACGTGACGCCGGATGGTGGCATTTCAGCGCCGTTCAACACCTGGTTCACGCTGTTCGGCCAGTTCTTCGATCATGGCCTCGACCTCGTCAACAAGGGCGGCAATGGCAGTGTCATCATCCCGCTGCTGCCGGACGACCCGCTCTACAAGGCTGGCAGCCCGACCAATTTCATGGTGCTGACGCGCGGAACCATGATCCAGCGCACGGCCGGCGCCGACGGGATCGTCGGCACGTCGGACGACACCTTCACCCACGAAACCACCAACGCGATCACGCCGCCGGTCGACCAGAGCCAGACCTATTCCTCGCATCCCTCGCATCAGGTCTTCCTGCGCGAGTACATCAATGTCGCTGGCGCTGGCCAGCCTCCGAACATCCACTCGACCGGACGGATGCTCGACCATGTCAACCAGGCCGGAGCGACACAGGCCGGGAATGCCAACGCGACGGCGGCAACCACCGACCTCTCGCACCACATGCCGACCTGGGCCGACGTCAAGAAGAACGCGCTCGACAATCTCGGGCTCAAATTGTCCGATTACGACGTGGTCAGCGTGCCGCTGGTCCAGGCCGACGCCTATGGCAACGTCATTCGCGGCCCCAACGGCTTTGCGCAGGTCGTCTACCAGGTGCTCGCCACCGACAACACGACCCATATCACGACGTTGCTGGCCGAGCGGACCATCGAGGGGACCGCAGCCGGCCTCGACATCGACCATATCGCGGTGCCGGCCGGCCTTGCAGCGCCGCCGAACGCAACGCTGTCGACGCAGTATGTCGGCGCCGGCGTCGCCTTCATCAACGACATGGCCCACAACGCCAGTCCGTTCAACGATTTCGGCCAGGCTCTGACCGCGGATGGCGACGGCGTCGCTGGCAATGCGCTGCCAGTCGATCCGGCCACGGGCCAAAATCTGGTCTACGACAACGAACTCCTCGACGCGCACTACATTGCGGGCGACGGGCGCGTGAACGAGAATATCGGCCTCACCGCCGTCCATGATGTCTTCCATTCCGAGCATAATCGGCTGGTCGAGCAGACGAAGGCCTTCATCCAAGCACAGCTCGACAAGGGCGATACCTCATTCGCATCGGAATGGGTTCTGCCAAGCGTCAATCTCGCGCCTGGCGCCGGCGGGGCGCCACATCAGATCACAGCCACTGAATGGAATGGCGAGCGCCTGTTCCAGGTTGCCCGCTTCGGCACAGAAACGCAGTATCAGCACCTCGTCTTCGAGGAATTCGCGCGCAAGATCGCGCCCGACATCCATGTCTCCGGCGACACCAACATCCACCTCGACCCGGCCGTGTTCGCCGAGTTCGCCCACACCGTCTATCGCTTCGGCCACTCGATGCTGGACGAAAACCTGCAGCGGTATTCGCTGCACCATGGCGCCCCCGGAGATCCGCTGAACGGCACGCCCGAGCTGGATGCCAACGGCAACCCGATCCTGCTCGACGGCAATGGCAATCAGGTTTCGAGCAATATCGCCCTGCTGACCGCCTTCACCAACCCGCTTGCCTATCTGAATGGCGGCGCCGACGCATCCGGCCAGCTTGCTCTCGGCTCCATGGCCCAGGTCGGCAACGAGATCGACGAGTTCGTCACCGGTACGTTGCGCAACAACCTGCTCGGTTTGCCGCTTGACCTCGCCTCGCTCAATATCGCGCGCGGCCGGTCCGAGGGGGTGCCGGGGATCAACCTGGTTCGCAACGAACTCTATAGCCAGACCAACGACGCGTCCCTGAAGCCATACGAGAGCTGGCACGAGTTCGGCCAGTTCCTGAAGCACCCTGCGTCCCTGATCAACTTCGTCGCCGCCTACGGCACCCACCCGACCATCGTCAACGCTACGACGCTCGCCGACAAACGTGCGGCTGCATTGGCGCTCGTCAGCGCCGGCGAGGACGAAACCAATCGCGGCACCGATGCCTATGACTTCATGCACAGCACCGGCATCTACGCGAACAACGTCAATGATCCACGCGCCTATCATGGCGCATTGATCGACCCTGCCACCGGCTCGGCTCAGATCGACCCGATCACGCATCAGCCGATGCTCGATCAGACCCCGCCGCATTACAGCACGGGCTCGGTCACCGGCCTCGACGCGGTCGATTTGTGGATCGGCGGTCTGGCCGAGAAGCAGAACCTGCATGGCGGCCTGCTCGGCACGACATTCGACTATGTCTTCAAGCTGCAGATGGAAAACCTGCAGGACGCCGACCGGCTCTACTATCTGCCGCGCATCGAGGGCATGCAGTTCTCCGACCAGATCGAGAACAATTCCTTCGCCGAGATGGTGATGAACGCCACCGGTGTGCACCACATATCGGCCAGCATATTCCTGACGCCGGAATACAAGATCGAGGCTACGGACTTCTATCAGCACAATGCGGATGGCAGCGTCGCGGTCGACAGCCACAACAACCCGATCTTCGCGGTCGGTCCGGCCATACCATCCTTCACCGGCGCGGACGGGCAGTTGCACCCGCTGGTCGAGATCCAGGGCGATGGGACCGTCCACTTCCTTGGCGAGGACAACTTCTTCGGCAACACGATGGTACTCGGTGGCACCTCGGCCAACGATCGGCTGATGGCTGGCCAGGCCGATGACGACACGGTCTGGGGCGATGCCGGCGACGACATCATCGATGGCGGTGGCGGCAACGACAACCTGTTCGGTGGCGACGGCAATGACATCCTGAGCAACACCAACAGCTCCATCGGCTCGTCGTTCCATGGCGATGGCGGCGACGACACCATCTATGGCAGCAAGGGCGACGACCTCATCTTTGGCGGCGCAGGCAACGACCTGATCTACGGCAACCAGGGTGTCGACGACATCGTCGGCGGCTCGGGTAACGACATCATCTATGGCGGTGAGGGCGGCGAGGAGATCCAGGGCGACGAAGGCGACGACTGGATCGATGGCGGCCCCGACGGCGGCGACGTGCTCGTCGGTGACGTCGGCGCACCGACCGGGCAGTTCCCGCTCTATGCCGGGGACGACGTGCTGATCGGCGGCGTCGGCACCGTGATGAAGGGCTTCAGCGGCGACGACATCATGCTCGGCGTCGGCGGCTTCGACAAATTCCTCGGCGGGCTGGGCTTCGACTGGGCTTCGTTCGAGAAGGAGACGCAGTCCGTCGCCGTCGACATGAGCATCAAGGAGTTCATTGCGCCCGACGCACCTCTCGGCGCCGATGGCATCCGCGACATCTTCACCCAGACCGAGGGCCTGAGCGGCTCCCGCTTCGACGACATCCTGACCGCAGATAACAATGCACGTGCACCTATCGTGCCGCTCGCCAAGAACCAGCTCAACAATCCCGGCCTGATCAAGGGGCTGGCGGACGGACCCGTGGACGGCTTCGGCAACCCTGCCCTGTCCTTCGTCAACGGCACGACGGAAGGGGCATTCTTCAAGCCCGGCACGGCGGTGGGCATCACTGGCAATATCGTCCTCGGCGGCGGCGGCAACGATATCATCGAGGGCGGCAGGGGCGACGATGTCATCGACGGTGACGCCTGGCTACACGTTGAGCTCTTGCCGAACGCCCACGGCGTCGTCGGCCTGGGCAGCCAGATCCTGCGCGAAATTCGCTACGACACGACTCCCGGCAACATCGACACGGCCGTGTTCACCGGCAACGCCTCCGACTACACGATCGACGGCAATGAGGACGCCGAGGGCTTCATCACTGTCGTGGACAGCGTGGCCGGACGCGACGGCACCGACCGGCTGCGCAATATCGAGCGGCTGCAATTTGCCGACACGACAATCGACGTGTCCCAAATCGACTTCGCCGTGACGACACACAATCATATTCCGCAAGCCAACCCCTCGGTCGGAGGAGCCGCCCTCCAGGTCGTACTTGCCGCTGGGCTGGCCGCCCCGCAGGTGAACAGTGCACTGACCGCCGACGTGACGAACCTGGTGGATTTCGACTTCGCCGGCGGCACGATCACCAATCCGCTGTCCTACCAGTGGCAGTACCTGAACATCCTGCGCGGCGATTGGGTCAACATCGCCGATCCGGCGCTTCATCCGAACGGAGCCACCACGGCGACGTTCACCCCGACCGACTTCTTCCTCGGCCAGCAGCTTCGTGTCGTCGTGACCTATGCCGACCCGGCGGCTCAGGCTGGTTTTATCGAGCGCGTCGTCTCGGCGCCCACGGCGGTCCTGGTTCCCGATCCACTTGCCGCGAACACGGCGCCATTCGTCGTGGCGCAGCAGGAACTTGTCGGGCTGCCCAATACCGCAGCCGTGCAGGACAAGCCGATTACCAACATGTTCCTGCCGCTGACGACGGTCTTCGGCGATCGCGAGACGGCCGCGACGGCGCTCACCTATACGGCAGCCATCGTCGATGCCAACGGCACCGCGCATCCGATCACGACCGCGACATCGTTCATGGGCCTGTCCTTCACGGTCGATCGGGACGCGACGGGCGCTGTCACGGACGGTCATATCACCGGCACGCCACCGGCGGGCTTCACGGGCGGCATCACGGTGCGGATCACGGCGACCGACCCGCAGGGCCTCGCCGTCACCAATGACTTCACGATCGATGTGCTCGGCCGCAGCAATGGCACGCCGGTCTTCGGCAGCAATCCCGTCAATACCCAGTTCAACGAGTTCACGACAGCGGCTGTCGTCGCCGCGCAGAATCTCAACACGCCCGCGGGTACGCTCATCGCCAATCTGAGCGCGACGGACACCCTGACAGCATTTCAGATCGCCAATCACCAGGTTGCGGCACCGCTCGCCTGGAGCATTGTCAACGGCGATGCGCTGACACAGGGACTGTTCAAGATCGGAGGCACCAGCAACGCGATCACGGCAGCGGGCGTGACCAGTGCTGCGACGCTGGTGTTCAACCAGGCCCCAGACTTCGAGGCGATCAAGCAACAGCTCGGAGGTAATCCCAATGCCTCGATCAACGCCGCCGGCACCGAGATCACCTTCACGATCCAGCTGCAGGTGAGCGATGGCGACCAGACGGCGATACAGACCGAGATCGTCCGGATCGAGAACGTCAACGAGGCGGCCTCGGGAGCGGTCCATGTCGGCGGCTTCACCGCCAATGCCGCCAACGCGGCGCTTGCCGGCTCAGACACGCTCGCCGATCCAGACCTGATCACGGCAGCCAACCCCACCGGCCAGATTGCCGGCATCAATCCGGCCGGAACCGCCACCCCGTTCCAGTGGCAGCAATGGAACGGCACGGCCTGGGTCAACATCACGGGCGCAGCCGGCACGGCGCCGTCGCTGACGATAGCAAACCAGACGGTCCGTCTCACGGCCAGCTACAGCGACATGTTCGGGGCGAACAACCCTGCCAACACCCCCTCGGCAATGATCTCGCCGGAGACCTTCGTGGTTGGAAACGGCGGCGGCAACACCTTGTCGGGAGACGTTCCGGCCGGCCTGTTCGCCAATGGACACAACCGGACCTTCCTGGGCCTGGGTGGTGTCGATACAGTCTCCTATGCGGGTGACACCTCAGGCGTCGCGGTGAACCTTCTCGACCCGACGAAGAACACCGGCATCGCTTTCGGCGACAAATATGTGTCGATCGAGAACGTGACCGGCGGTTCAGGCAACGACACCCTGACCGGCGATGCCAACGCCAACAGCCTTACAGGCGGCGCTGGCGACGATCTCTTCATTGCCACCATCAACGACGGCAACGACACTTATGCCGGCGGCGCCGGCATCGACACCTACGACCTGTCGGCAACGACCGCTGGGGCCATCATCACCACGACCAGCGCGACGAGCGGCCAGATCGGCAACGACACGTTGAACGGCATCGAGAATATCATCGGGAGCCAGGGCTCCGACACCATCACCGTCAATGGCGGCGTGAACATCATCGACGGCCAGGGCGGCAACGACATCATCGATGCCGGCGGCGGCAACGATACCGTCCATGGTGGCTCGGGCGATGACATCATCACGGGCGGCACCGGCAACGATGCGCTGTTCGGCGACGCCGGAAACGACAGCTTCATCTACACCATCGGTCATGGTGCCGATGCGGTCGACGGCGGTGCGGGCTCCGACAGGCTGGTCATCACCGGCACCAACGCGTCCGACACCCTCAATGTCGTCTTCAGCGGCACCACGCTGACCGCCTTCGAGGGCGGAACCATCACGGGCATCGAGCAGGTCACCGCGGATCTCGGCTCCAATAGCGGGTCGGGCGACACGTTGTCCTACGCTGGAACGACGGCCGCCGTAACCGTCAATCTCGGAGCTGGGACAGCCTCCGGCTTCACCTCGATCGCCAATATCGAGAACGTCACCGGCGGCAGTGGTGACGATGTCCTGACGGGCAATAGCGGGAACAACACCCTGACCGGCGGCCTCGGCAACGATACACTCAATGGAGCCGGTGGTGCCGATACGATGATCGGAGGTGCGGGCGACGATATCTACATCACCGATGGCAACGACACCCTCACGGAAGCGGCCAACCAAGGCACGGACACGGTGCGGAGTTCGGTCACCTTCACGCTTGCCAACAACTTCGAGAACCTCAGCCTGACCGGAAATGGCAACATCAACGGGACAGGAAACAACGCCGCCAATGTCATCGTCGGCAACAGCGGCAACAACACCCTCACCGGCGGCGGTGGCAATGATGTCATGACCGGCGGCGCAGGCAGCGACACTTTCGTCTTCAACACGACCAGCGAGTCCGGCGTGGGGGTCGGCAACAACGATGTCATCACTGATTTCGAGGGGGCTGGCGTCGCCGGTGGCGACGTCATCGATCTCTCGGCAATCGACGCCAATACCGGCTCCGGCGGGAATCAGGCCTTTACCTTCATCGGCAACGCCGCCTTTTCCGCCGCAGGACAGGTCCGCGTCGTCCAGAGCGGCGGCGATACGATCGTCCAGCTCAACACGAACAACAATCTCGGCACGATCGAAATGGAGATCAAGCTCGCGGGGCTTCACAGTCTCGCAGCCGGCGATTTCATCCTGTGAGGACAGAGAGCGGACAGCGCGACGGAGGCATCCTCGCGCTGTCCGCTGATACGCGGCGAGCGACGCCTTCTTCAGCGCGCGTATTGTTGCTACGGCTACGCCAGCAGCACAGAGCCGCTGGCGAGATGGGCGATCGTTTCGTCGATATGCCGGCGGGCCATCGCCAGCAGTTCCTGCTCATTACTCCAAGATGCAGGCTCCCCGGTTTCGTGAAACTGGCCCTGATCGGCGGCAATCTCGCCGGCCAGCCATTGCGCCAGCGCGGCCCTGTCCATCGTGCCGTCCAGCCGTGCGGTGATCGCTCGTCCCATTTTCGTCAGATGAACCGCGACGTGGCGCAAACCGGTCACCGACGGAAGCCCGAAGGCCGCCTCCGCTCGCGCAAGCGGCCAGGCAACGGGGCGTGACGCGTCTTCCCGTCCGACCGAGAGCGCCAACAGAGACAGCTCTGCTCGGCCTTCCTGGATGAGGCTCATGAGCACGCGCGCGACTTTGGTCCCCTCCCCCCCGGCCGCGAGCTCGGTGACCGGAAGCGTACCCGGCCATGCTTCGGCCAAGCGGAACAGTGCTTGCGCAACAGCCGCGCATCTGGTCCCCAGTCGGCGCCCCCGCGCATCCTTGAACGATGCCGTCCCGCCGGCTGCCGGCGCCATCCGCTCGAGTCGCATCGAGACATGGAGGTGGCGGAGATCGGCCAGCGTCGGCGCGCGGATCGCGCGGGCCGCGCCTGCCTTGACGAGCAGTGAGCGCCGGAACGGCCTGCCGCCATATTGGTCGAGCAACGCGCCCGCCCGCATTGGCTCCTGCACCGCCAGTTCCGCGATCCTGCCCCGCATGCCTGGTGCAAGCAGCTCGCGAGCATCGGCATCGAGGTCGGCTTCACACAGGAAACCCAGCCCGTGCCTGCCCGCCCGCTCCATGAAGTCGCCGAACGAGCACGGCGCGTTATGCTCGGCCAGGAACTCGCCCAGCAGATAGGAGCCCGGCATCCGCAGCAGGCGTGCCGCTTCCGCGCGCATGATCTGCCCAAAAGCAAAACCTCCCGCAGTCGCGCTCCGCAGGGTTTCGAGGACCGCGCGGGCCCGCTCGACGCGCTCCCGCGGCGTGCCCCTGTTGCCGACCTGGCTGCACAGGATGTCGCGGACCGGGCTGCGCAGATGCCAGCCCGGCAGAACATTGTAGCTGACGGCCGCGATGCCGTTATCGGCAAGCGACGCCTCGATCATGCGCAGGATCGCATCCTGCACATGCCCCGGAACCCAGCTGAACACACCGTGGCAAATCACATACTCGAAATGCCCGCGGGCGCTGCCGGTATTAGCGAGATCGGCCTCGATCAGCTCGATATTGCCAAGGCCCAGCCCAGCGATCCTGCGGCGCCCGTCCGCGATCTGTCGTGAGGACAGATCGATCCCGACGAAGCGGGAGCACGGGAAACGCGCGGCCATCGGGATGAGATTACCCCCCGACGCACAGCCGAGCTCCAGCACGCGCGCGGGCTCAGCCGCAGGAGCGTCGAGACCATGGAGGGTCGCAAGCGCGCCGAGCGTCGCGGGATAGGTGTAGGCGATCGGCAGCGAGAGATACGGGAAGTCGTCATAATCGCTGGCATCGCCGCCGGGTCCAGCGCGCTCGGCAACGGGGCTTGGATCTGCTGGGTCGCCCGCGCTCATCCGCCCCCTCGTCACCGACACCATGCCGGACGCCCAACGGGTCTTGCATACCCCGTGTCGCCCGCAGCCAGAGCGGGATCATACTGAGCCTGCAAACCGGGCAACTGCAACCCTATGGCCAGCGCCTCGGCGTCAGATCGCCCCCGGGCATGTCATGCAAGCGAGCAGACAGCCCATCGCCGTCGCTCGCGCACTGGCTGGGTGTGGTTCAGCCCGCCCCGCGCGCCCCTCGGGCGCGGAGAAGATCCTTCTCGCTTCACGGAACTCGACGCCGCGCGAAACGTCGCGACTTCAGCCGTCAGGAGGGCGGATCAGGCGCCGCGCTCCAGTTCCGCCGCCGCAAAGGCGACATGGTAGAGGACGCGCGTCGGGACGATGTCCTCGCGCGAACCACCGTCAGGACAGAGGCGGTTCGCCCAGAGCAATGCGCCGTTGCCGAAGAAGAGCTCGCGGATCTCCGTGAAGTGACGTTCCGCGCGCTTCGCCGCGTCGCTGTCGCCGAAATGCCGCGCCCGCGCGATCTCGGCCTTCACATACTCGGTCTGCGGCCACAGCAGACGATCGAGAGACAGAGGGTCACCTGCCGCGCTCATCGCCTCGATGACCCCCGTCCGACCATCCGCGAAGCCCCGAACGCCATGCTGCATCGCCGAAGCGTAGAGCCGGTCGATGGGAGCAAGCACCCGCTCATCGCCAGAGAGAGCATGGTACTCGAGCAGGAGCCAGACCCATTCGAAATGGTGCCCCGGCTCGCGCCAGTCGCCCTTTTCCCCAGGGCAGGGCGCCAGGTCCTCGGTCATGAATTCGATCAGCGAACCCGTGCGCGCGTCGAAGAAATGCGCCAGGAAGAGATCGACGATGCCCCGTGCGCGCAGCAGCCACTCGGCTTCGCCGGTGACCCGGCATGCGGCAAGCAGCGCCTCGAGCAGGTGCATATGAGGATTCTGGCGACGCGGCGCAGCGGAGGGCTCGAGGCTCTCGCGATAGCCGCCGGCAGGATGAGCCATCCGATCGTCAAGAAAGGCGATGGTCTCGCGCAGAACGGAACGATAGCCGGCATCGCCGGTCGCGTGCTCCATCCAGGCAGAGGCGAAGGCGACGAAGGCATGATCGTAGAAGTCGCGGGTCGCCCCTTCGGGCCCGGTGCTTTGCCTGAAGCCGCCATCGGCCGAGCGCAACGCATCGACGATCACAGCGAAGGCCTCCTTCGCCGCGGTCAGCGCCCAGTCGCCCGGCGCGCCGAGCTTGTGTGCCACTGCAAAGCTGTAGGCTAGGCGAGCCTGGACCAGCAGCATCCGCGGCTGTCCGATCAAGGGCTCGCCGGATGCCGACAGCCCGCTCACGAAGCCGCCGGCGGGATGACGGGCACTCCGTGCCCAGCCCGGAAGCAGCTCCTCGGTCAGCCACCGTCCGGCGCGGCCTCTGGGAGAAGCGAAATCAGGCATTCCGGCTGCCGCAGAATTCATCGTCACGTTTTCAAGCCACGCCATGTGTCGCCAGCAGATGCCGCATCCGTGCGGTTGCCTTCTCGGGATCGATCAGGACGCCGGCCTGATCGGCCAGTCTGAAGACACGCGAGAGATGCAGGATGGAGCGCGTGCTCTCCTGCCCGCCCAGCATTGTGAAATGGTCCTGATGACCGTTGAGCCAGGCGATGAAGACCACACCCGTCTTGTAGAAACGTGTCGGGGCCGTGAAGATTTCGCGGCTGAGCGGAACGGTCGCCGCCAATGTTCTGCGAAAGCACTCCTGCTCACCGCGCGCAAGATCCCCCAGCGCAGCATTCACAGCCGGCGCAATCGGATTGAAGATGCCAAGCAACGCATCGGAGTGCCCCTGCTCGTCTCCCTCGATCAGCTCGGCGTAGTTGAAGTCGTCCCCGGTGAACATGCGCACCCCGGCCGGCAGGCGGCGGCGCATCAGGATCTCCTTGTCCTTGTCGAGCAGGGAGATCTTGATGCCGGCAACCTTGTCGGCATGGGCAGCGATGATGTCGAGCACTGTAACCATGGTGGTCTCGAATTCGGCCCCACCCCAATATCCTGCGAGGGCGGGATCGAACATGTCGCCCAGCCAGTGTAGGACGACCGGCTCGCGCACCTGCGACAGGATGCGCCCATAGACGCGGGCATAATCGGCCGGTTCGCGTGCCGCGGCGGCCAGCGCGCGCGACGCCATCAGGATGATGCGCCCACCGAGCGCTTCGACGGCCTCGCACTGGGTCTCATAGGCCCGCAGCACGTCATCGACCGTGACGCCCGGACCCGGCTCAAGATGGTCGGTTCCGACGCCCGAAGCGATCAGCGCCCCCGGAAAATCCCGGCTCGCTTCGACGCTGCGGCGGATGAGCTCCAGCGCTGAGGGCCAGCCAAGTCCCATGCCGCGCTGCGCGGTATCCATCGCTTCGGCGACACCAAGACCCAGCGACCAGAGGTGCCGACGGAAGGCGATGGTGCGCTCCCAGTCGATCGCTGCGTCGAGCCAGGGATCGTGCTCAGCCAATGCATCCACCACGACATGGGGCGCAGCATAGGCCACGCGTGCGAACGGGCCCTCGTGCCGCTCGAAGGCGCGCGCCGGCGACAGGGTGAAGGTTTCGCTGCGCCCAGGCGCGACGGGTAGGACAAGGTTCGGCATTGAAGACCTCGGCGCTGTCACAAGCGGTGGAGATGGAGCCCGCCATCGACATGGAAGGCGTCGCCCGTGCTGAAGGGGAGTGCGCCGGTCGCAAGGGAGGTGACGGTACGAGCCACATCCTCGCCCTCGCCCCAGCGGGCAACCGGGGTCAGGCCGTCGGCGATCATCGCGTCATAGCGAGCAGAGACGGGCGCTGTCATCGGCGTGCGGATCACGCCGGGTCGAATCTCGTGGCACATGATGCCATGTTCGGCGAGCCGCAAGGCAAAGAGCTTGACCATCATCGAGGCGCCCGCCTTGGAGATGCAATATGCACCGCGCTCGGGTGACGCCAGAACCGCGCTCGCAGAGGTAACGGTGATGATGCTGCGCGCGGTCTCCGGCAGCTCAGCCTCGCCGGCCATGCGCCGGGCGATCGCCTGCGTCAGCAGGAACGTGCCGCGCAGGTTGATCCCCATCACATGATCGAACTCGTCAGCGCCGCCTTCGAGAAGGTCTCCGCGCTGGCGCATCGGCACGCCGGCATTGTTGACATGGCAATGCAGCGGGCCAAGCGCGCCGGCCATGCTGTCGCCGATCCGCGCAGCGTCTGCTCCGATATCACCGGCGACCAGCGCATGGCGACGACCGCACGCGACGACAGCCGCCGCGGTCTCGGCCAATGCCTCTTCGCTGAGATCGTTCAGGACGAGATCGAAGCCGGCCCTGGCCAGCGCGATGGCGATGGCCTGACCGATGCCGCGGCCTGCTCCCGTGACGCTGGCGACCGCCATGTCTCAGAGCCCCTGCCAGTTCGGAGCCCGCTTCTCACGGAATGATGCCAGCCCCTCGCGCGCATCCTGCGTCGCCGACGCGATCGCTCCGCCCAGCGCCTCGAGCGCGCGTGACGGCGCATCGTTCTCATGCACCGAGAGCGCGAGCTTCGCAGCCGCGACCGCGACTGGTGCGCGTCCCGCGATCAGCTCCGCCAGGCGCGACGCCTCGGCGCGTGCCCCTTCGCCTTCGAAGACACCGTTGACGAGACCCCAGCTTTCCGCCCGCGCCGCATCGATCCGCTCACCGGAGAAGATCATCTGCTTGGCGCGAGGCAGCCCGACTGCGCGCGGCAAGCGCCCGGTTCCGCCCCAGCCCGGCAGTGTCCCTATCGAAACCTCAGGCATCGCGAACATCGCCTGATGCGACGCAATCCTGATATCGCAGCACAGCGCGAGTTCGAGGCCGCCACCAAAGCAGGCGCCCTCGACGACCGCGAGCGTCGGAACGCGCAACGCAGCGAGACGGCCAAACGCGGAATGACCGGGCACGATCCAGCGCTGCCACATCTCGATCGCCGTCAGGCCCGACCAGGCGTTGATATCGGCCCCCGCGCAGAAGGCCTTGCCCTCCGCCAGCAGCACGGCACAGCGAATAGCCGGGTCGGCCTCGATGGCGTCGCAGGCACGGATCAGTCCGTCGAGCATCGCCGGCGTCAAGGCATTGAGCTTGGCCGCGCGCCGCAATGTGATGCTGGCGACAGGTCCGTGGATGTCGAATGAAAGCTCTTCGCTCATGGCCTGGCTCCAAGGACGAGGCCCATCGGGGCCGGATCGAACAGGCGAGGATCCATCGGCCTGAGATCGGCGGCGACCTTCAGCGGAATGTCAGCCTGCTCCAGAACGTCGCGCTTCAGGTCGATGCCGTTGGCGATCTCGATCACCTCCGGCCCCTCATCGGTGAGGCGCAACACGCAGCGCTCGGTGACATAGAGCACGTCCGTGCCGACGCTTCGGCTGCGGCGGCCGCTGAAGGTGACATGCTCGGCCTCCGGCACGAACTTTCTGAGCTTGCCCTCGCGCTTGATGGTCAAACCGCCATCGGCAATCGCAACGTCGAGCCCACCCGTGGTGAAGGTCCCGCTGAAGACAACGCGCTTGGCGTGAGCCGTGATGTCGACGAACCCACCGGCGCCAGCCGTGAGATAGGGCCTCGACCCCAGCCGCGAGACATTGACGTCGCCCGCGGCGGAAACCTGGAGGAAGGAGAGCAGCGCGCAATCGAAGCCACCCCCCTGGAAATAGGTGAACTGCTGGGGCGAAGGCAGGATCGCGTCGGCATTGGCCGCGCATCCGAAAGCGAAGCCTGTCAAAGGCATGCCGCCGACCGCACCCTGCTCAATCGCCCAGGTGACGCTGTCGGCCTGCCCTTCGGCGAGCAGCACGCGTGGAACCACGGCCGAGACGCCGAAGCCGAGATTCACTGCCCAGCCCGAGCGCAGCACCATCGCCGCGCGCCGGGCGATCACGGTCTCGATGCCGAACTCCGGCAGTTCGAAGGCCGAAGCCGGCACGCGGACCTCGCCGCTGATCGCGGGATCATAGTCGATTCCGGTGGTCTGGCGCTGGTCGGGGTCGACGACGACGTGGTCGACAAGATGTCCCGGCACCACAACCTGGCGCGTCGGCAGCGAACCGGTTGCGACGATACGCTTCACCTGGGCGATGACGATGCCGCCATGGTTGCGGACAGCCATGGCCTGGTCGAGCGCGCCGAGCGGTGCGCCCTCATGTTCCATGCTGATATTGCCGCGTTCATCGGCGGTCGTGCCGCGGATGATCGCGACCTTCGGTACGATGTTGGGGAAGTGCAGCCACTCCTCGCCCCCGAACGCGACGACGTTCACCACCGGCGCGCGGGCGCGTGCCGCGTCGTTCATCGCGCAGCCATGGCGGCGCGGGTCGACGAAGGTGTCGAGCCCGACCTTGGTGAGAACACCGGCTCGTCGTGCCGCGACATCGCGGTGCATGTCGAAGAGAATTCCGGATGGAACGTTCCAGGCGGCAACCTCATTGCTGCCGATCATCGACCAGATCCGCGGGGACGGAAGCGAGGACGGGCCGGACGGATAGGAGCCGGCCAGGATCGCACTGAGCAGGCCGGGCTGTGCGAGATGGTCGATGCCGTCGATGCCGTACATGTCGCCGGCGGCGATCGGGTGCAGCGTCGTCAGATTGCGCGGATGGCCCTCCGCCTTGAAGCGTTCGCCGATCGCCTTGAGCACGGCGTCGGGGCAGTTCAACCCCGACGAGGATGAGACGCTGACGACGGCGTCGTCGGGGATCAGACGGGCCGCGGCCTGCGCGGTGATGACAGATTTAGACATGGCGATGTCCAGGGAGGGAGGGGGCGCCCGTCGTGTTCCGGACGATGAGGTGAGCGGGTTGAAGGCAGGTCTTCGGCGGCGCGTTCGGATCGTCGAGGCGCTCGAGCACGAGTTCGGCCGCCTTGCGTCCGAGGTTGCGGGGCTCGATCGCGACCGTGGTCAGGGCGGGCGTCCGCAAGGCCGCCTCCATGATGTCGTCGAAGCCGGTGATCGAGAGCTCACGGCCTGGTGTCATGCCGCGCTGCGCCAGCGCCAGCGTCGCACCGATCGCCACGAGATCGTTGAAGCAGACGAGCGCTGTCGGCTGCGGACCAAACGCCAGAACGATCTCCGCAGCAGCCACGCCGCCTGCGAGCGTCGGGGGACAGGCGATGGAGATCGGCGGCGGCAACCCCGCCTCGTCGGTCGCCTGCCTCAGGCCGGCGAAACGTTCGCGCTGGACCGAGGTTTCGTCATTATGCCCGGCAAAGGCTATGTGCCTGTGACCGAGACCCAGCAGATGGCGACCAATGGCCTGCGTCCCTGCCGCGTTCTGAGCGCCGGAATAATCCGAGACCAATCCCTCGACATGGCGCAACGCCTGGACCAGCGGCAGGTCGGACGGAATCTGGGCTCTCAGTTCCGACGCATCGCTGCCGGTCGACGGACAGAGGATCAGCCCGTCGAGCCGATGTTCGCGCATCCGGGTCAGGATTCGTGACTGCCGTGCGCAATCCTCGCGCGTGTCGGCGATCAGGACGAGCGCGCCCTCGGCCTCCAGGCTCTCGGACACGCCGGCGGCGAGCTCCGAATAGAAGGGGTTGGCAAGATCGAAGACGATCAACCCGATCGTGCCCGAACGAGCACCCCGCATCGCGGCAGCGGCACGATCATAGATGTAGCCCAGCTGGGACGCGGCACGCTGAACCCGCTCGCGCGCCTCGGCCGAAACCGGGGCGCCGCGTAGCGCGAGCGAAGCGGTCGACTTCGACACGCCCGCCTGTTCCGCGACTTCGATCAGCGTGGGCCGGGACATCGCTAGAGAACGGCTCCGAGGAATTGCTGCAGTTCCGGAGTCTTCGGCGCACCGAAGAACTCCTCTGGTGGCCCCTGCTCGTGAATGCGTCCCTGGTGAAAATAGACCACCCGGCTCGCGGCTTTCCTCGCGAAGGCCATTTCGTGCGTGACAAGCAGCATGGTCATGCCGGACCGCGACAGGCCCTCCATGACCTTGAGCACCTCGCCCGTCAATTCCGGATCGAGCGCCGATGTGACCTCGTCGAAGAGCATCACCTTGGGACGCATGGCCAGGCTGCGCGCGATCGCGACACGCTGCTGCTGCCCGCCTGAGAGCTGCTCCGGGAATGCGTCGTATTTTTCGGCCAGCCCGACCTCGGCGAGAACAGAACGGGCAATATCCGAAGCCTCGGCCTTGCCGATCTTCTTCACCAGCCTGGGCGCCAGCTCGATGTTCTTGCCGACCGTCAGGTGCGGAAAGAGATTGTAGGACTGGAACACCATGCCGACATCCTGGCGCAGCGCACGCAGGGCCTCCTCACCCGGAGCAAGCGCGTGACCGGCAACGATGATCTGCCCGGAATCAGGTGTCTCCAAGCCGTTCAGGCAGCGCAGGAAGGTGCTCTTGCCCGAGCCGCTGCGGCCGATCACCGCGATTAGCTCCCCTTCGGAAACGCTCAGCGAGACACCGTCGAGGACGGTGAGCGATCCGAACGACTTGCGAACGTCCTCAGCTACGACGACCGGCATGGAGCCTCCTCTCGAGCCGCTGGCTCATCACGCTCAGCGGCCAGCACATGGCAAAGTAAAGAAGTGCGACAGAGCCGAAGACCCAGAAGGGCTGGAATGTCACGTTGTTCATGAGAGTGCCGGCCCGTGTCAGCTCGACAAAGCCGATGATCGACGCCACCGAGGTGTTCTTGACGATCTGCACCATGAAGCCGACCGTCGGCGGCACCGCCAGCCTGACGGCCTGCGGCAGCACGACATAGATCATGCGCTGCGCCGGTTTCAGTGCGAGCGAGGACGCCGCCTCCCATTGCTGGCGCGGCACGGCCTCGATGCAGCCTCGCCAGATGTCGCCCAGGAAGGCGCTGGCATAGACCGTCATCCCGAGCGCCGCCGCGACCAGGGGCGGAAAGCGCAAGCCGAGGAACGGCAGGCCGTAGAAGACGAGGAAGAGCACGATCAGTACCGGCGTGCCCTGCACCACGCTGATCCAGCTCGCGGCGATGTTCCTAAGCATGGCGTTGCGCGACACCCGCATCAGCGCGACGACCATGCCGATCGCGCCGCCGCCAATGAAGGCCAGCAGCGAGAGCAGAACGGTCCAACGCGCCGCCTCGACAAGAAAGGTGAATTCGGCAGGACCGAAGGAACGGATCATCGGCGCACCGCCACCGCGCGACGGCGCGGGAACAGGAAGCGGCCGGCGAGATCGAAGCTCAGGCGGAACAGCATCGTGAGGCCGAGATAGAAGCCGGCGAGGATGATGTAGACCTCCATCGAGCGATAGGTGCGGCTGTCGATCAGCGCTCCCGCAGAGGACAGCTCCTCGACGGAAATCTGGGAGAGGATCGATGAGGCGAGCATGGTGAGAACGAACTGGCTCGACAGCGCCGGCCAGACCCGCTCCAGGGCCGGCAGAAGCACGACGTGGAGCAGAATATCGCGGCGCCTCAGTCCGAGTGCCGCACCAGCCTCGATCTGCGAGCGATGGGTGGCCTCGATTCCAGCGCGGATGATCTCTGCCGAATAGGCGCCGAGATTGAGGGTGAGCGCGATCAGCCCGGCCTGGATCGCCGTGATCTGAATGCCCAGGCCGGGAAGCCCGAAGAAGACGAGGAAGAGCTGGACGATAAAGGGCGTGTTGCGCATGCCCTCGACATATCCGGCCGCAAGAACGCGCAGAATCCGGCTGCGTGCGCTGCGCGCGACCGCGCACAGGACGCCGATTACCACCCCGAGCACGATTGCGACAGCGGAGATCCAGACGGTCTGCAGAAGGCCGCTCAGGAGCGTGTCTAATTGCGCCCAAACGTCGGAAAAGACGAGGCTTGGCATAGTGCTGACATTTCGATCGCGGGAGAAGACGAAGCCGGTGCGCCGCCAGGGCGCACCGGTGCGCTAGCTCAGAAGACCGGAAGCTCCGGCAGAGGCGCGTTGAGCCACTTCTTGGAGATTTCGTCGAGCTCTCCAGAGTTCTTCATGAACCAGATCGTGTTGTTGAGCCACTGATGCAGCTCCATCTGGTCCTTGCGGACAGCCATCGAGTTGGGCTGCAGCGCGAAGGCAAACTTGAGCTCGGCGTTGGCGCCCTTGTTCTGACCCAGAATCTGATTGACCGTGGTGTCCGGAAGGGCCGCGGCATCGACCTGGCGGCTGAAGACCGCCTGGGCGCAGATCGCATCGTCATCAAAGCGCACGATGTTCGTACCCGGCATCGCCATACGCGTCAGTGTGGTGTCCTGCGGGCTGCCGCGCGGAACCGCGACACGCTTGCCGGCGAGATCAGCCAGAGACTTCGCGGCCAGATCGTTAGCGCCCATGATCGACATGCGGAAGGCGCTGTAAGGCATCGGGAAGACGATGGTCTTGGCGCGCTCCGGCGTCGGTCCGAGCGTCGCGACCAGCAGGTCCACGCGCTTGGCCTGCAAAGCTGGAATGCGTGCCGGCGGCGCCAGCGCGGTGATCTCCGCTTTCACGCCCATGTATTTGGCGATGAGATTGGCGACATCGACATCATAACCCGATGCTTCGCCGCGCTCATTGACGATGCCGAAAGGCGGCACGCCCGACACGACGCCGATGGCAATGCTGCCGCGCTTGGTGAATTCCTCAGGCGTCGAGGCGCTGGCTGTCGTCGTGCTTGCAGTGACCGCAGCAGCGGCGGCCGTCCCTAAGGCTAGCGCGCCCAAAGCGGCGCGGCGTGACGGATTATGCTCGTCCATGCACTTTCTCCATGTCGCGTTTCCATGAGCCGGGCTTCTAGAACGTTCCAGCTTCGAACTGGAACGTTCCATATGGTCAAATCGGAGTCAAGCCCATGAACGCTTCGATCCAGCTCACCGCTCTCCGCTCGCCAGCAAGAGCCGCCGAGAACCTCTTCGAATTCTGGAGATCCGGGGTACAGCTGAGGTGAAGCGAGCGACGCAGATGGCTGCGCTTGCGTCTCGCGTCTCGCGTCTCGCGTCATGGCGCCTGCACCGCGCCTGTGGCTGCAGCAAGCGAGCCCGCCCCTGGCCGGTCGATCCAGGACTGAACGAGCACTCCGACAACCGACCGTGCACATCCCGCAATTTTCCCCGCGGGGCACGTCAATCCTGTTAACAATCAGGAATTCGTTCTATACAACCTAAGCGAGAAATCGCAGATTTAAGAGCAGCGCGGTGAGAAAATCTGTGAACTGGGGGAATTGGCATGGCATGCCTTGATGTCGTTGATGCCCCCCACTGGATTCATCACGTCCTGGTCACGACGGACGATGTGAATCTTCGCCTCAAGCTCGACGCCATGGATGCGTGGCTCAGTCTGCGGGAAATCCCCTATCGCGTTGTCGCCCTGCCCCGGGACAAGATGGCGATACGGCTCTGCTTCCTGGAAGAAGACTCGGCCCATGCGTTCGAGGCGTTTGCCGGAGGGCTGAGTGTCCCCTCGGACGAGACCACACTCGCGCTGGCTGCGGATCCCGCGAATGATGATTTCTATCAAGTGCTTGAGCACCGCTTGGCTGATTGAAGCAGGATCGCGCTTCCAGCCAAGAAGGTCGGGAACGTTGCACTCACCGCCCAGGGCCAGCGTGGCGTCGATAATCCGCGCGGACAGCCAGGCCACTCATTTCGCCCTGTCGAGGATTCCCAGGCCACGGAAGGCCTGAGGACGGCCGCCTGACGTGAGCCCGGCGGAAACCAGCCGTCCGTGAGGTTTGGCAGGCCCGGCGCAGATCAGCGAACGCGCCTGACTTCAAGCGCCTCGGCGATGGTCTGGTAGCCGCGTGCGCGGGCATGTTGCAGCGGCGTAAGGCCTTCCCGATCCGCAATCCCGGGATTGGCGCCAGCGGCGACCAGGGCCCGCACGGTCGCGACATGCCGTGGGCCGCCATTGCCGAGCACCACCGCCTCCATCAGCGCTGTCCAGCCGAGATTGTTGACGTGATCGAGGGGCGCCTTCGCCTTGATCAGTTCTTCCACGATGCCCTCATGACCGAGATGGGCGGCCGCGATCAGCGCGGTGCCGTCATAGCGGCTGGTGACGAGGGTCGCCGCCGCGCCCGCAGCCAGCAGAGCCTTCAACGTCGGCACATCGTCACTGACTGCCACGATGGTGACGGCATCATAACGCTGGTGGTCGAGAAGCGCCGGGTTCGCTCCCGCGACGATCAGCGCGCGCGCCACGGCCCCCTGCCCGCGAAAGGCCGCGACATGGAGCGGTGTGCGGCCGTTGCCGTCCCGGGCGTTCAGATCAGCGCCGGTCGTGGCGAGGCGGCTGACCTGGGCGACGTCGCCGGACGCGGCGGCGGCGTGGAGGCCCTGATAGACGGACAATTCCGCGGCACTCGGCGGCGTCTGCGCCCGTATTTGGCCTGACAGGGTCGCGGCCGCGAGGATCACGACGGCGAACAGCGTTCTCGACATGGCCCCACTCCGACAATCCCGAAGGCGGCCGAAGCGCCGGCCACCTTCGTCGACATGCCCAAGAATAGTCTCAGCGCAGCTTCGCCTTCACCTTTTCGATGCCGGCATTGGCGCATTCTTCATCCAGATGCCCGCCAGGAGCGCCCCCGACTCCCACCGCGCCGATGACCTCGTCACCGACCTTGACCGGCACGCCGCCGCCGAGCAGCAGGAAGCCTTCGATAGATGCGAGATGGCGGGCTGCCGGATTCTTCTCGGCGCCTTCCGCGATCGCCGAGGTGGCGTTGCGGGCGGAGGCTGAGGTGAAGGCCTTGGCGCGGCTGGCCTCGACAGTGTGCGGTCCGGCCCGATCGGCGCGAAGCATGGCGCGCACAAGCCCGGCACGGTCAACGACTGTTGCAGTCACATTGAAGTTCTTTGCCGCGCACGCCTCGACTGTGGCCTGAGCGAGTTCCTGGGCGATGGCCAGCGGCATGTTCCGCTCCTGAAGAACCTGAGCCCCGGCGGCGGCGGGGACAAGCGCAAGGGCCACAGCGGCAGCAAGGCGGATCGTGGACATGATTTCTCCGGTACTGAGCAAGATCGAACCCTGTGCTCGACGGAAGAAGGTTAGCCCGAGGCGACGGCAAAGATTATCGGTGCGGTGCCGGAGCCATCTCCGTAATCATACGGAGGCCTGCCGGAGGGCCGAGCCCTAAAGCGCGGCCCGCACCATGGCGGCGACCGAGGTCGCGCCAAGCTTTTCCCCAATATTGGCACGATGGGTCTCGACCGTGCGAGGCGAGAGGTCGAGCGAGCGTGCGATCTCCTTGGTCGACCGGCCCTGCGCGACCAGATCGAGAATTTCGCGCTCGCGTGGAGTCAGGCGGGCGAGGAGAGCAGCCCGTTCGGTCCTCTCTGCCTGATCCCGGCTGAGGTCGTCGCGCTGCGCGAAACCGGCCTCGATCGCCTCGAGCAGAACCTGCTCATCGACCGGCTTGGTCAGGAAATCGACGGCCCCCGCCTTGAATGCACGCCGGCAGGCGCTGACATCGCCGTGGCCGGTGATCACAACCGTCGGCATGCGCGCTGCCTCAGTGGCCATCCGTTCGAGCAGCTGCAGCCCCGAAACCCCCGGCATGCGGATATCGACGACCACGCAGCCATCCTGCCGCGGATCCGGACGATCAAGGAAAGCCTGCGCGCTCGAAAACGGCTTCGCGGCGAATCCCATGGTCTTCAAGAGCAGGGTCAGCGCTTCCCTGACATCGCTGTCGTCATCGACCAGATAGACCGTGCGTGCAGCCGGTTTCATTCCGCAGCAACCTTCCGCTCCGCGACCCAGGCGGGAAGACGGATCGTGAAGACGGCCCCACTCGACGCTCCGTTCCGGACTTCGATGCGCCCGCCCGCGCTTTCGACCAAGCGCTCGCATAAGGGCAGGCCAAGGCCCATTCCGCCGCTCTTGGTGGTAAAGAACGGCTCGAAGAGGCGTGCCATATCGGCATCCGCGATGCCGCTGCCCTGATCCGCGACCGAAATCTCGGCCTCCCCTGCAACCTCCCGGACCGTGATTGTGATCACGCGCCGCTCCTCCGGCATGGCGTCGAGCGCCTCCGCGGCGTTTCGAACGAGATTATGCACGACCTGTTCGATGGAAACGCGGTCCACCACCGCCCATGGCGGAATGGAGCTCAGTTCCAACCGCAGCGTGATCGCGCGCTCCTGCAGGTCGCGCTGGACCAACTCGACGACATTGCGGGTAATCTGGTTGAGATCGGCAGGCTGCCGGACTGGATCGCGGCGTGAGACATAAGTCCTCAGCCGTTCCAATATCTCGCCCGCCCTTCGCGCGTGACGGACATTCGCTTCAAGCACGCCCACGAGTTCGTCGGGGGTCTTCGCTTCCGACCGGGCCAGGCGAAGGCCCGCCTGGCTCTGGCTGAGGATCGCCGTCAGGGGCTGAGTTATCTCATGGGCGATACCGGACGCCATTTCACCGACTGTGTTGACCCGCATCGCATGGGCCAGCCGGGCCTCATGCTGGTGCAGGCGCATGGCCTCCCTCGCGCCCGCGGTACGTCGTCTCTCGCGCAGGATCACCAAGAGCAGGAAGGCCGCGAGCCCCGTCGCGGTCAGAACCACGAATGCGGTCCGCGGCGGGAGGAGGTCCGCCAGTACCGGCTGCCCTGCGAGGTGCAGCACGAGCGGCTGTGACCGACTGCCAAGGGCCCCTTCATAGGAGAGACGGGGGATCACTCCCTGATGGGGAAGGGTTGCGCCGGTCTGTACGAGGACCGTTCCGGCACCATCCCGAAGCACGAGGGCGATCTCGTGCGGCAGGCCGCCCTCTGGTTCGACGAGGAGCTTGCCGTCGATCACCAGGACGAGCGCGCCGACTTCGGAAGCATTGTCAGGGAGGCGCTTGACCAGCGCATAGAACGGCGTCCCCGTCCGGCTGGCGACTGTCCCGGCCTGCCCGGCTCCGAGCTCGCGGAGCCTTTCCGCCAGCGCCGCCATCTCGAAATCCCGGAGAGCAGCTGGGGGGCTGCCGGACGCCATCTCGGAGGATCCCGTGAAACTGATCAGGGCGACGGCAGCGATGCGGGGGTAGAAGCGCTGCATCGCCTCCACCACGGCCTGGAAGGTTGCGGATGACGCGCCCGAGCTTGCGAGGACCGCTGCGAGGCTGGTGAGATGGGCGTCATGCTGATCGACGCGCTGCGACAGGATGCGGTGCAACGTACCGCCATCGCGCTCAAGCCCGTCCCGCACCCGGACGAACTCGGCACCAGCCACCAAGGCAAGGGCGATGAGCGCGAGCGGTATCCACAATCCGAGAAAAGCGAGGAAACGTTGCTTCACGAGGTGCGCCTAGTTCAGGCCAACCTATCGCGCAAGCCCTCTGCCGTCACCGTCGCGCTCTCTGCGCCCCTCAGGCCGAGACAGCCGGCCTCTCCACCGTCCTGCTTGTCGACGGTACACTGGACGATGCGCGAGGCGGCGTGCGGCCTCGCGCATCGGTCTGTCTCAGAGATGACCAGGCTGGTCATCCGCCCTGCGGCCACCCCGAATATGCCCCGCCGGGTCATCGGCGCCGCGGGCGCGACGCACGTCGCCAACCGGATTGTCTGCCCCGCGTCCCTGCCGCACATGGCCGGCCGGGTCATCCGCCCCACGCCCGCGCCGAGCCTGGCCGACGGCATCGTCCGCGCCACGTCCCTGCCGCACATGGCCAGCCGGGTCATCCGCCCCGCGCCCGCGCCGCGCCTGGCCGACGGCATCGTCCGCGCCACGTCCCTGCCGCACATGGCCGGCCGGGTCATCCGCCCCGCGCCCGCGCCGCGCCTGACCGACGGCATTGTCCGCGCCACGGCCCTGCCGCGCATGGCCGACCGCATCATCCGCCCCGCGTCCATGCCGAGCATGGCCGACGCCGTCATCTGCACCGCGACCGCCCCGGGCATGGCTGGCTCCACCATCCGCGCCTCGGCCACGACTATCGGCAGCGCTGCTGCCGCCGCTCGACGAACCGCCAAGGCCGCCACCGCTGTCGCCGCCACGACCGCCGCCGCCACTGGAGCCGCCGCCGCCGCTGCCACTTCCACCGCTGCCTCCGCCAGAGCCGCCGCCGCTGCCACCACCGGAACCGCCACCTCCGGAGCCGCCGCCGCTGCCACCGCCGGAACCGCCACCTCCGGAGCCGCCGCCACCGCCACCACCACCACCACCGCCACCATCGCCGCCGCCGGCCGCCAGGATGATGCGGGCTACTCCGTCATTGGATGACGCGCGATTGTGATCTGTGGAAGCGCTTTGGTCCTCACCGCTTCGGGCCAGGATAGCTGTCTCCAGGGAGGCAGTGCTCTGTAGTTGAAGCGAGCTGTCGTCACTGATGGCGGCACTAACGCCTTGCGAGCCGGTGGTTGCCACTAGGATGGTGGTTGCCAGCATAAGTGATCGCAATGTCATGGTCGTATCTCCTTGCCATAGCCACCGCTGATCATTCTCTCCCCGGTGACGAAGCAGAGTTTGCGCGCCCTCGAACCTCCCCAGCCTGACGCGGCCCGTCAGCGAAATGTCAGCTTGGGTGTCGTAGCCTCGGAAGTTACCATGCGACATTCACGCAACATCGCCTTCTGGCGCGCGATTCCGGCCCTCTTGGTCGCGTTTACGCTCGTCGCGACAAGCCCGGCCTGGATTGTTCCCGCTCTCGCCAAAGACGGCGGCGGCGATGGGGGCGGTGGCGGCGGCGGTGGTGGCTCCGGAGGCGGCGGCGGTGGCGGAGGCTCTGGAGGTGGAGGTGGTTCCGGAGGCGGAGGTGGCGGTTCCGGTGGGGGCGGCGGCTCCGGCGGAGGCGGAGGCGGCTCCGCTGGTGGCAGCGGCGGTGGAGGTTCCGGCAACAGCGGAAGCAATTCCGGCAGCGGCAGATCAGGCAATGACGGTGGATCCGCCGCGAGCCAGAATTCGGGAGACAATCAGCGCGGTCGCTCGGGTCGTGGCGGCAGGAACGGTGAAGATGCGGTCAGCACCGGCCAGCACTGGGGCAATACGAGCGCCGACTTCGCGCGCCAAGCAACCCAGGGCGGACAGGTCGTGTCGCTCGGCGCCGTCCTGTCGGTGGTGCGCGCGGCTGTTCCCGGTGACGTGCTCGAGGTCGATCTGCGCCTCGCGTCGACGGGCGAATGGCGCTATGAATTACTGGTTCTCGACGGCACAGGCCGCTACCGCGAAGTCGTGGTCGATGCCAGGCGCAACCGGATCCTCCAAATGCGGAGGCGATGATGAGAATTCTCGTCGTGGAGGACGAGCGGCGCATAGCCGACGATGTCGCCTCCGCGCTTGCGGAAGCGGGCTATGTTCCGGAAGTCGTCCATGACGGTGAGGCCGCCTGGTTTCGCGCCGAGACGGACGATTTCGATGCGCTCGTGCTCGACCTCGGCCTGCCGAAGCTCGACGGGCTCTCGGTTGTGCGCAAGCTGCGGGCAGCCTCGGTCAGGACCCCCATACTGATCCTCACCGCGCGCGGCGCCTGGATGGAGCGCGTCGAAGGAATCGACGCTGGCGCCGACGACTATCTGCCCAAGCCTTTTCAGGCGGAAGAACTCGTCGCCCGGGTCGGCGCACTCATTCGCAGGACCGGAGGTCACCTGACGCCTCAACTGGTCTATCGTGACCTCAACATCGACACGCGCCGCAGAACGGTTGCGGTCGGCGGGCGCAATGTCGAGCTGTCTCCCTTGGAATACCGGCTGCTGCGCTACCTCGTGCATAATCAGGGCCGGGTCGTGTCGCAGGGCGAGCTGATCGATCACGTCTATGGCGGCGATCATGAACCCGACAGCAACGCCGTCGAAGTGCTGGTCGGGCGCTTGCGCCGGAAAGTTGGGGCCGAGACGATCGGCACCCGGCGTGGTCACGGCTACATCATCGGGAGCTGAGTCGATGAGCTCGGGCTCGATCCGCAAACGCATTCTGATGATCGCAGCCCTGACGATTGCCGTGACGCTCGCGGCTGCAGGCGCGGCTCTCATCCTGGTGTTCGAACAGCATGTCCTGAAGCGTATCGCGATTGAGCTGGAGATCCGCTCCAGTGAACTCGCCAAGGCGTTCGAGCTCGATGCGGACGGCAACCCACTGATCAACCACGATCTCGCCGATGCGCGCTATCAGCTGCCTTATGGCGGCGCCTACTGGCAGATCAGCGAGGGGGAGGTGCAGCATCTGCGTTCGCGCTCGCTCTGGGACCAGATCCTCGATACGAGCACGGTCAAGGGGGAGGAGAAGAGCAAGGGCGCGTTCGAGATCGACGGGCCGAACAATTCCGAGCTCTATGTGCTCGAACGCGCGGTCAGGCTCGACGGCGCCAATGGCCCGCGGACATTCCATCTCGCTGTCGCGCTTGACCATGCCGACATCGGCGAATTGCGCCATGCCTTCTCCCTCGATGTCGCGAAGATCCTGTTCCTGCTCGCATTATTGCTGATCGGTGGGGCCTGGCTGCAGATGCGGTTCGGCCTGCGGCCCCTTCACCAGTTGCGCGCGAGCCTCACCGCCGTGCGCGAAGGCCGCACGTCCCGCCTGACAGGGACGCTTCCGGAGGAAATCAAGCCGCTGGTCGATGATCTGAACAGGCTGCTCGATCGCCAGGATGAGCTGGTGCGCAAGGCGCGTGACAGGGCGGGCCTATTGGCACACGGACTGAAGACGCCGCTCACGATCCTGTCGAGCGAAGTGGCACGCCTGGAGCGGTCCGGACAGCACGCGCATGCGGCCATCCTGCGTGAACAATGCGAAGCGATCAGTGCGCATGTCGAGCGCGAGCTTGCACGGGCGCGGACCCACGGTGCGATACAGGCGGTCAGCGTGAGGACGCTCGTGCTGCCGATCGTCGACCGGCTGGTCGATCTGATGAGCCGCATCGACAGCGCCAACAGCATCACCTGGAGCGTCGAGATTCCCGAAAACGCCAGCGCTGCCATGGAAACCGACGATTTCGCCGAGGTCGTCGGCAACCTGCTCGACAATGCCCGCAAATGGGCGCGCAGTGCCGTCACGGTGCAGGTCCACACCAATGACGGCGGCGGCACCGTTCTCTCGGTCAGCGATGACGGGCCCGGCGTGCCGGGAGACCGACGCCAACTGGTCCTGCAGCGCGGTGTCCACTTCGCTCCGGACAGTCACCATTCGTCAGGTCTGGGTCTTGCGATCGTATCGGATACATTGGCCGAATACGGTCGGGAACTCGTCATCGCCGACACTGAAACCGGCTGCGCCATCTCGTTCGAAATCGAACCGCCCCGGCGCGGCGAACGAAAGCAGGGAGAGGCTGTGGTGAAGCTGAGACCTGCAGTCATCCACTAGGCCGCGCAGCCGACATGACCCCGGGCAGAACCACTTCAGCGCAGTGAAGCCCAGGCCGAAGCACAGTCACGGCCTCGATCGCTTCAGATATGGATGGCGTGGCCGAGCGCCTTCAGCGCCGCCTCCTGCACGGCTTCGCCGAGCGTCGGATGAGCGTGGATCGTTCCCGCGATATCCTCGAGCGTTGCGCCCATTTCGATGGCGAGCCCAAAGGCCGCGCTGAGTTCGGAGACGGATTGCCCGACCGCCTGGATACCCAGGATCACATGGGTATTGGCCTGGGCGACGATGCGGACAAAGCCCTGCTCGCTGTGGAGCGTCATCGCGCGGCCGCTGGCAGCAAGCGGAAACTGCCCGGTCTTGATTTCGAAGCCGGCTCGACGCGCCTCGTCCGGTGAAAGACCGGCCGAGACGATCTCCGGATCGGTGAAGCAGATCGCCGGAATGCAGCGCTTGTCCCAGGCGCGCGGCAGCCCTGCGACGATCTCCGCCACCAACTCGCCTTGCGCCATGGCGCGGTGTGCCAGCATCGGCTCGCCGGTGACATCCCCGATCGCATGGATACCGCGCATCGAGGTCTCGCAGCGCTCGCCGATGCGGATGAAGCTGCCATCCATGTCTAGCACCAGTTCCTCGAGCCCGAGATCGGACAGCACCGGCTTGCGGCCAACGGTGACGAGTATCGCGTCCGCCGGGATCCGCCGCTCCGCGCCTTCCACCGTTTCGACCAGCAGGGACTTGCCGTCAGGAACCGCACCGCGCGCCTTCGCCCCGAGCAGAAGCTCGACGCCGAGCCTCGACAGCGATCTCTCGACCGGCGCGGTCAACTCGGCATCGTAAAGCGGAAGAATCCTTGGCAACGCCTCGACGAGGGTGACCCGCGAACCGAGCTTCGCAAAGGCGATCCCCAGTTCCAGGCCGATATAGCCGGCTCCGACGACCGCCAGCCGCCCCGGAACCGCGGGCAGCGACAATGCCTGAGTCGACGAGATCACGGTGCCGCCAAAGGGCAGGAAGGGCAGCTCGACCGGTGCAGAGCCAGTGGCGATGACGATTGTTTCGGCCCGGATCAGCTTCGGGCCCGTCTCGGTCTCGACGGCAACGGTCTTGCCGTCGCGAAAGCGAGCCCGGCCATGCACGATCTTGACCTTGGACTTGCGCAAGAGCGCGGCGACGCCGTTGTTCAGGCGCTGGACGATCCCGTCCTTCCAGCCGATGGCCTGCTTGAAATCGAGCGCCGGCGCCGAGGCCGTGAGCCCGAACGGTGTCTTGCCCTGCGCGGCCGTGGCCAGCTTCTCATATTCGTCGGCGACATGGATCAGCGCCTTGGACGGAATGCAGCCGACATTGAGGCAGCTGCCGCCGAGCTTCGTGCTCTCGACGATCACCGTGTCGATGCCGAGCTGGCCGGCCCTGATGGCGCAGACATAACCGCCCGGGCCCGCGCCGATGACAAGCAATTTGCAGGTGATCTCGGTCATGGCGTCAGGCATCCACGAAGAGCGTTGCCGGGTTTTCCAGAAGCTCCTTGAGCCGCTGCACGAAGACGGCCGCATCCCAGCCATCGATGACACGATGGTCGAAGCTCGACGACAGATTCATCATCTTTCGCGGGACGAAGCTCGTGCCGTTCCACATCGGCCGGATCATCATCTTGTTGACGCCGACGATGGCGACCTCGGGGTGGTTGATCACCGGCGTGGTGGCGATACCGCCGAGCGCACCGAGCGATGTGACCGTGATTGTGGAACCCGTCAATTCGTCCCGGGTCGCGATGCCTTCGCGTCCCCGTTCGGCGAGGCGGCCGAGTTCCCGGGCGCAGTCCCAGAGATCACGAGCCTCGGCATGTTTCACGACCGGCACGATCAGCCCGGTCGGAGTCTGGGTCGCGATACCGATATGGATGCCGGCATGTTGGTGAACGATCCCGGCCTCGTCGTCGAACAGCGCGTTCAGGTTCGGCTGCTCGGCCAGCGCCTTGACGAGCGCCCGCATCACGAAGGGCAGGAGCGTCAGCTTCGGTCGCTCCGGCGTCGGCTTCTTGTTGAGGACGGCGCGCAAGTCCTCGAGGGCGCTGACGTCGACTTCCTCGACGATGGTAATGTGCGGAATGCGCGCCTTGGACAGCGCCATCTTCTCGGCAATCTTGCGGCGCAGGCCGACGATCTTGACGTCGGTGACCGCGGTCCTTCGCGCCAATCCTGGCGCACGTTCGGCCTCGGGACCGCGCAGCGCGAAGCTGTCGAGGTCCTCGTGAGTGATGCGCCCGCCTTGGCCGGAGCCCACGACCTGGCGCAGGTCGATCCCGGCCTCGCGCGCCTTCAGTCGGACCGCTGGCGAGGCGAGCGGCTTCTCGCCGGCCTGCCGCCTCGGTGCGACGCTCAGCGTGGGAGAAGAGACGGCCCGCGGCAGGGGCGGTGCAGCGGGTTTGATCTCGGCCGGCTTAACCAGTGCGGAAGCCTGCGCTTCTTTCTTCGGTGCAGCGGCGGGTTTCTCGACAGCAACCGGCTCGGGAGCCTCGTTCCCCTCCGCCTCGCCGGCATCCGCCGCACCTTCGCCGGCAACCTTCAGCCGGACCAGCGCCGAGCCGATCGCGACGGTGTCGCCGATATCGGCACCGACCCAGACCACCTCGCCCTCGACCGGTGACGGAATCTCGACTGTCGCCTTGTCGGTCATGACGGCTGCAAGGAGATCGTCCTCGCGCACGATGTCGCCGACCTTGACGTGCCACTCGACGAGCTCGGCCTCGGCAATGCCCTCGCCGACATCCGGAAGCTTGATGACCCGTTCCGCCATCACCGGCTCTCCATGATCTCGCGCAGGGCGGCGCCGACGCGCGCCGGGCCGGGGAAATAGGCCCATTCCTGGGCATGCGGATAGGGAGTGTCCCAGCCGGCGACGCGCATGACGGGCGCCTCGAGATGGTAGAAGCAATGCTCCTGCACCAGGGCTGTGAGCTCTGCGCCGAACCCCGAGGTCAGCGTCGCCTCGTGCAGGACAATGCAGCGGCCTGTCTTGCGCACGGAGGCCACGATCGTATCGAGGTCGAGCGGCAGCAGGCTGCGCAGATCGATGACCTCGGCGTCGATGCCGGTTTCTTCGGTGGCTGCCTCGGCGACATGAACCATGGTGCCATAGGCGATGATGGTGACGCTCGCGCCCTCGCGCCGGATCGCGGCCTTGCCGAGCGGCAGCACGAAATGGCCGTCAGGCACCTCGCTCAGCTCATGCTTGGACCAGGGTGTCACCGGGCGATCGTGATGACCGTCGAACGGGCCGTTATAGAGCCGCTTCGGTTCGAGGAAGATGACGGGATCGGGATCCTCGATTGCGGCAATCAAGAGGCCCTTGGCATCATGCGGATTGGAGGGCACCACAGTCTTCAGCCCGGAAACATGGGTGAAGAGCGCCTCCGGGCTCTGGCTATGCGTCTGGCCGCCGAAGATGCCGCCGCCGGTCGGCATGCGGATCACCAGCGGACAGGTGAAATCGCCGGCCGAACGGTAGCGCAGCCTGGCCGCCTCCGAGACGATCTGATCGTAAGCCGGATACATGTAGTCGGCGAACTGGATCTCGACGCAGGGGCGCAGGCCATAGGCCGCCATGCCGACTGCCGTGCCGACGATGCCGAGTTCGTTGATCGGAGCGTCGAAGCAGCGGTTCACCCCGTATTTCTGCTGCAGGCCATGGGTGCATCGAAACACGCCGCCGAAGAAGCCGACATCCTCGCCATAGACCACGACATTCTCGTCGCGGCCCATCGAGACATCGAGCGCCGAACGGATCGCCTCGATCATCGTCATTCGAGCCATCGCGTCAGACTCCGATCTGCTGACGTTGCCGGCGCAGGTGCGGAGGCAGCTCGGCATAGACATCCTCGAAGATGTCGCGTGCTGATGGCTTGCCGCCGGCATGCAGGGTGCCGTGGCGTTCGGCCTCCTTCTGCGCGGCGATCACGGTTGCGAGTATCTCGGCCTCGGCCTGCTTGTGCCGCTCTTCAGTCCAGGCGCCCAATGCGATCAGGTGCTGCTTCAGCCGGATCAGCGGGTCGCCGAGCGGCCAACCTTCCGATTCATGCTTGGGCCGATAGGCGGAGGGGTCGTCCGAGGTCGAGTGGGCGCCGGCGCGATAGGTGACGTATTCGACCAGCGTGGGCCCGAGATTGCGCCTCGCACGCTCGATTGCCCATTGCGCCACTGCGTAGGTCGCAAGGTAGTCGTTGCCGTCGACGCGCAGGGCCGGAATGCCGAAGCCGAGTCCGCGCGCCGCGAAAGTGCCGGAGCCGCCGCGGGCAATGCCCTGGAAGGTCGAGATCGCCCACTGATTGTTGACGACATTGAGGACGACCGGGGCCTTGTAGGTCGAGGCGAAGACCAGGGCGGCGTGGAAATCGGACTCCGCTGTCGAGCCGTCGCCGACCCAGGCGGCCGCGATCCTGCGATCGCCCTTGATCGCCGAGGCCATGGCCCAGCCTACCGCCTGGACGAACTGGGTGGCGAGATTGCCGGAGATCGAAAAGAAGCCGTGCGCTTTCGACGAGTACATGACCGGAAGCTGGCGACCTTTGATCGGGTCTCGCTCGTTCGAGTAGATCTGGCACATCATGTCGACGAGCGGATAATCATGCGCGATGAGGAGCCCGGCCTGCCGATAGGTCGGGAAATTCATATCCTCCGGGCCGAGCGCAATGCGAAAGGCGCAGCTCACCGCCTCTTCCCCGGTGTGCTGCATGTAGAACGAGGTCTTGCCCTGGCGCTGCGCCATCTGCATGCGTGCATCAAAGGCGCGTAGCGTCATCATGTGGCGCATGCCCCGGATCAGAGCATCGCTATCGAGAGCGGGCACCCACGGGCCGACGGCCTGCCCCTCCCGGTCGAGCACGCGGATGATCGAATACGCGAGATCGCGAATTTCCTTGGGATCGATATCGACCGGAGGCCTGCGGACCGAGCCCGCTTCAGGGATAACGACATTGGAGAAATCCGGCCTGCCGCCCGGGCGGCTGGCGGGTTCGGGGACATGAAAGCGCAACGGCTGATCGGTCATGCCCGCACTCCGGCAAGGTCGCCCTGCCGACCCGCATGCAGCGAGCCGACATAGAATGAACCCGGCTCGTCGCCGCACTCGAAAGCCTCAACAGCTGCGAGCGCCGGATGGCGGGCAAGGCGGAAGCCGATCTCCGCACAGTCCGAGACGCCTTCGGTCTCGATGACCATGCGGATCGCGGTTCGTCCGTCATCTTGGCGGGAGCTCGACATTTCGACAAGGGCGAAGCCGAAGCGCTGGGCATCGAGCAGGAGCCTGGCCAACCCGTCATAGGCGTTGCTGGTCGACGCTTTCACCACCATTCGCCGTTGCGTTCGCCCGGTCATCACACCTCCCAATCGCCGCAACGACGTTAATCCGGCAAACAGAAAGTTATTTCCTGAAGATACTCGACATTCGGCTCAATCTCGGCAAATCCTTCCGCTATTATCTCCATCTACAGAAGATTCAACCGATGACCGGCAAGTCCAGGCGCAGCGACGCTCTCGACCCTATCGACCGGCGGATTCTGTCCGCCCTGCGGGCCGATGGCCGCCTGACGACGAGCGCACTGGCCGAGATGGTCGGGCTCTCGCCATCGCCTTGCTGGACGCGGGTCAGGCGGCTGGAGGAAAGCGGCGCAATCGAGCGCTATGTGGCAGTGCTGGATCACGCGGCCCTGGGGCTCAACAACACCGTCTTTGTCGAGATCACGCTCGACAAGCACGACGACAAGGTGCTCGACACGTTCGGGGACGCGCTGGCGCGCATTCCCGAAGTGGTCGAGGCTCATCTCGTCACCGGCGAGTACGACTATCTCGTCAAGGTCGTGGTCAGCGGCACCGACCACTACGAGCGCTTCCTCCGTGAGACGCTCTATAGGATCCCCGGAATTCGTCAGTCACGCACGACCTTCGGGCTCAGGACGCTGAAGCGGGCGATCTCGGTCGATCCGCTGCAACTGCCGTGATGCACCATGCCAGGGGCCAGTTCAGTGCCGCTGGCTGAGCGTAACGACGTTGTCCTGCAGGCGCCTGACGATCAACCGCGTCACCGACAGCGCCATGCTCGGGAACTCGGTCAGCAAAGCGACGAAGACGTCCTTGCGCAAGCGGAGCACCGTCAGCGGCGTGGTCGCGATGACCGTTGCCGAGCGGGGATCATCGGTCACGATTCCCATTTCACCGAACAGGCTATTGGCGTTCATGGTCGAAATGCGGACAGGCGGCCCCGGCGCCTCGGACAAAACGTCAGCCGAGCCCGTGATCAGCAGATAGGCGGCGTCCGACTCGTCGCCCTGTCGAAAGATGACATCTCCCGCCGCAAACTCGACCCGCTCGCCAGTGAAGGCCAGCAACCTCAGGCGGACCGTATCGACATCGGCAAAGATCGGCACGGAGCGCAGGGCACGCAGCTCGATATTGCCCGCGTCCAGAGGATCGCCGGCAAAGACCTCGTCCGACTGAGCCTGCGTCTGAACCGCCGCGTCGGTGGAACTGACGGAGTTTGTTCCATGGAATTCGAGGCTGGCATCGAAGCGGCCCAGTTCAGCGATTTGCCGGCCGGCAACGAGAATAGTCCGCCCCTTCATGAAGGTCGCGATCCGCGCGAACAGCCTGGCAGCCTCGGCCTGCCCGAAAGACGCCAGCGCGTCGTTCAGGATCAGGATCTGCGGGCGCTTGATCAGGCAGCGGGCCAGAGCGACGGCCGCCTTGGCCGCCGGAAACAGGAACTGCCCGCCATAGCCGGCCTGTTGATCAAGCCCCCAGCGATAGACATCACGCTCCAGGCCCAGCTCGATCAGGCTCTCACGGATGGCCTCGAGCGCGCGCTCCGCATCGGCGGCACTGCTGCTGGCAACGCAGCCGAACAAGAGATTGTCGCGCAGGGGCGCTGCCGGGCAGTAACGGGCAGGATCGTAGAAGGCGATGGCGTCTGCCATCTCCGGGCTGGCCTGCGCGCGCAAGGCGCGCCGCGCCGCGAGGATGCGGACCTCGTCCGCCTCGCCCAGCAGACCCAGGCGATGCCGCGGCTCCGCATAGAGAAATGCCAGCGCGATCAACCGGGAGCGATCGCCCTCCCGGAGCGTGTGGGCTTCGGCCCGCCCGAGGATGACCTGATAGTCCGGGAACTGGTCAGCTGAGATAAAAGAGAACTGCTCGAACAGGACGTGATCGGCTGGAAGATCGCGAAAGATCTCAAGCATGGTCGCTGCGATACGCCGTCCTATCTGGGTCAGGAACGTGGTCAGTCCCTGCGCGTCCAGAATGGAGCGAACCAGCTCGTGACTGGCGAGGCGATCCCCGGCGAGCCCGGGATCGGTGACGACACCAAAGAGGATATTCTCGCCGATGGTCGCGTTCCGTGTGTATCGCTCGGGATCGTAGGGCTCCACCGCATTGCCCGCCCCGCGCCCAATCAGCCTGGAGCGAATTCTCGTACGGATCTCGGCAACCCTGTCGACGATCTCGGTCGGGTCATCCGCACTCAGTTGGCGCTGCAGGCCGAAACGGAACACCGTTTCGGCAAGTCCGACCACATCCAGCACCTCGACCAGGAGCCTTTCGAGCTCGTCCCTGCTCGCGACGCCGGCGCCGTCGAAATCGAGCGACCAGGGCTGCCCGCCCGCCTGAGCCGAAATCGGGCGGCGCAGGCCGTAGAGTATGTTGTCGCGCAAGGACGCATCGAGAATGACGGGTTCGCCTCCAAGATAGGCCAGCACCCGCCCTCTCCGTTCGGGTGACAACGAGGCCAGAGGAATTCCGGCCAGCGTCACCGTGCCGTCGAACGGCGCCATGCTGCCCCCGAGCACACAAGCGAAAGCAGCCGCCCCCTCCCCCGCCTTGTCGATCAAGGCGATATTCCCCCCCAAAGGCAGAGCAAATGAAATGCGCTCGAGCAGCCGGTCGCCGGCCGGCCCAAGAACCGTCAACCCCTTGGCCGCGATCATGCCTTCACCAGGCACGATGCCCTCCCCGGGCAGCGGAGCCTGCGGCCGTTCCGGCGCAGGGGTATCGTCCAGCGAGAACTGCTGGGTGACCTGCTGAAACCGCGCCTCGACATCGAGACGTTGCTGATCCCAATCGATCAGTTCCTTTACTGGCGTCGGCAGGTCGCGATAAGCGGCGATGACCGCGACGAGCTGGCCGATGTCGAGCCGGCCGGTCAGGGCGAAGTACCCCCCGATCGTGTAGAACAGGAACGGGGTCAGCTGGGCCAACAGGTTGTTCAGGAACTTGACCGCGAATTTGCGCCCATAGAGCTGGTAGCGGATGCCGAACAGCCTCTCGAGTCGCACCGCGACAAGTGCCTTCTCGACCGCAGAGGTGCCGTGGCCAGCAACCTCGTCCAGCGACTCGACGACCTCGCCGATCTTGCCGGCAAGAGCCCGTGACTCGATCTGGCGCTGTCGACCAAGCCGGATCTGCTCGCGCCGCATCCGGGGAATGATGACGGCCTGAACAAGTACGATGCCTGCCGCGATCGAGCCCAACGCCAGGTTCTGCAGCAGAATGAAGATCAGTGCGGTCAGGGCCTGACCACCGAGCAGAACCGGCTGGATGAAGGCATCACCGACGAAGCCGCCGATCGGCTCGACCTCGTCCTTGATGACAGTTGCGGCCTCGGAGGGCTTGAGCCGGCGCCGTGCCTCCGGCGTGAAACTCAACAGGGTCGCGAAGAGGTCGGCTCGCAGGCGCTGCAGCAGCCGTTCGCCCAAGGCCCCCTTGCGCATGTTGATGACGTATTTGAAGCCGCCATTGATGAGGACCAGCAGCAGGAACAGACCGGACAGCGCAAACAGATAGCTGATGCGATCGAGCGTGAAGCCGCTCAGAAGTTCACGGCTACCGCCGAGCCAGGCAGGAAGGGAGAGGGAAAGCCGGAAGAGCCGCGCCGTCTCCTGCCCACCGGAAAAGGCACGGCCCTGAATGGCGTCGGTGATGATGTATTTCGGCAGCTCCAGCGAAAGATAGTAGAAGGGGAAGGACAGCAGCACGATCGCGATGATCTGGATCTGCTGGCGCTGGCTGTTGCGCCAGATATAGGCAAACAGGCCTGTTGTTGCCGCGCTCGCCTCAACCTGCGCCTGAGGCGCGGCTTGCGCCGCCGCTTGTCCTGGCCGCGAGCGCAGGCGCTGTGCCGCCTGCAGTAAGGAACCATCCACCATGGAGCGCATCCGGCCTGTGATGTGAGCGCTGCGCTCCAGCGTACCGCAATTCTCTTGTGTTGCGGACAATAGCTTCCCTGCCACTGCGCATCAGTTCAGGGTATCCGTCTCCCCCCAGGGGCGCGGCATGTGACGGCTCAGCGGCCCCCACTGGGCGGCCTCGGCGTGGCTCAGCCCGATATCGTTCAATGTATGGGCATCCATGGCAACGCTCTGCGACTGCCCACGCTGCGCGCCAAAGGCGAGCGCCAGTGACGTGACCAGCGCCCGGCTCACGCGCGTCACCTTGCCAAGGAAGGGGCATTCGCCTGCCTGCAAGATGGTCTCGGGCTCGCACAGCGGCTCGAGCGAGGTTGTCCTGAACGGCGTGGAATGGGTGTTGGCGGTGTGGTGCACGGCGAGACTCCCGTTCGGAGCGACACACACAGCGACTGCGGGCTGCAGTCGCTGCGGCCTTCGAGCGGGGTTTTCGACCGTTCCCATGCTATCTTCTGTGAAACAGGTCACATAGGCGCCGACCTTTCGCAGCAATGGAGAGAACAGGGGGATTGAGGCATGCGCAGTGCGCCGCATCTGGTCGTTCGGCTTCTATCGGTGAATCCGTTCTTCGCTGGGCTTGCTCACGACGCCCTGGTCAAGATCGCCGCAATTTGCCTGCCAAAGCACCTGACACCGCACGAGGTCCTGTTCCTGAAGGGCGATCCCGGTGATGGCCTCTATGCCATCCGACACGGCCGGATCCGAATTGGCACCACGGACGATGCCGGCCAGCAGTTGACGATGAACCTGCTGGGGGGCGGCGACGTCTTCGGGGAGATCGCCCTCCTCGACGGGCGCGCCCGCAGCGCCGACGCCATTGCGCTGGAAGACACCGAGATGTTCTTCGTGCCGCGGCGTGACTTCCTGAACCTGCTCGACAATGAGCCACTGATTGCGATCCGGCTGATCGAATTGCTCTGCGAGCGTCTGCGCGGCATGAGCGAGCGCATGGAGGACGCCGCCTTCCTTCCAGCCGCATCACGGCTGGCGCGACGCATCGATGTGCTCATCACCGACTATGGTAGCGAGCTGCATATTTCCCAGGAGGAACTGGCGGCGCTGACCGGCGTCACCCGCGAAACCGTGAACCGCCAGCTGCAGCGCTGGAAACAGATCGGCATTCTCTCCCTTGGACGGGGCCGCCTCGTGATTCATAATATCGATAGCTTTCGGCAGCTGGCGAAGTCCGGCGCGATCTGAATGCCGAGCATGAGAGGCTTGCCATGCGCTTCCTCCGTTTCTCGATTGCCGCTTGCGCCATCTGCGCATCGATCCCGCCCGCCGCCGCGCAACAACCTACGGGCTGCATCCCGTCAGTGCGGACCGATCCGCCAAGAACCGTGTTCCAGTGCAGCGGTGGCCTGATCATCGAAGCGGAGGCCGCCACCCGCTTCCAGGTCCAATCGCCACAGCCCGGCCGCGCGATTCAATCAATCGCGTTGGATGGCAAAGGCCTGCTGGTCGAGCTGCCCCGTCGCCGCGGGCCCCTCCAGATCCTGACGCCCCACGCCATCGCCTCGGTCCGCGGCACGATCTATGCCGTCGACGTAACGACCTCGAAGACATCGGTGTTCGTCGCCCAAGGGCGCGTGCGTGTCACGCGCCGCGATGGCACGGACCCCGTCGAACTCAATCCCGGCGATGGCGTTGACGTCTCCCAGGAAAAGCGGCTCGACGTGCACCGCTGGTCCCGCGAGCGCGCCGCAGGGTTGCTTGCTCGGTTCGGGCGGTGACCTCGACGCGCAGTGTCCGCCTGCCCGCGTCGATCACCATCCTCTGCTTCGTGATCGCCGCGCTCTGGTCCGGCTTTCTGGGGCGAATGCATCTCGCGGGCGAGCGCAATCCTCTCGACCGCGTCGAGGCGGCACTCGCCGACATGCGCCTGCTTATTGCGGGTCGACGCTCACCCCCCGGCGAAATCGTCATCATCGCCATAGATGATGAAACCGTGGCTCAGCAACGCGGCTACCCGCTCCAGCGCTCTACTTTGGCTCGGATGATCCTCGCCATTGGAACTGCGGCCCCACGCACCCTTGCACTCGATCTGCTGCTCGTCGACCCGACCTCGCCCGAGGCAGATGAGGCGCTTGCCCAGGCTCTCCAACGGACGCCTTCACTTGTCGCCGCGGCCGGCAGCTTCGACCGGGACGAGGAAGGAAGCTCGCAAATCCCGGCACCGAAACAGATGCTCTGGCCGCTGTCTCCGTTCGACCCGTTCGCAGCCGTCGGTCTCGTCAATATTTCATCCGACGCAAGCGGCACGCCGCGGCATGTGCCGCTGCTTTTCCGGACCGACCGCGGGGTCATGCCATCATTCGTCCTAAGTGCGGCGGCAGGCTTCAAGGGCGAGGCTCCAGTGTTCGGCGTCGACACCGTGCGCGTGGCAGGCAGCCCGGTGAAGCTCGACCTCGGCTTCCATCTGCCGCTCCGGTTTTACGGCCCGCGGGGCAGCTTCGAAACGATCAGTGCAACCCGTCTGCTTGCGGGCACCGTGCCCGCAGAGCGCCTGCGGGGCCGTATCGTCATTGTCGGCGTCACCGCCACAGCCATCGGCGACACCTTCAGCACCGCCTTCGATCCCGTGACGCCGGGCGTGGAGGTCCTGGCGACCGGCATCGCTCATTTGATCGCCGGCACCGGACTGGTCCGGGATCACGAGGTGAGGTTGCTCGACGCAGGCGTGGCACTCGTGCTGGCCACAGGCTCCGTCTTGCTCATCGCCTCTGCTCCGCTCGGGATCGGCGTTGGCGTAGTGGTCTTCGGTCTCGCCGCCTGGCTGCTGGCCACCACGGCGCTCTTCGCCGCAGGCTATTGGCTCAGTTCGGCGCTCCCGCTGGCGTCAGTCATTCCACCTGTCGTCCTCGCAATGGTTTTCCGGCAGACATGGGACCGCCGCCAGGCCACGGACATCGCCCGTTCTGAGGCCGCTTTACGGCAGTTTCAGCCGCCATTGCTCGCAGATCGGATTGCACGGGACCCGGAGTTCCTGCGCGAACCGGTGCAACAGACGGTTGCGATCCTGTTCGTGGACCTCTCGGGCTTCACGCGGCTGAGCGAGCAGGCCGGCCTCACGCGGACACGTGAATTTCTCAAGGCGTTTCACACGCTCATCGAAAACGAGGTGACCGCGCATGACGGGCTCGTCATCTCATTCATGGGCGACGGTGCAATGATCGCGTTCGGTATTCCAGATCCTCACGCCGATGATGCCGGCCGCGCCCTCTCCACGGCCTGGGCACTGCTCAGGGATATGCAGGAGTGGGCCACCGGCGAAGAGGTTTCGATTGGCCATCCGGATCTTCGTGTCGGTGTCCATTTCGGCCCGGTCATCGTCTCTCGTCTCGGGCACGAAGCGCATCAGCACATCACTGCGACCGGGGACAGCGTCAATGTCGCGAGCCGCTTGATGGAAATCGCGAAGGAGCAAGGCGCCGCGCTTGCCGTTTCAGCAGAGCTCCTCGTCGCATCCGGCGACATCCGGAAGCGCCACCGCGAACCCGACAGCATTCGCACCGTCGAGATTCGCGGCAGGCGCCAACGCATCTCCGTCGCGCTGTGGGGCGTCTGACAGCATCTGTGATCCAGATCACAGAATGCATCCGCCGTTCCGGGAAGGGTTCGGCGACAGTTCCACACAGGGGAAAGGCCATGGCCAAGTACAGGGCGATCCTTCCGCAGGTCCTGGCGCAAGAGTTCCTCACGGACGGCGGGTTGGAAACGACACTCGCCTTTCGTGATGGGCTTGAATTGCCGTTCTTCGCCGCGTTCCCGCTCGTGCGCAGCGAAGAAGGCCGGGCCCGCCTCAAGGCCTATTTCCTGCCCTATCTCACTCTCGCCGCAGAGTACGGCAAGGGCTTCATTCTGGATACGCCGACCTGGCGCGCCAATCCCGATTGGGGCCGCAAGCTGGATTACTCGCGCACCATGCTCGAGGAGGTTCAGAGAGCCTCGGTTCAGCTGGCGATGGAGCTGCGTCCGCACTACGAAACCAGCGATTCAAGGATCGTGATCAACGGCGTGATCGGGCCGCGTGCGGACGGTTACCGGATCGATACGCGCATGAGCGCGCGGCAAGCGCAGCTCTACCATCAGGATCAGGTCAAGACCTTCGCCCGCACCGAAGCGGACATGGTGAGCGCCATCACGATGACCTACAGCAACGAGGCGATCGGCATCGCCGCCGCTGCGCAGGCGCATCGTATGCCTGCCGTCATCTCCTTCACCCTCGAGACCGACGGCAGGCTCCCGAGCGGAGAGCCCTTGGGCCGTGCGATCGAGCGCGTCGATGAGGCGACCGAGGCCTATCCCCTCTATTACATGATCAACTGCGTGCATCCCCTGCATTTCGAGCGGGTAATTTCCGGCAGCGCGCCCTGGCTAGACAGGATCGGAGGCTTGAGGGCGAACGCCTCGACCTTGAGCCACACCGAACTCGACATGGCGACCGAACTCGATGCTGGCGACCCCCTCGACCTCGCCCATCGCTATCGCAGCCTGCGCAAGCAGCTCAAAAACGCGCGTGTCCTCGGAGGCTGCTGCGGCACCGACCTGCGCCATGTCAGGGCGATCTGCTATGCCTGCCTGTAGCGCCCGACGGGAGATCTCGCCGCGGCAGCGGCCTATGACACCATCTGGCTAGCGACGCGAGACAGGTCAGCCGCGACGCCCGTCTTCCGCAAGGCGCGCGACACAGTCCCGGACAGATCGTCAAAGCGTGCGAGAGCCTCTAGACGCGCCTCGACCCCGGGGTCGGGGCCCTCTGGCCTGAGGAGCTCCCGGAGCGAAGCCAGGCACCGGTGCTCCAGCACGGGAGAGTTCAGCCGCCTTGCCTTCGCCACCGCCGAGCGCAGTGCCGCCTCTGCATCCTGCTGTTGCGCCCGTGCGCCCCTGGCCATGATGCCGGCCTGGATCCGATCCAGCTCCGGCTCCAGCCACAGCGAACCGCTTCGCGACATCAGCGCAATCGCCCGGTCGCAGGAGGCTTGTGCCTCCACCAGCTGCCCAAGTTGAAGCTGCGCTTCGGCGAGATTGGCGAGATAGCCGGATAGGGACAGTACGTAACCGACGCGTTCGAATGCCGCGATCGCCCGCTGCATGGTTGCTGCGCCGCGCGCGAGATCACCCTTCTGACAGAGCCCCCAGCCCAGAAACGCCGCGCCATGGGCCCGGAAGCCTGCGAGCCCGTGCTGTTCCGACAAGGCCACCAGCCGCCCCGCCTCCTGCATCAGCTCATTGGTCGCGTTCGACAGCCCGAAGACCCAGCCGCCGACATAGGACATCGGAATCGCCGCGGAATGAGGATGCCGCAAGGCGTCTGCGGAGCGAAGCGCATCGATGCCTATGCGCAGGGACTCGCCAACATTGCCAAGGCAGAAATGAGCGAGACTCAGCAGTGATCTGGTGTGAATCTCGGTGTTCTGGCCGAACATGAATGTACTGGCCTCGTCGCGATCGCGCTCTCCGATGAGCAGGGAGTGCTCGAGATGCTCGATCGCTTCGTCGGCCTTGCCCTGGCCGAGCCGCACCATGCCAATCAGACGGTGCCCGATGGCTCGGCCGGAACTATAATCCGCCCGCTCGGATCGATCGAGGAAGTTCTGGGCCAGGGACGCGGCTTCTGGCACATCGCCGCTGCAATTGGCGAAAGTGAACTTTCCGAACAGGAACGGAAACATCAATGCGGAGGGCTCATCTTCGCTGCAAAGCTCCAGCCCGCGCTTGCAGCATTGCAGCAAACCGGGCGATGTCGGCCCCTGCGCGGCGGTGATGGAGCCAACCAGCGCCGCCTGAAGGCCGCGCTCGAGCGTCGTCCGCACCATGTCGTCCGGCAATTTGTCGAGCAGCGACAAGCCGTGGCGAATATGCCCGATCGCCTCGATATGGGCGGAACGCTGTCCGGCGCTCGCTCCGGCCCTCAGCCAGGCCTTGACTGCCTCCTGGTAGCGGCCCGCCTCGGTGAGATGGTGCGCAGTGACCTCGGGCAAGGGGATATCGACGCCGTCCCCCTGATCGAGCAGGCCCAGAATGCGGTCATGGATCGCGCGCCGTTCGGTGGCGAGCATCGATTCATGAGCCATGCGCTGAAGCAATGAATGCCGAAACTCATAGCGGATTTCCCCGCCTATGCGCTTGGGCAGAAGAATCTCGGCGTCGACCAGCGCCTCGACAGGCGCAATCACCTCCCTGATGCCCTTCTCCAGGACGTGGGCGAGGAATACCGGGGTGAAGGAACGACCGATACAGGCCGCGGCCTGTACGACGGGTCGCGCGCCCGGCCGCCGATCGAGCCGCTCGGACATGAGTTCCGCGAGGAGCAGCGGGACATTCGACGGCTTGCGGATGGGATGAGGCGTCTGGATGTGTTCGTCGATCAAAGAGAGCACGAACTGCTCGACAAAGAGCGGAACCCCCTCGGCGGCAGCGACCGCCTGCGCGATCTTCTCGGGAGGCAGCTCCTCCGACCCCGGAATCGCGTGCGCCAGCGCGAGACTCTGCTCCCCTGACAGCGGCTCCAGCGTCACGACTTCGTCCGGCTCCGGCAACCCCTCGGTGCGGGGGAACGGCCGTGCGGTTGCCACAACCATCAGCGCCTCATCGCTGCCGGCGGCCAGGAGCTCCCGCAAGAGCTCCGCCGAGGACGGGTCCAGCCAATGCGCATCCTCGATCACCACAAGGGTCGGCTGTCGGCGGGCCGTGCGCACGATGACCGAGATGACGAACTCATACTGCTTGCGCTTGAACATCGTCGGGGCCGGGGCAAACTGCTCGCGGATGCCGGTTGCAGCCAGACCGATCAGGCTCGCCAATATTTCGTTGTTCTCCGGCGTATTGAGGCCGATTTCGTCTAGGACGGCGCCGATCTTTGCGCCGCGCACCTTGTTGTCGTCCTCGAACTTGAGACCAGCCCGTGCCCAGAGGAAGCTCGCGACCGGGTAGAGCGGCGTACTCGCGAACAGCTCATGGCAATAGGTCATATAGATCGCCGCATCGGACAGCGCGGGATGACCGCAGATCTCCGTGATGACCTTCGTCTTTCCAACTCCGGCATCCGCGGCCACGAGAACGAACTGCGCCCGCCTGTCGCTCGTTGCACCGGTCCAGCGCGCAAGGATGCTCTTGAGATGGCTTTCGCGGCCCACAGCGATGGGAACACTGCTCGCGACCCTGCCGTGGCGCCGTGCCGTCCCCAATCGCTCACGAGCGATCTCGAAGACTTCGATCTCACGCGAAAGGCCCCGGATGGGTCTTGGCCCGAGGGCCTTGACTTCAAACAGCCCGGCGGTGAGGTCGGTGACCTCCCGGGTCGCCACGACCGTCCCAGGCGCAGCCTCGGCCTGCAGTCGAGCCGCGAGATTGATGGCCTCGCCCACCGCGCCAAGTTCGCTGGAGCCGCTGCTGACGCGGGCCGGAGCCATCACGACGAGGCCTGTGTGAACGCCGATACGCGCTGCGATGTCCGGAACGGTGCCATCCTCGATGCTCGTGTTCAGCGTCTTGATCCGCCCCATCAGCTCGAGGGAGGCACGGACAGCCCGTTCCGCGTCGTTCTCGCGGGCCGTGGGATAGCCGAAGAAGATGAGGACACCGTCGCCCGTGTAACTCGCAACGAAGCCGCCATAGCGCTCCATGGTCGTCAGGGTCAGTTGCTGGTAGCGGCGCTGGACGAGACCGAGTTCTTCCGGATCAAGCTGCTCCGACAACTGGGTGTAGCCAACGAGGTCGACGAAGACGATCGTGACGTAGCGCCTCTCCGACACAAGTTTTCGAGGCTCGGCTTCGCTCATCGTCATCGCACAGGCTCCTGTGTCGGGAACGTCGACGCTCTGTTACTGTCTCGTCAATTTGAATATGGCCGCATATGCGCATAGAGTGAAGTCATTACCTAGCTGTCTCTAGTTTTTCAGCCAGTATACGGGGGGCGATCGGGCATGCCTACCTCAACGATAGCGCGTCTTTTCTCCCGAACATCAGCCGAAGCCAGTTCCGACGCACCACAAAAGATCAAAACGGTCGTCATTTGCGCCCATCTTCGGCCTGGTCGCGACAAACGGCGCTCGACGCATTTCATGCAACCTATCGCGGGTTTGCATATTGCTGCACTGATCGATGCAAAGCGATTTGATGTCGTGCTTTATCATGAAGACTGGCACGGCCCATTCGACCCTGCACATTGCAACAAGTACGACCTCGTATTCCTCACAGGGCTTCAGCCCGACTTCGATCGGCTGCGGCAACTCTCCTATCACTTCAGACGCAGCGGAGCGACGGTCGTTGCCGGCGGGAGCGTGTGCACGCTTTTCCCGGAATTCGCCCAGCAGTTCTTCGACGTCGTCTGCGCCGGCGGCGTCGATAGCGTCAGGGATGTCGTTAGCGATTATTTGGCCGGCTCACTCCAACCAATCTACCGCTCTCCGATTGCACAGATCTCCGACTACACGGTCGATTATAGTCTTTTGCGCAAAAGCGGCATCAATCCGACCACACATCTTGCGGAGACTTCGCGCGGATGCAGCTTCAAATGCAGCTTTTGCGTCATTCCCTCGGAAGTCGGGGCGCATGTGCGCCATGGGCTGGCCAGCTTCAAGGCGTCGCTCGAAAGCGCGCTGGAATCGAGCCCCCGCTTCAGCATGCGCAGCTGGTATCCGATGGTCATGCTGCTGGACAATAATTTCTCGGATGACCGGGCCCATATGCTGGCCATCTGCGAGTTCCTGCGCGACCATCCCAAGGTGCGGGGCTGGGGCGCGCTGGTCACCCAGAACGTCGTCCAGGATCGCGCGCTCATCGAGACCTTCGCCGCCTCCAAATGCGTCGGGCTGTTCGTCGGAATTGAATCGCTCGATGCAAGCTTTCTGCGCCGCTACAACAAGACCCAGAACCTCAGCCGACGCCAGAATGTCATCGATGACGTCGCCTTCGCCGAGGGGCACGGCATTGCCGTCGGCTACGGCTATCTCTTCGACCCTCGCTACCAGACGGCTGCGGAGATGCAGCAGGCCATGGAAGCCATCGCCGAAAACCCGCTGATGCCGATGCCGACCTATCTCAGCGTCGTTGCTCCCCTCGCCGGAACCCAGCTTTTCTGGGAGGATCTGGAGAGCGGGCGCCTGGCTCCCAACCTTCGCTTCCGGGACCTGGACGGCGAGACGATCTGCTACGCGCAGCTTGCCGAGCCGGCTCAGCCGATCGTCGCCTTTCTCGAACGGATCTTCCGGCGCCCCTGGACCGTGGTCGGGCGCATGCGCATCCTGCTCAAGACCTTGCGGAGGCTCCGCCACAGCCGTTCGTTCAACCCGATGCGATGGTACATCATCGCCTCGGCGAGCTTTCATTGCTTTACCTGGTCAAAAACCTCGCCAGCCCGACCGCGCACCTATCTGGCCGGGAGCGATACGCTCGACCCGCAATATGGCGAACATCCGGATGATCTATCGCCGGAGGATCGCGTCCGCTATTTCGAGCCTATCGCGCTCACCGATGGCGACGGGAAACCGAGCCTCTGGCTCATTCCCTATGCCGAAGCCCGCCGGAAACCCAAGCCGACGGCACGACCTCTGCCGGTTTCGCCTCCCCTGGACACCGGCATCGTCGCCATGCGGCCGGAGAAATAACGCAAGATTCCCGGACTCACCTGCTTTTCGGCCTTGGGCGGGCTTGCCCCTTCGCCGATGGAGCGCGCGGTGGTTCCTCGCTCGGCGCCCCCCCCTCTCCCGTCGGCATCGTCCCAAGCTTCTGGCTGGCGCTCTTGGGCGCATCGACATAGGCCCGGCCCAGGAGCCCCTGCAGCTCAGGCAGGCTGTATTTCGCGATATACGCGAGCGTCGTGGTCCGGAGTTTCGCGCTGTCTCCGGCGGCCTCCGCCTGGGCTGCCTGAAGACCGTTCAGAAATATGTTGAGCTCGTCCCGGGAGGCGCGCAACGGAGGCGGCGGCGGGGACTTGGGTTTGCGTGATCTCAGGGCCATGACGTACCTCGCCGAGCTACTGCATGATGGTGAGGATCTGCGCGCGGATCTGCGGGCTCAGCATCAGATCCATATGCTCGAAACCATCCTGGTCGATGTCTCCGGTCACAGTGCGCACATTGGCCGCGGGGGTCGAGACCAGACGCGCGGACCAGGCCGGGATCACGCCGTCTCCCGGGCAATAGGAGTAATCTACGATCGGCGACGGATCCGAGTTCGGATCGAAAGCGGGGTCGATCCAGCCCCATGTCTGCTCATGGGTCGTCTCGTCGACGGTCCAGCCATTGCGCTGCTGAACGCCACGGATGTTGTAGTACTTGCTGTTCGTGGCCGCGCCGAGAGGCAGCGCCACCTTCCGATAGATCGCCTCGCCCCGGTCCAGGGCGACATGGCTGAAACCCCAGTTCTCGGGATAGCGCACCTGGGTTCCGCTCTTCTGGGGGTTGTAAGGATCGGCGATCGCGCCGGTATCGCGATCCCTGACCGGATATCGCAACAGCGGATAGCTCGGATCGGCAGCCAACGCCGCCTGGTCACGCTGGAAGGTCGCCTGGTCCAGGTAGAGAAGCGTGTATGGCCCCGGCAACGACGAGATCAACTGGGTCAGATTCCGCGGGTCGTAGGACCATGAGAGCCGGTCCAGGTCGGGGTCGCCCTTGAAATAGCGGTTCAGTTGCCCGGCATAGCCGTAGAAGGGCGACCCGACGCTGATGGCCCGCCTGACCGCAGCGACATGCGAGCCGCCCTGGTTCAGTACCAGCTTGACGACCATGCCGCCGAAGCTGTGCCCGATCAGCGTAACATCGGCGAAGGGATCGGCGCCGCATTCCGCACTGACCCGCTGACGGAACTTCGGCACGAAGCTCTTCAGGAAGAAGCGCGCCACAAGCTCGGGATCGCGCCGCCAGTCCCAGCCAAAGACGAACCAATCGAATTTCCTGGCTGTGCACCAGCTCAGGAAATCATCGTAGGGGGTAAGCACCGGAGGAAACCGGACGCAACCATCGGCGATCACGAAATGCCGGCCCGCATCGTCATCGCCCTTCATCTTGAGCAGCAGCGCGCCCCCGGTCAGGATGGGGCAATCGAGCCAGATCAGATTGTAGAAATAGGGCGTATTGCCCTGGCTCGTGGTCGCCCATTTGATGCTGGATCCCATGCCTCCCGGGAACAGGATGACCGTTTTGCGCCGCGCCGGTCTGTGCTGCCTGTAGCGCGCGATGAACTGCGAAATCTGCTCGTCGAGCTGCGCGAGCTGCTGCTTATCACGATCAGCGACGTAGCTCATTTCGCCTCCGGTCGAGAACGCTCCTACATTCCGCAGGTAAGGCAGGCTCGCTTGTCCAAGCGACAGGCCGGACGGGATGGGGCAACGACGGCGCGACCATCCCAAACCGCGATCACAGCATCTCTCAAACGACTGACGCAGGCAATGCTGCAGTGACGCTGGGAGATGCTTCCCTCAGATCTGCGTCAGGAACTCAAATCCGAACGAGGACGAAGAATGGGCGCACCGTCCGGGCGCATTCCGGCCCGAGGACATGTCCGTGTTCCTGCGCCCTCTCGGGGGCTTGCCACCGGCAAGCCGCCAGCGCGCCGGGGCGGGGTTACGCCCGCACGGCCGGCTCGCATCGGTCACAACTTCACCGCCCGCAGCCGCGCGGCATTGGCGATCACGCTGACCGAGGACAAAGCCATCGCAGCCGCAGCGATGATCGGCGACAAGAGCAAGCCGAAGATCGGATAGAGCACGCCTGCCGCCACCGGCACCCCGAACGCGTTGTAGACAAAGGCGAAGAACAGGTTCTGCCGGATATTGCGCATCGTGGCCTCGGACAGACGCCGGGCACGCACGATCCCGGTCATGTCGCCCTGGAGCAATGTGACGCCGGCGCTCTCGATGGCGACATCGGTCCCGGAGCCCATCGCGATGCCGACATCTGCCGCAGCCAGAGCCGGCGCGTCATTGACGCCGTCGCCCGCCATCGCGACCACGCGCCCCTCCCGCTTGAGCTTCGCCACGACCGCGCTCTTGTCCTCGAGGAGAACCTCGGCCTCGACCTCGGTGATGCCGAGCCTGCGGGCGACGGCTTGCGCCGTGGTGCGGTTGTCGCCGGTGAGCATGACGACGCGTATCCCTTCGGACCGCAGCGCCGACAGAGCCTCGGGCGTCGAAGCCTTGACCGGGTCGGCAATGGCGATCACGCCTGCTGGCTTGCCGTCCACGCCCATGAAAATCGCCGTCGCGCCGTCCCTGCGCAGGACCTCCGCAGTCTGGACAAGACCCGACACATCGACGCCGTGCTCGGCCAGAAAGCGATCATTGCCGAGCACGATCCGCTGTCCCTCCACCGTTCCCAACGCCCCCTTGCCGGTCGGTGAATCGAAGTCCGTCACGGCCGCCGTCGTAACGCCCTTGGCTTCGGCAGATGCAACGATCGCAACCGCCAGGGGGTGCTCGCTCGGCCGCTCCACGCTGGCGGCAAGGCGCAGAATGTCGGCCTCGGAGAATCCCGACGCCGGCCGGATCGCAGTGACCGCCGGCCGCCCTTCGGTGAGCGTGCCGGTCTTGTCGACGACGAGTGTGTCGATTTTCTCCATCTGCTCAAGCGCCTCGGCATTCTTGATCAGCACGCCGGCCCGAGCCCCCCGCCCGACACCGACCATGATCGACATCGGCGTCGCGAGGCCGAGCGCACAGGGGCAGGCGATGATCAGGACAGAGACCGCGGCCACCAGGCCGAAGGCAAGGCGCGGCTCCGGCCCCCAGATGGCCCAGGCGGCAAAGGCAAGCAGAGCAATGGCGATGACAGCCGGCACGAAGTAGCCAGAGACCTGATCGGCCAGGCGCTGGATCGGCGCGCGGCTGCGCTGGGCTTCCGAGACCAGCGCCACGATCCGCGACAGCATGGTGTCGCGCCCGATCTTCTGCGCCTCGATGACGAGACCGCCGGACTGGTTCATCGTGCCGCCGATCACTGCGGCGCCGACAGTCTTGGTCACCGGCATGGATTCGCCGGTCACCATGGACTCGTCGACAGCGCTGCGGCCATCGACCACTGCGCCGTCCACGGGCACTTTCTCGCCAGGCCGAACCCGCAGACGATCCCCCAATTGCACCGTATCGAGCTGGATCTCCTCCTCGGAGCCGTCGGCATTCAGGCGCCGGGCCGTCTTGGGAGCAAGATCGAGAAGCGCGCGAATGGCGCCGCCCGTGCTTTCCCGCGCGCGCAGCTCGAGCACCTGCCCGAGCAAGACCAGCACCGTGATGACGGCCGCCGCCTCGAAATAAACTGCGACCGAGCCGTCATGCCCGCGGAAGGCAGACGGGAAGATCCCGGGCATCAGCGTCGCCACGACGCTGTAGACCCAGGCAACGCCCGTTCCCATCGCAATCAGGGTGAACATGTTGAGGTTGCGGCTGACCAGCGAATGCCAGCCGCGCTCGAAGAACGGCCAGCCAGCCCAAAGCACCACCGGCGTCGCTAGGGCGAGCTGGATCCAGTTGGAGAGGTGACGCGGAATCAGGTGGTCGAGGTCGAGCAGATGCCCACCCATTTCCAGGACCGCGACCGGGAGGGCGAGAACGAGGCCGATCCAGAAGCGCCGGCTCATGTCGACCAGCTCCGCATTGGGCTGTGCTTCAGCCGTAATCAGAACCGGTTCGAGCGCCATGCCGCAGATCGGGCAGGAACCCGGCCCGATCTGCCTGATCTCGGGATGCATCGGACAGGTATAAGTCGCCCCCTCCGGCGCGGTATCGGTTGCCGCGGCTAGCTTTGGATCGACGTAACGTGCCGGGTCAGCCTCGAATTTCGACAGGCAGCCAGAGGAGCAGAAATAGTAGGGCCGCCCCCCGTGCTGCGCGCGGTGTGTGGTCTCGTGCGGATCGACCGCCATCCCGCAGACCGGGTCCTTGACCTGCCCCTCATTCGTAGTCCCGGCATCATGGTGCCCGACATGGGCACCATGTCCGTGGTGACCATGATGGGCGCCATGGCCCGCATGGGCCTCGCGACCACCGTGAGACGTCTCCTTCGGGGCATTCGCCATGATATTCCTTTGCACAATCCCGCCGCGATAGCGGCGGCATCGTGCAACCTTCCATTGTGGGAAGGTCAAGCCTGCCCCTCACCGCTCCGCAGCATGCGCCTCGCAGAATTCAGCCAGGCTTCGGAAGGTCCAGGCCGGGCGCGGCATGTCCTTCGGCGGCAGCGTCGCGCCACCACCCTCCTTGTCGTGACGGCGGTCGATCCAGGCGCTGCTGATACCCATCGCGCTGGCCGGCACGTGGTCATGGAACAGGCTTTGCGCCACGTGGAGGATCTTGCCCTGCTCCTCGCCGACATTGGCCAGCATATACTCGAAATTGGCGAGCGATGGCTTGTAGGAGCCGATATCCTGCGCGGTGAACCGAAGGTCGAACTCCGTGCCGAGCAGGGCCGCACTGCGGCCAAGGCTCGCGCGATCGACATTGGAGAGCACGACCAGGCGATAGTGCCGGGACAGATATTGCAGAGCCTCGCGGCTATCGGCGAAGGCCGGCCAGTTCCCGACCGAAGCACCGAATTCCCGTGCTGCCAACTGATCGGGCGACGTGCCGAGATGCCTGGCGAGGTCGCCGTGCACGCGCTCCAGAATCTCGGGGTAGAGCAGACGCGGCTGCTGTGCCTCCCACTGGCTTTCGAGCCGGGCAAACTCGGCGAGCAGGCCTTGGTCACGGACGACAATCCCCCTAGCGTTCAGCCAAGGCTGCAATTGCGCCAGCAGACCGGTCTCCCAGTCGATCAGGGTGCCGTAGACATCGAAGGTCAGGGTGGTGAAATCACGCAGCTTCATGGACCGTCTCCATCATCTCTCTGGTGACGGTCATAGACCCGCGGCGATTTCCGCTCTTGTCCCGATCTCCAAACCTTTGGGCTCAATCTCCACGCCGCAATGCCGCGGGAGTCGTCGAGCGCCGACGGCGCAGGCTTCGCGTCAGCGCACTTTGATCGCTGAAACCGACTGCAAGCGAGATCTCGGCAAGCGGACGCCGGGTTTCGCGTATCAGTCGCTCGGCTTCCCGCAGGCGCAGATCGGCCAGATAGCGCCCCGGCGACATGCCGATCCAGCGCTGGAACAGCGCGTGCAAGCCACTGACCGACACGCCGGCGGCAACGGCAAGTTGCTGGACTGTCAGCGTCGCATCGTAGCCATGACGCAGCAGCGAGACCGCACGCTCCAGCGCTGGCGGCCAACGCAGCCGACCACCAGCCCGCTCAGCCACCGCCTCGAGTAACATGCCGCCGAGGCGATCAAGCAGGTCCGACGGACGCGCGCGCGCCGCCGCATCATGGGCGATGTAATGCGCGAGATGCCGCAAGCCGGCGTCGAGGGGGTGAAATGGCTGCTCCTCCGCCTGGTGGACGAGGCGGTCAGGCAGGCCAAAGAAGCCCGCTCCGGTCGGAACATCGAGCACGACGAAATGGCCATGATGCGGTGTCGTGAAACGGTGACGCGCCTGCGAGGCGACAATCACGAAGCTGCTGTCATCGACGATGCCATCCTGCCCCGCGATGCGCATCTGCATGGTGCCATCGACGGGCACGACAATCTGATGCCAGTCGTGCGCGTGCTCCGTCTCGTGCGGCGGGTAGGATCGTAGCGACAGGACCGGGCGCATCCGCAGCCTCCCCATTCGAAGTTCCGTGCCCGAAGTTCGGTTGCCCGGGGCAGCGCCGGCATGAGCACGGCAAAATGGGCGGAGAAAGGCCGCCTCGCAACCGTCATTCGAAAGAAAGCCGCAGCAGACGGGCCAGTCCCGGAGCGCTCCCCCCTGACTCGCCTGCGACGAATTCATGGACCTTGCAGCGGCCGTCGCCCATACCAGAGCCGAAAGTCCACATTCGTGGATGATGAGATCGCCCCATGCTCAATCTCAACGACCTTCATCTCTTCGTCCTGGCTGTCGACAGCGGCGGCTTCGCTTCGGCGTCACGCCGCCTCGGCATGCCCAAATCGACGATCAGCAAGCGCGTCGCCGTGCTTGAAGCCAGTCTCGCCACGCGGTTGATTCACCGGACATCGCGCAGCTTCACGCTGACCGAACTCGGGCGGGACTTCTACGAGCATGCGCGCGCCTCGCTGATCGAGGCGGAAGCCGCCGAGAACATCGTCCGCCGGCGCCAGGCCGAGCCCAGCGGCACCGTGCGGGTCACGACGTCGGTTCCGACGGCGCAGCTGTACCTGGCGGAACGCCTACCGGCGCTTTTGGCAGCCTATCCGAAGCTGACGGTGCAGCTTCATGCCACCGATCGCTTCGTCGATCTGGCCCAGGAGGGATTTGACATCGCGGTGCGGAGCCATTTCGCGCCACTGCCGGATTCAGGGCTCGTGCAGCTGCAGGTCGCCACGGAGACCATCATCCTGGTGGCGTCTCCGGGCTATCTCAGCCAGCGGAGCGCTCCTGCCGTGCCGGGCGATCTCAGTGTGCATGACGGGCTCCTGGTCTCCCCCTCCGCCAAAATCTGGCGACTGCACGACAGCGCAGGCCAGGAGGTGCTCGCCACCCCCTTCGGGCGCTTCATCGCCGACGAAACGCAGATATTGCTCGGAACTGCCAAGGCCGGGCTCGGGATCGCGTGTCTGCCGGAGGTCGCCTGCCGAAAGGCCATCGATGCCGGCGAGATCATGCGCGTCCTGCCGGACTGGACAGCCGGCACGGTCACGACCTCGATCCTGACGACACATCGGCGCGGGCAGCTCCCCGGCGTCCGCGCGGTCGTCTCGTTCCTGGCAAAGGGGCTGCGCGCTTAGCATCGGGCGAGCCGGCAACGGAATAATCCCGCCCTCGGAAACAGTTTTCCTAAGCGAAGCATCGGTCACGATGTTATTCATCTCCGGCGCTCACCCCGAATCAGCCCGCCTGACGAAAATAGTTCGATGAGGATCCTCGCCCCGGCCGCCAGGTCTTCGCTGCCCCAGCTCCGTGATGAGCGGCTCGCCGACGGGTGGACAGGCCGGTGACGGAGAAAAGCCAGACCGGCTCTGTTGCAGCTCTCGGCGCGATCGTCACCGGCGCCCTGATCCTGCAGATCGCAAGCACGATCATTCATACGGTCGTCCCCCTGCGCCTGGCGGTCGAAAAGCAGCCTCCTCTCCTCATCGGCATCGTCGGTTCCGCCTATTCGCTCGGCTTCCTGCTCGGCTGTTTCGCCATCCCCTCGCTGATCCGGCGGATCGGCCATATCCGTGGCTTTGCGGTCTTTGCCGCGGTGCAATCGGTGCTTGCGCTGAGCTTTCCGGCCATGCCGGTGGAATGGTGGGGCGTCTCGCGCTTCATCATGGGCGTGGCCGCGGCCGGGCACGGCATCTGCATCGAAAGCTGGATCAGCGGACAAGCGCCTTCGAGCCACCGCGGCCGGATTTTCGGCGCCTACCAGATCCTCAATCGCCTCGCACTCATCGGCTCGCAGATCGGGATCGGCTATGTCGCCATCGAATCCCACGATATCTTCCTGATCGCGAGCGCCGCTTTTTCGCTGGCGCTCATCCCGGTCGGGCTGACGCGCACGAGAGCCCCGGAATCGCACGAACTCGTCTCGGTCAAGCTGAAGACGCTCTGGCTCCAGGCCCCGGCTGCCGTCGTCGGTTGTCTTTACGTCGGATTGATGGGCGGGGTGCTGACCAATGTCGCCCCGGCCTATGGCATCCTGATCGGCCTCGACCAGCAATCGGCCATCCTGCTGACCGCCTCGATCCAGATCGGCGCGCTGATCCTGCAATGGCCGATCGGCCTGATGGCGGACCGGATCGATAGCCGCATCATCATGCTGGGCGCGGCAACCATCGTGACGCTCGCTGCTGCAGCGCTCGGCGCCGTGCTCTTCGCCCATGCTCCGCACGCCAAGCTCTGGTCCTACACGCTCTTCGCGCTGATCGGGGGCTGCAGCGTTGCGCTCTACACCGTCGCGGTTACGCATGCCTATCTCCGGCTGGGACAGGATCAAGCGGTCGGTCTTTCGGCCGGGCTGCTCTTCCTCTGGGGGACGGGCGCAGCCATCGGCCCGATCGTCGCCACCGGGTTCATGCAAGTGTTCGGGCCGCAGGCGCTGCTGGCCTATATCGGCCTGCTCTCGGCCGGCCTCGTCGGCTATCTCGCAGTGCGGCTGCTGAAAAAGCCGCCGGCGGCAAGCCTCGGTTCCGAGCGCAGCACACGGCCACCATCCATGCCCGATATCGGGCCGAGACCGCGATAGGCAGCTCTTACAAGGCGATAGACAGCTCTTGCAAAGCGGCCCGCCTGTGTCAGGCGGGCCGTGTTCATATCATCGGCCGAGCGGGCTCGGTGCGCCGGCGCCGGGCTCAGTAGCCGAGCGCCATGCCGTCCTTGCGCTGATCGGAGCCGCCGAGCAGGACGCCCCGCGCCTCGTCGATCCAGATGGCCTGGCAGCCGCCGGTCGGCTCGGGCAGCACCGAGACATCATGGCCGCGCGCAGCGAGATCGGCGCGGATCTCGGGGCCGATCGTCGACTCGACCGTGAGCTTGCCCTCGGCGACGAAGCTGCGCGGACGGTCGGCCGCCTGCTGCGGGTCGTCGCCACGATCGAGCATCGAAGACAGGACATGCGCGTGGCCGGTCGCCTGATACTGGCCGCCCATCACGCCATAGGTCATCTGCGTGCGGCCATCCTTGGTCAGCAGCGCCGGGATGATGGTGTGGAGCGGGCGCTTGCGCGGCGCAATCGCGTTGGGATGGCCCTCGATCAGACGGAAGCCGGCGCCACGGTTCTGCAGCATCACACCCGATTCAGGCGCATAGATGCCGCTGCCGAAGGCCCAGAACAACGAATTGATGAAGGAGACGGCGTTACGATCGCGATCGACCACGGTGAGATAGACCGTATCGCGATGCACCGGCATGTCGTCGTCGACGGCGGGCTGCGCCCGCTTCATGTCTATCCGGTCGCGCAGGCGGCCGATGAAGGCATCCGACAGAACCTGCTGCACATCGACAGGCGCAAAGGCCGGATCGGCAACGATCAGGTCGCGCTGGTGATAGGCAGCCTTCGTCGCCTCCGCGAGAAGATGGATACGATCGGCCTCGCTGACGCGCCCCTCGGCGAGATCGAAACCCTCGAGGATGCGGGCGATGATCAGTGCCGTCAGCCCCTGGCCGTTCGGCGGGCATTCATGCAAGCGATAGCCACGATACTCGGCTGAAATCGGCTCGACATAGTCGGAGGTCTGGCCGACGAAGTCATCCGCGACGTGCAGAGCGCCGTTGCGATTGAGGACGGAAACGATCTCGTCCGCCACTGGCCCGCGATAGAAGGCGTCGCGTCCCTGCTGGCCGAGCCGGCGCAGCGTCCGCCCGAGCGCGGGATGGGCCATGCGATCGCCGACGCGAGGGGCTTCGCCGCCCGGCAAATAGACAGCCGCCGCACCTTCATATTTGCGCAGGCGATTGGCGTAGATCGCCCAGTCGTGGGCGACGCGCGGGGTCACCAGGAAGCCGTCCTCCGCCGCCTTGATGGCGGGCTGCAGCACTTCCTCGAGGCTGAGGCGGCCATGGTCGGCCGAGAGCCGGCACCAGGCATCGGCCGCGCCTGGAACGGTCACAGCATGAGGCGAGTTATCGGCAATTGACGTCATGCCCTGCTCGCGGAACCAAGCCAGCGTCGCAGCCGCGGGTGCACGCCCTGAGCCATTGAGCGCGATCGGCGCCTTGCCGGGCTGAGCGTAGATCGCGAAACAGTCGCCGCCGATGCCGGTCATGTGGGGATCGATGACGCCCTGCATCGCCACGGCGGCGATCGCCGCATCAATCGCATTGCCGCCCGCCTTCAGGATGCCGAGCGCCGCCAATGTGGCCGCGGGGTGGGAGGTTGCCGCCATCCCGTTCTCTGCCACCGCCAGCGAACGCCCCGGCCTGGTGAAATCCCGCGTCCCAAACATGATCGTCTCTTCCCTTTGTCGTCAGCTCAAACCGGCTGCTGCTGCGCGGTCGCATATCATGATCGCGTCGCGATGTGTCCTGAGGATCGACGCAGGGCAGGCAGGATCGAGCGGCCCCTTGACCGCGCGGGCCACCGCCGCCGCCTTCCCCGCTCCGGTAGCGATCAGGATGATCCGGCGCGCCTCCAGAATCGTCCCGATCCCCATGGTGATGCCGAACTCCGGCACCGTTTCGCTTCCGGCGAAGGGCCCCTGGTTCGCTTCCTGGGTCGAGGCCGCGAGCGAGACCTGGCGCGTGCGCGAGGTAAAAGCAGAACCGGGTTCGTTGAAGGCGATGTGGCCGTTGGAGCCAATGCCGAGCAGTTGCAGGTCGATGCCGCCGGCCGCCGCGATGGCGGCTTCATAGGCAGCCGCCTCACGAGCGAGATCGGACGCGTTGCCGTCTGGCATGAAGGTGCGGGAGCGATCGGCATCGACCTTGTCGAACAGCGTCTCATTCATGAAACGCGAGAACGAGGCTGGGTGCTGCGGCGGCACACCGACATAATCGTCGAGATTGAAGCTTGTGCTCCCGGCAAAGGAGACCCGCCCGGCGCGATAGGCCGCAACCAACTCGCCGTAGACCGGGCGCATCGTCTCGCCTGTCGCCAGGCCGAGCACGGTCGAAGGCCGCGACGAGAGGTCCGCCACGATCCTGTTCGCGACATCCGCGGCAACGGCAGCGGCATCGTCGAGCACGACGAGGCCGGGGGCAGTGACATGGGCGTTCATGCTGTCTCGGTCGCCTTCCCGGCAGGGAGAGCGAAGTCGCTCTGGAGGCTGGTCAGGCCGAACAGGCTGTCATGGATTCGTGACAGCGCCGTGCCGACGGCTCCGACGAGGGTCGCGCGGCTGCCAAGCGCGCTCGGCTCGATCCGCAGGGCTCCCCCGAGATGCCGGGCGACGAGCAAACGCAGTCGCGAGATCAGCTCTTCGCGCACGCCAATGCTGCCGCCGAGCACGATCAGTTCAGGGTCGACCACAGCGCGGATCGCCATCATGCCCTGGACCATGACGCGCGCCGTTTCGTCGAGTGTCGCGATCGCGGCCTCTTCGCCCTGGGCGAGTTGCGCGAAGACACCGCGCACATCCTGCGCCATGCGGCCGCCAAAGCCGCGGTAACGCTGAAGGATGGCTACGCTGCCGATCGCGGTCTCAAAGGGGCCATGGAACTGGCCGCGCGAGTCGAAAGGATCGCCGCCAACCGGCAGAAAGGCGATTTCGCCGGCAGCCCCGCTGGCGCCGCGGGCAAGTCGCCCATCCAGAACAAGGCCCATGCCGATGCCGGTGCCCATTGCGATGAAGGCGAAGTTGCGGACATCCTTGCAGCAGCCCTGCCATTGCTCGCCCATCGCTGCGAGATTGACGTCATTCTCGATCACCACGGCGCAGCCGAGACGGCGCTCGAGCTCGTCCGCCACCCGGATGCGGTCGAAGCCAGGGATGTTGGGCGCGATCTCGATCTTACCCGAGCGTGGATCGACGACGCCCGGACTGCCCATAGCGGCGCAGCGCAGGCCGCCGGGCGCGAGGCCGGCCTTACGCGCCAGCCGCTCAGCCAGTGCGCCGATCTGTTCGACCACCGCAAGGCCGCCGCGCGAATCCGTCGGCTCCATCTCTTCCGCGACGATCGTACCGACCACATTGGCAAGCGCGGCGTGGATCTTGGTGCCCCCGAGATCCACGCCGAGTACGAAAGCGGCGTCCTGCTGGATCTCGTAGGTCACGGCGCTTCGTCCCACCGCGCCCTGCGTCTGCCCACGCACACGCAACCAGCCGCTATCCTCCAGCGCGCGCACGACCTCGGAGGTCGTCTGCTTCGACAGGCCGGTGATGCGGGCCAGCTCGGCACGCGAAATCGGGCCGCGATGCAGCACGGCCTCAATCACCGAGCGTACCGACATCTGGCGCGCAACCGGTGTGGAGTAAGCCTCATGGCGAGGCGGTTCATCCGTCAATTCGTCAACCATGCGAACTAATAACGGATCGTTCTTGCCAATTGTCAATCTCGCACATGCAAGATGCGACTAAATCCTCTCTCCGAGCGGCATTGTTCGTCAGGCGTCTTTACAAATTCGAGAGCACGTGCATGCATTCCCGTCAGCATCACGCTCAAGACGGCGCCGCCTCGGCGGCTGCCGGTGACGAGACGGCTCGGGAGGCTGGATCATGCGAAATTCTAGACCACTGGTTTTTGCCGCTGCGCTCGCAGCAAGCCTGGCAGGCGCTGCAGTCGCCGCCTCGGCCCAGGGGACCAATCTGCGGGTGGGCATCCAGGACGACCCCGATGCGCTCGATCCGGCGACGAGCGGGACCTATGCCGGCCGCTTCGTGTTCGCGGCCATGTGCGACAAGCTCGTCGATATTGCGCCTGACCTGACGATCGCACCGCAGCTCGCCCAAAGCTGGGAATGGGCGCCGGACCAGAAAGCGATCACCTTCAAGCTCCGCCCGGGCGTGAAGTTCCACGACGGCACCACCTTCGATGCGCAGGCTGTGAAGTTCAACATCGAGCGCATGCTGACGATGAAGGACTCACGCCGGAAGGCCGAGCTTTCAGCTGTGGCCAGCGTCGAGGTCGTAGCCCCCGATCAGGTGCGCCTGACGCTCAAGGAGCCTTTCGCCCCCCTGCTCTCCGTGCTGAGCGACCGCGCCGGCATGATGGTCTCGCCTGCGGCCGGTGCGAAGGACGACTTCGCCAACGCGCCTGTCTGTGCCGGCCCCTACAAGTTCGTGGAGCGCAAGGCCCGCGACCTGATCAAGCTGACGAAGTTCGCGGATTACTGGGACGCCGCCAATTACGGCTATGACAGCGTGGCCTATTATTACGTGCCGGATTCAACTGTTCGCCTGTCGCGCGTTCGCGCCGGCGATCTCGATCTTGTCGAGCGCGTCGCACCGACCGATCTCAAGACCGTGCGTGACGACAAGGGCCTCAAGCTGCACGGCGCGCCCGGTCTCGCCGTCTCGCATCTGATGGTCAATCTCGGCAATGGCGAGAAGGCCAACGGCCCCCTTGCGAAGGATGCCCGGCTGCGCAAGGCCTTCGAGCTCTCGCTCGATCGCGCCATCATCAACCGCGTTGCCTTCAACGGTGAATACACCGCCGACAACCAGATGATCCCGCCCTCGGACCCGTTCCATTCGAAGGCGCATCCGATTCCGGCCCGTGACGTCGCCGCGGCCAAGGCGCTGATGGCGCAGGCAGGCGTGACGAGCGTGCCGGTCGAGATCACCTTCGAGAACGCTCTCACGGATGCGCGCGTCGCACAGATCGTGCAATCCATGGCCAAGGAGGCGGGCTTCGACGTCAAGCTTCTGCCGCTCGAGACGGCGAGTGCGATCCAGCGCTATCTCGCAGGCAATTTCGAGGTCTATATCGGCAACTGGAGCGGGCGCGGCGATCCGGACCCGACCCTCTACGCCTTCTTCTCCTGCGCAGGCGGGCAGAATTTCAACAAGTACTGCAACCGCGATCTCGAAACCGTCCTGAATAATGCCCGAGCCGAGGGTGACGCCGGCAAGCGCAAGGCGCTCTATGAGAAGGCCACCGGCCTCTATCTCGCCGACCTGCCCAGCATCCCGCTCTATCACCCGAACTGGTTCTTCGCGGCGCGCGCCAATGTCGACGGCCTCAGCGTATATCCCGACGGATTGCTGCGGCTGAAGGGCGTCAAGCCAGCGCCGTGAGGCACTTGCCGGCGGCCGAGAGGGGCGCGGAATGATCAACTTCCTGGCGGGGCGTCTGGCCGTCGCGGTGCCGACGCTGCTGCTGGTCTCGATCCTGGTGTTCGGGCTGCAGAAGCTGTTGCCCGGCGACCCGGCGCTCGCACTCGCCGGCGAGGATCGCAGCCCCGAGATCATCGCGTATCTCCGCGCCAAGTACCAGTTCGACCAGCCGCTGCCGGTGCAATACTGGAGCTGGCTGAGCGCCTTCGTGCAGGGTGATTTCGGTCTCTCGATCCGAACCCGACTGCCGATCGGCACGATGATCGCCGAGAAACTGCCGGTCACGATCGAACTCGCGACGCTTTCGATGCTGATCGCGGTCGCGATCGGAATCCCGGCCGGCATCATCGCCGCCCTGTGGCGCGGCTCCGTACTCGACCACGCCGTCAGTCTGTTCGGCCTCGCCGGCCTCTCGATTCCGAGCTTCTGGCTCGGGATCATGCTGATCCTGCTGTTCTCGGTCTCGCTCGGCTGGCTGCCGTCAGGCGGCTACGTCCCCTTCTTCGAAAGTCCACTCGGCAACCTGAAGACCATGGCCATGCCGAGCCTCGTGCTCGGCGCCGCCTCCGGCGCCATCATCATGCGCCATACCCGCAGCTCGATGTTGACCGTGCTGAAACAGGATTTCGTCCGCACGGCGCGCGCCAAGGGCCTCAGCGAGCATGTCGTCGTGGTCCGCCATGCGCTGCGCAACGGGCTGATCCCGGTCGTAACCCTTGGCACGCTGCAATTCGGACAGCTCCTCTCCGGCGCCGTGCTGACGGAACAGGTCTTCGGCATTCCCGGCTTCGGCAAGATGATCGTCGACGGCGTCTTCAGCCGCGACTACGCCGTGGTCCAGGCCGTGGTGATGTGTGCCGCCGGCTTCTTTCTGCTGATGAGCCTTCTCGCCGACATCGCCTATGCGGCGCTCAATCCGAAGCTGCGCGGATGAGCCAGGTCGAGATCATTGCGCCGTCTGTCCCGGTGCGGACCCGTACGGGGTGGGAGCGCCTGCTGCGCGAACCTTCGGCGCTGATCGGCGGGGGCATCGTGCTCGTCTTCGCGCTGATGGCCGTCTTCGCCCCCTGGGTCGCCCCCTACGATCCCAATGCCTCGGACTGGTCGGCGATCCGGCTCGGCCCGACACTCGCCCACCCCTTCGGCACCGACGATCTGGGTCGGGACGTCCTGTCGCGCATCATCTTCGGCGCGAGGGCCTCGCTCGCGGCCGGCTTCCTCTCGGTGGCGATCGCACTCGTCTTCGGCGTGCCCTTTGGCCTGATCGCCGGATATTTCGGCGGTGTTGCCGACATCGTGATCTCGCGGCTGACCGACGCGCTGCTCGCCTGTCCGTTCCTGGTCCTGGCGATCGCGCTTGCCGCCTTCCTCGGCCCAAGCCTGCAGAACGCGATGATCGCCATCGGCATCTCGGCGATGCCGATCTTCGTGCGGCTCGCACGCGGGCAGACCCTGATCGTGCGGGAAGAAGACTATGTCAGCGCGGTGGTCTCGCTCGGCGCTTCGCATCGCAAGGTCATCATCTCGCATATCCTGCCCAACATCATGCCGCCGCTCGTCGTGCAGGCAACGCTGACCACGGCGATCGCTGTACTTGCGGAGGCGAGCCTCGCCTTTCTCGGCCTTGGCCAGGCCCCCCCCGATCCGTCCTGGGGCAGCATGCTCGACGCCGCGCGGCAGTTCCTGGTGGAGGCTCCCTGGATGGCGATCTGGCCTGGGCTTGCGATCGTCGTCGTCGTGATCGGCTTCAACCTGCTGGGCGATGCGCTCAATGACGTTCTCAACCCGCGCGACTGATCATGAGGTGGCCATGCCCGATCACTCCCTGCTTCCCACCCTGCGGATCGGCTTCGTCGGCTCCGGCTTCATCGCGCATTTCCATCTGACTGCGCTGATGGGAGTTCGCAATGTCGCGGTCACCGGCGTCTACTCGCCGCGCGCGGAACGCCGCGAGGCCCTCGCGGCCCGCGCGAACGAACTCGATCTCGGCCCGTGCAAGGCGTTCTCCAGCCTGGAGGCCATGCTGACCTCAGGCGAGATCGACGCGATCTGGTTGCTGAGCCCGAACCACACGCGCGTTGAGACGATGCGCGAGATCCATGCGGCGGTCACGTCCGGCCGCTCCCGCCTGCGCGCCATCGCCTGCGAGAAGCCTCTGGGCCGGACACTGCGCGAGGCGCGCGAGATGCTGAGGCTAGCCGAGGATGCCAGGCTGCTGCACGGCTATCTCGAGAACCAGCTGTTCTCGACGGCGGTGCAGCGCGGGCGCGAGATCATCTGGCGTCGCGCCGTGCCCGGCGCCGGTCGGCCCTATATCGCGCGCGCCGCCGAAGAACATAGCGGCCCGCACGAACCCTGGTTCTGGCAGGGCGAGAAGCAGGGCGGCGGCGTGCTCTCGGACATGATGTGCCACAGCGTCGAGGTCGCCCGCCATCTGCTGACCGCGCCGGGCGAGCCGCGCGATGCGCTGACCCTGGTCTCAGCCAATGCCACGGTCGCAACGCTGAAATGGAACCGGCCCGCCTATGTCAAGCAGCTCAAGGCCGGGATGGGGCCCGAGGTCGACTATGCCAAGCGGCCGTCGGAGGATTTTGCGCGCGGGCTGATCACGCTGCGGGACCCCGACGGCAACGAGCTGATGATCGAGGCGACGACCTCATGGGCTTATGTCGGCCCCGGCCTCAGAATCACGCTCGAACTGCTCGGGCCGGAATATGCGATGGAGTTCAGCTCTCTGAACACGGGACTGAAGGTCTTCATCTCGCGCGCGGTCAGCGGCGCAAGCGGCGAGGACCTGGTCGAGAAGCAGAATGCCGAGCACGGCCTGATGCCCGTGCTGGAGGACGAAGCCGGCGTCTATGGCTACACGCTGGAGAACCGGCATTTCGTCGAGGCGTTCCGGCGCGGCACCATGCCGGAGGAGACCTTTGCCGACGGCGTCGCCGTCGTGCACATGCTGATGGCGCTCTATCGCTCGGCGGAACTCGGCCGGACCGTGAACTTCGCCGATGAGGATCTGGACGAATACGTCCCCGTCGTCGCGCGGCCAGCGGCCTGAGATCAGTACTGCCGCCCGGGAGAACCGGGCGGCAGCGCCTTTGGTCGAAGGCCCTGGATCAGGCCTTGTAGTAGTCGTCGATCAGCTTCTGCTCGGCAGCGGCAGCCTCCTTCAGGGCCGCGAGCGGATCCTGGTTCTGCAGCAACACGCGGTCGAGCATGTCCTGGAAGATCTGGCCCTGAGCCTCTTCCGCCACGAAATCGGTGGCATGGGCGTATTTCAGGCCAGCCAGCATCGGGCCGGACAGCGGATCGGCCAGGTTCTTGGCGCTCAGCGCGACCTCGGGCTTGGCCGGCAGCTCGCCGGTCTTCTCGAACCAGAGCTGCATCGCGTCATTGGTGGTGATGAAGGCGAGGAACTTGAGCGCCGCATCGCGCTTGGCTCCGGTCGCGCTCGACGCCAGGCCATTGACCCAATAGGAGGCGTAGTTGCTGGCAATGCCGTTATGGGTCGGCATTTCCGCGACGCCCCAATCGAAGCCACGCGCGCTCTTGAAGGTGCCGAGGCGGAACGAACCGTCGACATGCTGCGCCGCCTTGCCGGCCTTGAAGGCCGCCTGGCTCTCGGAGAGGAAGCCCGCCGCGGCGACCTTATGCTTGCGTTGCAGATCGGTATACCAGCCGAACGAGGCGGCCCCCGCGTCGTTGGCATAGGTCACGGTGCGGCCATCGTCCGAGTAGGGCTTGCCGCCGAACTGACGCAGCAGGATCTCGCGCCACCAATGGTAGTCCTGCGACGGGATGCCGATCGTCGCGCCGGCCGTGGTGATGTTGCCGCGCGCGTCGCGCTCGGTGACGGCCAGCGCGTTCTTCAGCATGTCGTCAAGCGTCACCGGCGGCTTGCCTCCGGACGCGCCCGGCTTGCTCAGCAGGGTCTTGTTGTAGAACAGGCCGAGGCTGCGGACAGCGGTCGGAAGAGCCCAGTATCCCTCGTTCGTCCGCATCATCCGGACGAACTCGAAATAGTTCTTGTCGATATCGGCGACTTTGAAATGCTCGGCCGGCAGCGGCTGGATCAGCTTCGACTTGGCATATTCGCGCATCCAGCCGAAGAAGAGCTGCAGGACATCGGGGCCCTCGCCCGCCGGCACGGCAGCGGCCGTCTTGGTCCGGTACTGAGCGTAGGGGAAGTGCGTGTGCTTGACCTTGATGCCTGGATTGGCGGCCTCGAACTGCTGGATGAGCGCATCCATCGCCTCGACGCGTTCCTTGAAGAAGTACTGCCAGTACTCGATCTGCACCGTCTGGGCGCGCAGCACACTCGGCGCCGCCACGGTCAGGCCGGCGGCCGCGGCTCCGGTCGCAAAGCTGCGCCGGCTGAGGCGGAAGCCCTGGTTGTCTGTCGTCATGGTCTACTCTCCCTTGTTGTCCCTGGTGAAGGATGGCAGGCGTGGAACAGGCGGGCGCTGGCCCGCATCTGTGGCTGGAGACTGAAATGCGGCGACTGGACCTCGATGGCGCAACGCTGTTTGCGCTGACCGATGCCGCGCCAACGCCGGCTGCATCGAGCTATGCGTTTCCTGAAGCCGACTTCGCGGCGCATCCTGAATTGACGGCGCGCTGGTTCCCCGACGGGATGTTCCACACGCGCTTCGGCGTGTTCGCGCTGTGCTGCCACGATGGCCGCATCCTCATGGTCGATGCCGGCCTCGGCCCCGGCCCCAGCCCCTATTTCGATGGCCTCGGCGGCCGGCTGCCAGAGGAGTTCAAGGCCGCTGGGCTCAATCCGAACGCAGTCTCGCTCGTGATCTTCAGCCATTTCCATCTCGATCACGTCGGCTGGGCACTCGACGAGACGGGCGCTCCCCGCTTCCGCGAGGCGCGCTATCTCGCACCGGCGGCCGAGATTGCGCATTGGCAGGATCAGGGCGAGGAGGCGGCCCTGCCGCACCATGTCGCGGCCTTCCGGCGCAGCCTTGCGCCCATCGTCGAGAGCGGCCGGCTCGAGGCCGCGGAGGCCGGGCTGCCGATCTTCAGCAATGGCGAAATCACCGCCTCGCTCCTGCCGGCACCCGGACACACCGCCGGCCATCACGCAATCCTGATAGAAGGAGCGGGCCGCCCCATCCTGATCGCCGGAGACAGCTGGCACAACCCGGCCCAGATCGCGGTTCCCGAGTGGTGCCATCGTGCCGACCGCGACCAGGATCTGGCGCGGCAGAGCCGCCGCGCCGTGGCGGAGCATGCAGCCAGAACCGGGGCGGTCGTTGCCGCCGGACATTTCATCGAGTCCGAGGCCTTCGGCCAGATCGTACAGGACGCGGCGACGGGCGCCCTCGCCTACCAACCGCTTCACCAATAAGCTGGCCGATTCGATCTCGATTGCGGGACAAGTCGGCACCATGGCCTCAGCTCCCCGCCGCCAGATCCCGCCTGCCATTGGCCGGACGGGTTTTTCCTAGCTCCGATGCTCTCGCCGCGCGCGCCGGCTTCGGCAGCTTTGCTGCACGCGGATGCGGCGTCAGGCCACTGAACAAGGGCAAGGTTGCGCCGCCGAGCGCCGGCGAATTGCGGCCGGCGCGTCCGGTCAGCAAGCGCGGCTGCAGCCGGCCCTTGCGCTGGCTGACGGAGGCCGGCAACGGCGCGATGGCCTGCATCAGCGCAGCCAGGACCCGTTCCGGCACCTGCCCACCAATCACGATGGTCTCCGGATCGAGCAGGTTCTCGATGTTGGCGATGGCGATGCGCAAATGGCGCGCGGCCTCGGCGATCCAGCATGCGACGATCGCCTCGTGACCTTCGAAGAGACGCTCAACGGCACAGTTGTCCGCGTCCCCGACGCCGGCCTCACCCAGCATCCGACGCAACGCATGCAGCGAAGCCCTTGCCTCCAGCGTCACAAGCCCACCCCGATCAGGGTCGTGGCCGACGATCATGCGGCCAATCTCGCCGGCATTGCCGAAGGCGCCGGTCACCGGTTGTCCCTCGACGAAGAGGCCGCCACCGATGCCTTCGGCGAGATAGAGATAGACGAAGCTGCGCAAATCGCGCGCAACCCCATGCAGATGCTCGCCGATTGCCGCAGCCGTCGCGTCGTTGCCGACGATGACGGGCAGGTTCAGCCCCGCAGAGAAGGCTTCACGAAACGGAAGCCGTGACCAGGCCGCCATGGCCAGCGGATCCTGCTCGCTCTCCGCGACATCGCCGAACGGGCCCGGCAATGCGATGCCGACGCCCCAGAGCCGGGCCCGCGCAATGCGGCCTTGCTCGACCAATTCGGCGACCAGCGCAATCAGGCTCGGGAGGGCGAGATCAGGGCGCCCCGTATCGCAATCGATACTGCGCTCGGCCCGGACATGGGCGCCGAGATCGACGAGGATACCGGTCATGCGGCCAGGTTCGACCTGCGCACCGACGGCGAAGCCGCCATCGAGCGCCAGCGCGAGGTCGATCGGCGGCTGGCCGCGCGCCGAAGCGCGGCGGCCGACGATGCTCACCAGTCCTTCGCGGCACAGTTCGTCAGTCACGGTCGAGACGGTCTGGGCCGAAAGCCCGGTCGCTTCGGCGATCTCCGCTCGCGAGGCCGCACCGGAACGCCGCAACGCTTCGATCACCACGCGGCGATGATGGCCGCGGCGATCGAACGGGGCGAGACCGGATACGCTCATGAGCGGCGCGAACCTTCCGATGGAAATGCAGAGCCTGTGGGCCTGGCGCGAAGCAGGGCTTGCATCATGTCGCCGGCTTCGTATTAAATCAACGGACTTGATTTAATCGGACGACACAAAGCGGGGACGCCGGAACGGGGATGCGACGAATGCGAGGCTACGCGGGATTGACGATCGAGACGAAGCAGGCACTCACGGCCTGGGCGTTCCTTGCCGTGCCGATCGCATTCTTCGCGGTGATCCGGTTCTATCCGGCACTGGAATCGTTCGGCATCGCCTTCATGCAGTGGAATCTGCTCTCGAAACCGGTCTTCATCGGGCTCGACAATTTTCGGAAGATGATGGGCGATCCGGTGTTCTGGCTCGCCTTCAAGAACACGTTCATCTACCTCATGGTCGGTACGCCGCTCAGCCTGCTCCTGTCCTTCGTCATCGCCTATTATCTCGACCAGGTCCGCTTCGCGCATGGCCTGATCCGGGCCTGCTATTTCATCCCGCACCTGACGACGACGGTCGCGATGGCCTGGGTCTGGCGCTGGTTCTACCAGCCGCCACCGATCGGGCTGCTCAACAACATGCTGAATTCGGTGGGTCTCGATGCCCAGCCCTTCCTGCGCTCGACGACGCAGGCGCTCTATGCGGTGCTCACACCGGCAATCTGGGCCGGGCTCGGCTTCCAGATCGTGCTGTTCATGGCGGGCTTGCGTGCCATTCCGTCGAGCTATTACGAGGCGGCGCGGATCGACGGAGCGGGCAAATGGATGATCCTGCGCCAAATCACCCTGCCCCTGCTCAAGCCCACCATCGTCTTCCTGGTGGTGATCTCGTCGATCGGCTTCCTGCGCATCTTCGACACGGTCTACAACATGACCGACAACGGCGCCGGCGGACCTCTGAACAGCACCAAGCCTCTGGTGCTCTACATCTATGAGACCGCCTTCCGCTCCTATCAGATGGGCTATGCGGCAGCGCAGACATTAGTGCTGTTCGTGATCCTTCTGACGGTCAGCCTCCTCCAACTCTGGCTGATGCGGGAGAAATCATGAGCACGGCAACCTCCGCCGCATCCCCGATGCCGAACTGGCGGCTGCAGCTCGCCGCCCGTCCCGGCCAAGTGCTCGCCTGGACGCTCCTCGCCATGGGCGCCATCGCGATGATGATGCCGCTGGTCTACATGGTCGCAACCTCGCTGAAGCTCTCCAACGAGGTCTATGAACTCAACATCATCCCGCGCGAACCGACCTTCGAGAACTACATCTATATCTTCAAGAACACGCGCTTCGGCCTGTGGTTCGTCAACTCGCTGGTGACGAGCCTCCTGGTCACCCTGTCCGTGCTCTTCTTCGATTCGCTGATCGGCTACACACTCGCCAAGTTCAAGTTCCGCGGCCGAGAGGTGGTGTTCATCGCCATCCTGACGACGCTGATGATCCCGACCGAGATGCTGGTCGTGCCTTGGTATCTGATGGCCAAGAATTTCGGCTGGCTGAACAGCTATTGGGGCATCATGTTTCCCGGGCTGATGACCGGCTTCGGCGTCTTCCTGATGCGGCAGTTCTTCGCAGGCGTGCCCGACGACTACATCCACGCCGCGCGTATCGACGGGCTCGGCGAATTCGCGATCTGGTGGAAGGTGGCTTTGCCGCTGGTGACACCGGCGCTGTCGGCCCTGGCGATCTTCACCTTTCTCGGCAACTGGACCGCCTTCCTCTGGCCGCTGATCGCCACCAATGATCGTGCGCTCTACACGCTGCCGGTCGGCCTCGCCTCCTTCTCCGGCGAGTTCCTGACCGATTGGGAGCTGATCATGGCCGGCGCCACTATCGCGACGCTGCCGACGCTCGTCGTCTTCGTCATCTTCCAGCGCTACATCATCCGCGGCGTCGTGCTCGCGGGCCTGAAAGGCTGATTCTCGCATGAACGCGCTTACGCCCGACGCCCATTCCGGCAGCGACGACCGTTTTCCGGCGCCGGTCTATGCCCGCACCGTTCTGGCGCCGGGCTTTGCCCATAGCCAGATGCATCATCTCGCGCATCTCCTGCGCCTGCACCGCGCCCATGGCGTCATGCTGTCCGAGCAAAGCCTGCTGACCCGCCCCGAGGCGGCGGCGATCTTTGGCGCTCTCGACATCGTAGAGCGTGAACTCACCGGAGCCGAACCCGCCGCCTATACCGGCGAGCATGAGGACCTGTTCTTCTTCATCGAGACCAAGCTCGCGGCGCTGATCGGCAAGGACATCGCCGGGCGCCTGCATACCGGGCGCTCCCGCAACGATATCGACCACACCCTGTTCAAGCTCGCTCTGCGCGAGCGGCTCGATGCGCTCGGCCTGCAGCTGCTCGACCTGATCACAACGCTGATCCGGCGCTCGCGCGAGGAGGCCGGCACGCTGATCCTCGCCTATACGCACGGCCAGCCGGCCCAGCCTTCGACCTATGGCCACTATCTCGGCGCAGTGATCGAGGTGCTGCTGCGCGACGTGACCCGGCTGATGCAGGCGCGCGAGGTCGTCGACCTCAGCACGATGGGCGCGGCTGCCATCACCACGACAGGCTTCCCGCTCGACCGCGCCCGCGTCGCAGGCCTGCTCGGCTTCCCCGATTTCCTGCGCAACTCCTATGGCTGCATCGCCTCGAGCGACTATACCGCTGGCGTCTATTCGGCCCTGAGGGTGCTGGCGCTGAATCTCGGCCGTTTCGCGCAGGACCTCGCCTTCTGGACCTCGTTCGAGGTCGGGCAACTGCGCTTCTCCGACGGCTTCGTGCAGATCTCCTCGATCATGCCGCAGAAGCGCAATCCGGTTCCCGTCGAGCATCTGCGCCTGATGGCCTCGCTCACCGCGGGCAAATGCGACGCGGTGCTGCTCGCCCTGCACAATACGCCCTTCACCGACATGAACGACAACGAGCACGAGGTGCACGGTCAGGGCTACGAAGCCTTCGTCATGGCCGAACGCGCGCTCAGCCTTCTCGGCGGGGTCTTCGCATCCGCCAAGGTCGACGAGACGCGGGCGCGGGCGAATATCGAGGCGTCTTACGCCACGATCACCGAGCTCGCCGATACGCTGGTCCGCCGCGAGAAGCTGCCCTTCGCCATCACGCATCATGTCGCTGCCGCGATGGCAAAGCATCTGCAGGCGACCAGACAGACCCTCGGCACGGTGCCCTATGCTGAATTCGCCGCCTTGTTCCGTCAGGTCGTCGACCGCGACCCGGTGTTGACCGAGGCCGAATTCCGCGAGGCCGTGACGCCCGAATATTTCGTCTCGGTGCGGACCCTGCCAGGCGGACCGGCGCCTGCCGCGATCGCCGAGAGCCTCTCCCACTACGAGGCGGAGGCTGCAGAGGCACGCGAGCTGATCGCCCGCCACGCTGCACGCGACGCCGCAGCGGGCAGGATGCTGTCCGACGCCATCGCCTCATTCTCCGTGCCGAAGGGACTTTGAGCCGATGGCCAGCGTTTCGCTCAGCAAGGTCGTCAAGCGCTATGGCGATGTCGGCATTGTCCACGGCATCGACCTTCAGATCGCCGATGGCGAGTTCATCGTCGTGGTCGGCCCTTCGGGCTGCGGCAAGTCGACGACACTCAGGATGATCGCCGGGCTGGAGAGCCTCAGCGACGGCACGATCTCGATCGGCGGGCGCGTCGTGAACACATTGGAGCCCAAGGATCGGAACATCGCGATGGTGTTCCAGAACTATGCGCTGTACCCGCACATGACGGTGCACCGGAACATCGCCTTCGGCCTCTACGCCGCAAAACTGCCAAAGGCCGAAATCGACCGCAAGGTGCGCGAAGCGGCCGCGCTGCTCGGGCTGACCGACCTGCTCGAGCGCCGGCCGAATGCGCTCTCCGGCGGCCAACGCCAGCGCGTCGCCATGGGCCGCGCCATCGTGCGCGATCCCACCGTCTTCCTGTTCGACGAACCTCTCTCCAATCTCGACGCCCAGCTGCGCGGCCAGATGCGCACCGAGATCAAGCGGCTGCACCAGTCGATCGGCACCACGATCGTCTATGTGACGCATGACCAGATCGAGGCGATGACACTCGCTGACAGGATCGTGATCATGCGCGATGGACGGATCGAGCAGGTCGGCACGCCGCTCGACGTGTTTCACACTCCTGCGAGCGCCTTTGTTGCCGGCTTCATCGGCACGCCGACGATGAACCTGCTCGAGGTTTCGGTGGCCCAGCAGAACGGGGCTCCCGCACTGGTACTGGAGCCCGGCGGTGCGGCACTCACTCTCGCCCCTGACGCAGCCGCACGTCTCGGCGACCGCAGCAAGGTTCTGATGGGCCTGCGGCCCGACAATCTCACGGTCGAGCCGATCGATGCACCCGACGTCACCGTGGGGCGGCAGAAGCTCGATGCCACGGTGGTCGTAGCCGAACCCCTCGGCGTCACGACGCAGGTCATCGTCAAACTGGCAGGCCGCGAAGTGGTCGGCATGGCGGATGGCCGTTTCGTGCCCGCGGCTGGAGCCCCAGTGAAACTCGCATGCGATCTCGACCGGCTGCACCTGTTCGATGCGCAGACGCGGCTACGCCTTCCCTAGATCTCCGAACCGGTGATCTAACCTCCTGTGCTTGCATCGGCTTTCCCGAAAACCGCAATCCACTTTTCGGGCCGATGCCCCAAGCAAGGTCAGGACGTGGCCACGCCCCGTTCGAGTTGCGGGAGAAGATCCCAGATCCGGCGGTTCAGGGCATAGAGCTCCTGCGTCGCCGCCGCGATCTCGTCGAGCCGCGCCTGATCGACGGCGCGGCGGGTGCCGAAACGCAACCTGCCCCGGGCCTCCTCCAGCTTCATGCTCTGTGTGTGGGTGATCGCCCCGCTCGCGTCGACGACGAAGGTCGCGTGGTTGAGATCATTGCGCAGCCGCGTCGCCGCGGAGAAGGCCTCGACAACCGCGTCGAGCTCGACGCGCAGCGCCCTATCCGCGATCCGGATCTTGGCAAGGCGCTGCGCCAGGTCGAGGCGCGCCCGCGTCGTGTTGAGCGTGGAAAAGACGATCGCTGCGGCGGCCTCATCGGTGTCCAGCAGCAGCATCAGCACATAGATGAACATGCTCTCATTGTTGGACCAGGCGAAATTGAGATCGCCTATCAACGACAGGAAGGCTATCCTTTGCTCGCCCGAGCGTTGCGCAGCCTGTTCCAGCGCGGTGAAATCAGGGCGGGGCGGCAGCGTGGATGGCCCGTTCCGGTTGTGCCTAGGCATGTCGTCCACCGCTCCTGAGGGCTCCTATACGGCAGAGCCAGCATGTTCGATCTTCTGAGAGCCCGACCGGCACGCAAGGCCGCTTATTCAGTCCTCGAGCCGTTCGTTCTGAAGACTTCCGCGAATGGCGCCGGCCTGCAAGCAGGCGACTGGCTCCAGCCCCAGATTCTCGGCTTCCTGGCGACCGTGGTCACGCTGATCGTCGAGCGCAGATGCGGCGAGTTGCAAACGCACGCGCTTGCCTCGGTCCAGTCATCGGTGCTGAATGCGCTCACCGGGATCGGTCCGGAACTTGTCGGCGAGGAAATCTGCCTGCTGAGCAGCCGCCGGGACCCGGCCTTCACGGCTGGATCGACGGGAGCACTTGCCTTTCTGGAAGCATTGGACGCCGCCCGGCCAGCGGCAGGTGAACTGGTCGTAATGGAGCCGCTCGACGCAAATTCCAGCGTGTCCGGGCGCAGAACGCTGGATGAACTCTGGCACGACCATGTCGAGCGCCATATGCGCCAAGGTCAGTTCTTGACCTGAGATATCGGTATGCCGAAACCACCGAAGCCCGCAGTTCGGACTTTCGACGCAGGCGGCTCATCATCGAGCAGCCCGAGTTCGAGCTGAACTTCCGTCAGCGCCTCGCCCGCCTCTTCCAGCCGCTCCGGCCGGGTCGCGAGAAGCCGCCGCAGCGCCTGAATGAACAGGGTGTCCGTTTCCGCGGTCGCGATACCCTCCAGCGCCGCCATGAAGCGTTCGAAACGCGCGACGCAGCTCGCGCTGCCCGGACCCCCATCGACCTGACAATCCAGGAACTCGCAACGCACGACCGTTTCGCTATGCTGCCATGGGGCATAGCAGGCCACCTCGAGCGGAGAGACCGCGAGGCCGCCGACAATCTTCTGCTTCAGGTGCCATGCCGTTCTGACGGACACACCCAGGGTCTGCGCCAGCCTTTGCGACCCCATCTTTTGTCGGGTAGCCGTCAGGAGGTAGAGGGCCTGGAGCCAGACATGAAGCGGTACATGGCTATTGTGAAAGATCGTTCCGTTTCTGATCGTGAACGGCTTCCGGCAGGAATAGCATTTCCACGCGCCAATGGGGGTGCTCAGGCCGTTGAGCCGGCCGAGCCGGCCGGCCTCGCCGCAATGCGGGCAAACCGGCCCGGACGGCCAGACCATTCGTTCGAGCGACAAATGGACGACGCGCTCGTTCTGCAAGCGGATGGCGTTCGGCATGGCGCACCTCCAACCCCAAAAGCATGGTCCCAGATGGGTAAATGAAAGTCAATAAAGTCTGAAAATGGGTAATAATTCGATACATTGACGCCGCATGGGCATAGTTGGATGCTTGCCGCTCGGAAATAATGCACACAGCCACTCGGTTGTCACACTATTTCTGAGATACTCTGTTAATTTAGGTATCAGAAAGCAACTGATTACCGATTAAGATATTGTAAGTTGTTATAATAAATACCACGTATTTATATATATACATTAAAATATAAACTTTATATCGTTGTAGAATAATATCGTACTATTAGATATATTTCTATTTGGCGATTTATCTCGGTATATCGTGATATTTATTACCTACATTACAGAAATAAAATCAGGAGAAAGGCAGAATGACTTAGCTTTATTTGGAATTTCGGCTACCCTCAGCTCAAAATCACGATGAACGTCTTTCCGTAAGATGGCGGGACATTCAATCGATCTTAATTATCAATATTAGGCACTAATGGCATCCGACGCGAGTGGATCGACGCAGCGCAGAAGAGATGCGGCGATCAACAAGCTGAAGGGTGCCTTCTCCTTTTTTAACGGGGAAGTATCATGTCCAACAGCAACAATTATCACCCGCAGGATCCAAACCAGGATCAGGACCAGGCGCAGGCGCAGGCCGCGCTTCAGGCCCAGCTGCAGGGCCAGGGCCAGGGGCAAGGTCAGGGACAAGGGCAAGGGCAAGGGCAGGCGCAGTACTCTGCGCAGGCCGTTGACACCTCCGTCTGGAATGACAACGGCAATCTGAATCTCAACGGCAACGGCAATCTGAATGCCAATGGCAATCTCAACTATAACGAGAACATCAACCATGTTCAGACCGCGGTCGACACCACTGTCAATGTGAAGGTTGACCTCGACCTCAGTGGCGCTCTCGTGCCACCTGCCGATAACAGGGTCATGGATATCGACTCGATCCACGACATCCACGACTCGATCGTGATGCCTTCCGTCGTGACGCAGACGACCGATGACGGCAACAACTTCAATATCACGCAGGTCAACAACCTGGCCGACAATGATAGCCTGTCCAACCCATCGGTGAACTTCAACTCGGGTGGGCTCGAGCCATCCAGCTATCTTCCGGGCCATATGCCGGAAACAGCTGGCGATTTCTCGATGACCGCAACGGCCACCGGCGGCTCGGCATCGTCGAGCTTCGGCGATATCCATGGCGGAAGCGACGGCTACTCCGGCATCGGCGCCGCTGCTGCCAACGTCGCCCTGACCCAGGAAGCCTTCACCCAGCACATCGCCATGGGCGCGAATGTCCAGTTCAATTCCGTCGATCACCTGACCGTCGCCGGTCACGACATCGGCACGCTCTGAGCGTCCCAACGCTTAGAAGGCAAACCATGCTCGGACGCGCGGGGGTCGGCCCCGCGCGATCCCTGCCCGGGGTAAGTTGCCCCGCTGAGCCCACGCAATGCCTGGAGCCCTCCACGATCGGCCCTACCAGGCGACATTGCAGAGTGCGCCATGAATACCGGCGGGTTCACCGAGACCATATGGCATTTTGCCGGCTATCTCCGCGTCTTCGTTGACGAAGTCCGGGCGCGCGAGATTTATGACGGCGAGACATCCCGGGTCGGAGCAGACGAAGGCAACGATCGCTTCTACGATCGGACCCCGCCCGTCGCCGCCGATGAAACGATCTCGCAATCCGTGCTCTTTCAAGCGCGGAACGTCATCGAGGACAGTCCCGCCCTTCACAGCCCGGCGCCCACGCCCTTCACTCCACCGGCCAAAATTCTGCCATCGAGCCATCCGTTTCCGCATCGCCTCGATGCGCCTGACAGCGTCGATTACGACTACGGCTATGCCGTCACCAACCACAGGATCATCACCGTCGGGTATCAGGGCGGCGGCACGGAGACACTGCTCTCGATCCACCAGGTCAATCAGGCGGACGACCGGGACCTGCTGACGTCCGACGCCATCCACTATCCTGACGGTACTCTCGTCGTGCCCCCCGAGCTTCATCTCGACGGCGTGCTGGACAGCATGCTGCACCAGGCGGAGAACGCTGTTCCCAGGGAGGTTGCGGTCCTTCAAGGCGGCACGACACAGAGCGTGATCGAGGCCATCGAAAGCCGTGATAGCCGCTGGGCCGAGACGGGGAGCCCATATTCCGATGGCAGCCCTGTCTCACATGCCGTGGAAGGCCGAACCGTCGATGGCGCGCTCAACTCGGGTGATCCGTCAGTGCCGAGCATTGCCGAGGTTGCACCATGGCGCCTGGCCGAGGAGGCCCCGGCCGACAGCATCACCAAATCCATATCAGCGGCCGAGCCCACCGGTGGCGTTGCCGTCATCTCCGAAACCGGCATGAATACGTTGGCAAATGCTGCCGTGATTGTCGACGCCAACGAAGCCACCGGTTCCATGATCGTGGGCGGCAACTATTTCTTCAGCCGCGGCATCGCGCAGGTGAACGTCCTCGTGGACAACGATCATGTCGACGTCGCCGTCGATGGTGCCCTGACCCCATTGGTTCAGACCCATGGCAACGAAGTCCACAACATCGCGGAATTCGCGACGAACACAATGACGATTGCGCCAAACGGAGCCGCAGCGACCCCATTCTGGTCGGTCGATGTCATGCCGGGCAGCTTCTATGATGTGAAATCCGTCGTTCAGTTCAATGGCCTGAACGATAGCGACCGGATCGTTCAGGCGGAGAACGGAACCTATTTCGACGTGAAGAGCGGCGAGAACGCCCAGCTCAACCTCGCACTGCTCACCGGCCTCGACAGCTATGACATCATCATCATCGGCGGCGACTATCACCGCGCCGACTGGATCTATCAGTACAACATCGTGCTGGACCCAGACAGCGCCAAGCTATTTGCAACCGGCCACAGCAGCGATAGCACCGTTGTGACCACCGGCTTCAACAACCTCACCAATCTCGCAAGCATCACGACCTATGACAGCGCCGCATTCAAGCCGATGCTGCAGGCCCATTACGACCTTATAGACGCGCTCGATCGGCACTACACGATCCTGACCCCGAATACCGACTGGGAGCTCAACGGCAACAGGTCGGGGACGCTGCACGTCCTCTACGTGCCCGGCGACTATTACGATGTGAACGTCATCACCCAGATCAATGTGCTGAACGACGCTGACCAGGTCATCCAGGCCAATGCTCAGCCCGGTACGACACAAGGCGTCGCCGCCGGCGCAAACACGGTGCTGAACGAAGCGCATATCATCGACCCCGGCACGCTGTCTGCGTCGAAATACCTGGGTGGGCAGGCCTATGAGGAGAGCGTGCTGATCCAGACCAACATGATCACCGACACTGACAAGGTCACCATTCACGACACCCAGACATTGGTGCCCGAGCTCGTCGCCTTCGCTCACGACGTGGATTCGCACTCCGGATCGGACTCCTCCGGTTCGCGACCGGTGATACCCGATCCGTCCCAGCACGATCACCTCACATCGAACATCATGACTTGAGGCCAGCACGCATCCGAGGGCACTTCATGACCGACGAAGCCGTTCCAGCCACGCCATTGAACCGCCCAGATGACGTCAGGGTGCCCGGGGCCACGGCACTGGGGACCACCATTGGGAGGCCCCCGCCTCCCCTCACCCTGGTCGTCAACACTAACGACCGCCTGGCCGGCGGAGTTAGCCAGGCCCCGCCAGTACAAGCCCCGCTGCGGGCTGAGGCGAAGCATGGCGCTCCTCCCGCCGGCGGCGTCACCAATCTGCACCCGGTTGGAGGCGCCGGCAGCCCGCAAGGCACAACGACATCGAACGGTCCTGGAGGCGGCAAGGGCGGAACCGGTGGCGGCGGAGGTGGCGGTGGCGGTGGCGGTGGCGGTAGATCGCCGCTCGAGCAACGTCTCGGCGACCGCGATTTCCAGCAGGTCCTCGGCAAGGGGCTCGCGGAGGCGCGGCACAACCTCGTGATCGTCGGGATCTTCTCGATCGTCGTGAACACGCTGGTGCTGGCTGTGCCGATCTATCTGTTCCAGATGTCGGACAGGGTGCTGACCAGCCGCAGCCTCGATACGCTGGCGATGCTCTCGGTCATCGTGATGGTCGCGATCCTCGCCCATGTCCTGCTCGACATGATGCGCCGCTTCATCCTGATGCGGGTTGCCGTGGATGTCGAGAGCCGGCTCGGTGGTCCCGTTCTCAGCGCCGCGGCCAAGGCGGCCCAGAGCGGCTCGAACCGGGAATTCCAGATCCTCGCCGATCTTCAGCAGATCAGGAGCTTCCTGACCGGGCCAGTCATCCTGACGATGCTCGATGCGCCGACCGCGCCGATCTACCTGCTGGCGGTCTATCTGATCCACCCGCATCTGGGCTACATCGTCACGGTCGCCGCCATCGTCCTGTTCGTGGTCGCCTATTTCAACCAGAAGCTGACCGCCGTCCCCTTCGCAAGGTCAAGCGCCTTCGCGACGCGCGCCAATCTGCAGTCGGAAGCGATGTCGCGGAACTCCCAGGTGATCAACGCGATGGGCATGATCCCGGAGGGCGTGCTGATCTGGGGCCGCGAGACCGCGGAATCCCTGAAGGCGCAGGTCAGCGCCCAAGATCGCAACATCATGATGACCGGGCTGTCGAAATTCTTCCGGCTCGGTACGCAGATCGCCATGCTCGGCTGGGGCGCCTGGCTATCCCTGGAAGGATCCCTCACCGGCGGCATGGTCATCGCGTCATCAGTGGTCGCTGGCCGCGCGCTGGCACCGCTTGAAGGCACGATCGAGGGCTGGCGCAGCTTCATCCACGCGCGCGCCGCCTATTCCCGCGTTCAGGCCCTGTTGCAGGCCTCGCCGCTCAATCTCGATCGGCTGCGGTTGCCGAACCCCAAGGGCCGCCTTGATGTCGAGCGCATCCTCTATGTGCCGCCACCGAACAAGAAGGTCATCCTGAACGGCATCAGCTTCAGCCTCGAACCCGGCGACTCGCTTGCCATCGTCGGCGCCTCGGGCAGCGGCAAGTCGACGCTCGCGCGCATGCTGGTCGGCTCGATCACGCCCACGGCTGGCACGGTGCGGCTCGACCGGATGGAGCAGCGCAACTGGGACCCACGGCAGTTCGGCGAGAATGTCGGCTATCTCCCGCAGGACACCCAGCTCTTCCCGGCATCGATCAAGGCCAATATCGCCCGGATGCGCGACGATGCGCGCGACGAAGACGTGTACGAGGCCGCCGAGATCGCCGATATCCACGAAATGGTCGCCCAGTTCGTCCATGGCTACGAGACGCAGATCGGCATCGATGGCAGCCCGCTCTCCGGTGGGCAGAAGCAGCGGCTCGGGCTCGCCCGCGCCTTCTTCGGAAATCCGAGACTGGTCGTTCTCGACGAGCCCAACTCCAATCTCGATACGATCGGCGAGGCCGCGCTGGCACGAGCCTTCGAGCGCGCCAAGGCGCGAGGCATGACAGTCGTGGCGGTAACGCAGCGGCCAGCCCTGCTGCGCAGCGTCGACAAGATCATGATGATCAAGGACGGCGCGGTCCAGGCGATCGGCGCACGCGACGACATCCTGCCGCTGATCGTCGGGCAGCGGAGCATCGACAGCACGCCAAGGCCGAACTGAGGTTCTGTGCCGCCACGCTCCTGCCCAGCGGGCAGTCAGGCGTTTTGCAAGGGTGGAGAGACGCACGATGACCGCAATGATCGCAGCTCAACCCTGGTATGGCGACGTCCCGCGCAACACCCGCTGGGCGAAACTCAGCGGCATCGCCATCATGCTGATGACGATCATGGGTTTCGGCGTCTGGGGCAATACCGCACCGATCTCAGGCGCAGTGATCGCGCCGGGGGTCTTCGTGACCACGGGACAGAACAAGACGATCCAGCATCTTGAAGGCGGCGTGATCCGCGAGATCATGGTGCGAGAGGGCGACGTCGTCCTGCCCGGCCAGTTGCTCGTGCAGCTCGACGACACCTCTTCCCGGGCGGAACTCCGCCGGCACCTGCTCAAGCAGATGCGGCTGGAAGCGGTCGAGGCGCGGCTGAACACCGAGGCGGCCGGTCGGTCTCAACTGATATTCCCCGCCCACCTGATTGCGAGCAGCACCGACCCCGATGTCGCCGCGATGCTCCAGGCGCAGACGGCGACTTTCATTGCCCGCCAGAACAACATCGCCAATGACATTTCGGCTCAGCAAAAGGGCATCGACGGGCTGGAGGAAAGAATCGCAGGCAGCAAGGCCCAGCTTGCCGCCGTCGCCCAGCAGAGCGAACTCCTCAAGGAAGAGCTCGCTGGCAAACAGGCCCTGCTGGACCGTGGCTATATCCGCAAGCCCGACGTCCTCGCGCTTCAGCGCAACGCGGCCAATCTCCGCGGCGAGGCCGGCCGGATCACCGGGGATATCGGCGACGCGCGGGAGCGCATCGCTCGCGCAGTCGAGCAGATCGATGGTGTCAGAAAGAACGCGATCAAGGCCGCATCGGAGCAGTTGCAGGACGTCAGCGCCGATCTGAACGATGTCCGCGAACGCATCCACACGGTGAAGGGAGTTCTCGACCGCGCCAGGATCGTCACTCCGGTCAAGGGAACCGTGGTCAAGCTGCGCTACCACACTGCCGGCGGCGTCATCGAGGCAGGCAAGAGCATCATGGAAATCGTCTCGCTGCAGGAAGAGCTCGTCATCGAGACGCATGTCCGTCCGCAGGATATCGACAAGATCAAGCACAGTCAGATCGCGACCGTCCGCCTGAGCGCTCTCAACCAGCGCACGACGCCGATGATCAAGGGCAAGGTGATCTATATTTCGGCAGATGCCCTGCCGGATGAAAGGCAGCGCGGATACCCGAATACGTCCGATCTCTATGTCGTACGGGTCCGCCTCGAGAACAGCAGCGTCGCCGCGATCCGCGATTTCCAGCCGACGGCCGGCATGCCGGCAGAGGTCTACATCCAGACGAAGGAACGTACGTTCTTCGAATATCTGATGCAGCCGCTGAAGGACAGCATGGCGCGCGCTTTCCGGGAAACCTGAGCCGCCGATGTGAGGCGGGCGCCTTTTCGGGGCGCCCGCCATGTCCGGCTTCAGGCGTGATGCCGTACCCTGCCGCGAGAGCCTGCCGGAACCGCCGCTTGCCGGACGGGAGCATCGGCGAGGTCCTCGAGAATCGGGCAATCGGGGCGGCCATCACCGTGGCAATGATGCGCCAAATGGCCGAGCGTCTTCACCATTGCCTGAAGCTCGCCGATCCGCGCCTCGAGCTCGCCGATGTGGCGCAGGGCAAACGCCTTCACATCGGCACTCGCCCGACTCTTGTCGCGCCAGAGCGCCAGGAGTTCACGCGTTTCCTCAATCGAGAACCCGAGATTCCGGGCGCGCTTAACGAAGCGCAACGTGTGGACGTCGTCACCGGCATAGACCCGATAACCCGCCTCGGTGCGCACCGGAGCCTCGATCAGCCCGATGCTCTCGTAGTAGCGGATCATCTTTGCGCTGACGCCCGAGGCGGTGGCCGCTTGTCCGATGTTCATCTCTCATGCTCCTCCTACAGTCTCACCCCGCCAGCGCGAGCCTGGCGGCGCGCTGGTCCTGCACCGGGGCCGGCGTGCGAGCGCGGAAGCGCTTCAGGCGTAGCGCATTGGTCAGGACGCTGACGCTCGACAGCGCCATGGCCAGTCCGGCGAACATCGGCGACATCAGGATGCCGAAGCTCGGATAGAGCGCGCCGGCAGCCACCGGGATCAGCAGGGCGTTGTAACCGAAGGCCCAGATCAGGTTCTGGCGGATATTGGCGATCGTCGCCTGTGACAGCGCGATGGCATTGGCGACACCATTCAGATCGCCCGACATCAGCACGACATCGGCACTCTCGATGGCGATGTCCGTGCCGGTGCCGATGGCAATGCCGACATCGGCCTTGGCCAGGGCGGGCGCGTCGTTGATGCCATCCCCGACGAAGGCGACCTTGGCGCCACCGGCCTGGAGCCCGGCCACCACCTCGGCCTTGCCGGTCGGCAGAACCTCGGCCACGACCTCGTCAATGCCAAGCCTCGCGGCAATCGCCTCCGCCGTACGCCGGTTGTCGCCGGTAATCATCACGACGCGCAGGCCGAGCCGATGCAGCGATGCGATAGCCTCGGGGGTCGTGGCCTTGACCGGATCGGCAACCGCGATGATGGCAGCGAGCCTGCCGTCGATCGCCGCATAGAGCGGTGTCTTGCCGGCATCGCCCAGGCGGCCTGCCGCCTCCGCGAAGGGCGACAGGTCGAGCCCGAGACGCCGCATCAGCCGGTCGGCACCGATCTCGATCGTCCGGCCTTCGACGACAGCCTTGACGCCGAAGCCCGCTTCACCCGCGAACTCCGACACCTCTGCGAGGGCGAGGCCGCGCTGGCGGGCAGCGCCAACGATCGCTTCCGCAATCGGATGCTCCGAGCGAGCCTCGACCGAGGCGACCAGCCGCAGCACCTGGGCCTCCTCGAAGCCCTCGGCGGTGACGAGATCGGTCAGCTCCGGCTTGCCCTTGGTCAGGGTTCCGGTCTTGTCGAGCGCCACGATCTTCGCATCCTTCAGACCCTGGAGCGCATCGCCCTGGCGGAACAGGATGCCAAGCTCGGCGCCCTTGCCGGTGCCGACCATGATCGAGGTCGGAGTCGCCAATCCCATCGCGCAGGGGCAGGCGATGATCAGCACGGCGACCGCGTTGACGAGAGCATAGGAGAAGGCGGGGCTGGGGCCGAAGGCGAACCAGGCCGCGAACGTCACAAGCGCGAGCGCCATCACGGCCGGAACGAACCACATCGTCACCTTGTCGACCATGGCCTGGATCGGCAACTTCGAGCCCTGCGCCGCCTCGACGGTGCGGACGATCTGCGAGAGCAGCGTATCGGCGCCGACTTTGGTGGCGGTGAAACGGAAGGCGCCCGTGCCGTTGATCGTGCCTCCGGTCACAGCCGCTCCCGCTTCCTTGCGTGCGGGCACCGGCTCACCGGTGATCATCGCCTCGTCGACATAGGACACGCCGTCGAGAACCTCACCATCGACCGGGATGCGCTCACCCGGACGCACGATGACGACATCGCCCGGAACAACGCTCTCGATCCCGACATCGGCCTCGATGCCGTCGCGCAGGACACGCGCCGACTTCGCCTGCAGCGACATCAGTCGCCGGATCGCTTCGCTGGTCCGGCCCTTGGCTCTGGCCTCGAACCAACGCCCGGTCAGGACGAGCGTGACGATGACCGCGCCGGCCTCGAAATAGGTGTAGTCCGTACCGTCAGGCAGGAACTCCGGCGCGAAGGTCGCCACCGTCGAGTACAGATAGGCCGCGCTGGTACCGAGCATGACCAGCGAGTTCATGTCCGGCGCGCCACGCAGCAAGGCCGGCCAGCCCTTCTTCAGGAAGCGCAGACCCGGCCCGAACTGGACGAATGTTGCGAGCAGGAAGGACAGGAGCTTGATGTTGAACTCGCCGACACGCCCTGCGAGAAAATGGTGCAGCGGCTCGTACATATGCGAGCCCATCTCGAAGACGAGCAGCGGGATTGTCGCGACTGCGGCGATGAGGACCGCGCGCTTCAAACCCGCCTGCTCCGCCTCGCGGGCCAGTTGCTCGCGATCCGAGGCTCCGGCATCAATGCTCGCCGCTTCGGCGGAATAGCCAGCCCCTGCGACGGCCGCAACGAGTTGCTGCATCTGGTCCGCACCGCCGAGAGCCCGCACGGTGGCACGCTCGGTCGTGAGATTCACGGTCGCGTCGAGCACGCCCGGCACCGCCTTGAGCGCCCGCTCGACCCGGCCGACGCAGGACGCGCAGGTCATCCCGGAGATCTTCAACTCGACGACGCGCTCCGCGGGTTCGTAGCCGGCGCCGCGGATCGCAGCCGCGATCGCGCCAGCATCGCTACCGCCGGAAGACAGGGTAACGCGGGCTCGTTCGGTCGCGAGGTTGACTGCGACTGAGCTGACGCCGTCGACGGCCTTCACGGCGCGTTCGACGCGCCCGACACAGGAGGCGCAGGTCATCCCGCCGATCTCGATCTCAAATTCTCTAACGGGGCTTCCCGCTGTCCGTGCCATCGCCATGGCTTGATCTCCGCATGTTGATGGCGAGGGTTATGATCCTTCCCATGATGGGAAGGTCAAGGCCAATTTTCAACACTCCGCGAGATGGCCAGGAGACGCCATTGGACGTACGTCGGCAGCCCGCAAAAGACGCTTGACCTTCCCACCATTGGAAGCTTTAGGCTCCTTTCATAACCCTAGGAAAGGACGCAGCACGATGTGCGGATGCCAGAGCCATAGCGAGAAGACGACACCACAGACACAGCCTCAGGGCGCGGGAACGCTCAGCTTCCGCGTCGAGGACATGACCTACGGGCATTGCGCCGGTACGATCACGAAGGCGATCGAAACTGGCCTTCCCGGAACCCGCGTCCAGGCCGACCCGGCCTCGAAACTGGTCAGCGTCCAGGGCACCAGCGACCGCGCCGCCATCGCGGCGATCGTCACGGCGGCCGGCTACACGCCGCAGCCCGTCACCGCCTGATCCAACATCCTGCGCCTGGTCAGCTATAGGCCAGGCGCAACCCCGCCTCGTGGCAGCAGGCCTTCAGGCTGGTAAGGATCGCCTTCTCATCGGTCTGCACGCCATGGCGCTGCAGGCATGGCACCAGGATCGCCGCCTGCGCATAGCCCGCCGGTCCGATGACCGGGCAGGCGATGTCGGTAACCGCCAGAATGTCGCGGCTTGGTGCGATCTGGTGTCCCTGCTCCCTGATCATCTCGAAGATGGCCGCAACGCCGGTGCTCTCGAGCCGCGTCAGCGCCTCATGATCGGCATCCTTCATCAGGGTCAGACGCCGTGCCCGTGTCTGGAACGCCAGGATGAGCAATCCGGAATTGGCTTCCAGCGCCGGCCTGCCATAGCCCGGCCGCACGGTAACCGTCGCGTCGAGATGTCCGGAGGTCGTCGCAAGTACCACGGTCTGCGCACGGCTCAGCACGACGAGATGGGCCGCCTGGCCGCTCTCCTCGCTGAAGCGCTCCATCAGAGGCAGTACGACCGAGGTCAGTTGCCGCCCGCTGGGCGTCCTGATGCCGAGATCGAACAATCGTCGCGATAGTGCGAGCCTGTCCGTTCCCGCCTCCCGCACCAGATATCCGCGCTGCTGCAGCACGAAGACCATGCGGAAGATCTCGCTTTTCGAGCGCTCCAGCCGCTCGGCAATGGTGCGGGTCGAAAGCGGCTCGCCGACATCCGCCAGCAGCTCGAGAATATCCAACCCCTTCTCCAGAGCCGGAGCGGAATAAGAGGCCTTCTCGCCGTCATCTGTTTCCGGAAGGTCAGGCATGCTGCCTCGTTTCATATGTGAAGCTTGACATCAAATAAGAAGCCAACCTAGCCTCTTGTAAAGGGGAGGCTCAATGACACCATCGCTGATCACTCTGTCGGTATGTTGTGGGCGTGCCGTCACGCCGCCTGCGGCCATGGCGGTCTGAGCGCGATGAAGTACGGCCTGCAATTTCGGGACGTGTTTGCGGCGTGGGAATCGATCCTCGACGGCGTCTGGATCACGCTTCTGCTCTCGGCCTGCGCGATGCTCGGCGGCCTCGCCATCGGCGTCGCCTGTGCTGCGGCGCGTGTCTATGGCCCGGGCTCGCTGAAGCGGATCGTCGGTGGCTATGTCGAGGTGATCCGCAACACGCCGCTGCTGGTCCAGCTCTTCCTGATCTTCTTCGGCCTGCCGAGCTTCGGCCTCCGGCTCGACGGCCTGACGGCGGCGATCATCGCGCTCGTCATCAATCTCGGCGCCTATACCACAGAGATCGTCCGAGCCGGACTGGAAGCTGTGCCGAAGGCACAGACCGAGGCCGGCCACTCGCTCGGCCTCTCCGGCCTGCAGGTCTTCCGCTACATCGTGATGTTCCCGGCGCTTAAATCGATGTTCCCCGCGCTCGCCAGCCAATTCGTGCTGCTGATGCTGGCGACGAGCGTCGTCTCGCAGATTTCTGTCGAGGACCTGTTCCACGCGGCCTCGATCGTGCAGTCGCGCACCTTCCGCGACTTCGAAGTCTACACCGTGATCAGCGTGCTCTATCTCGGCCTCGCGCTGGCCTTCCGCGGCCTCTTTGCCGGCATCTATTACTGGGCGTTCGTCAGGCGATGATCCGTTCCTTCGGCCTGATCGATGTGATGTACCTGGTCGCGGCGGCGCGCTGGACCGTGGCCTTGACCGTCACCGCCTTCACCGGAGCCGCCCTGCTCGGCCTGGTCATCGCCGTCGTCCGCATCCTGCCTTTCGCGCCGCTGCGCTGGCTGGCGGCCGGCTACACTCATATCGTCCAGGGCACGCCGCTGCTGGTCTGGCTGTTCCTGATCTTCTTCGGCCTGCCGCTGATCGGCATCTCGGTCAATCCGTGGTTCGCAGCCGCCGTCGCCTTCTCGGTCTATGGCAGCGCCTTCCTCGGCGAGATCTGGCGCGGCGCGCTGATCTCGATCGCCAAGACGCAATGGGAGGCCGGCGCCTCGCTCGGCCTGTCGCTCTGGGAGCAGTTGCGCCACATCATCGTGCCGCAGTCGATCCGCGTCGCAATCCCGCCCACCGTCGGCTTCCTCGTCCAGCTCATCAAGAACACCTCGCTCGCCGCGACGATCGGGCTCGTCGAACTGACCCGCGAGGGCCAACTCACCGCCGCCGGCACCTACAAGCCCTTCGCCGTCTACATCACCGTCGCCTGCATCTACTTCCTGATGTGCTTCCCTCTCACGCAATGGAGCCGCTCGCTCGAGCGGAAGCTCGATGTCGCTCGTTGAAATCAAGGGGATCAGCAAGAGCTATGGTGCGGTCCAGGTTCTGAAGAACGTCTCGCTGGACGTCGCGAAGGGAGAGATCATCGCCGTGATCGGGCGCTCGGGCTCTGGCAAGAGCACCATGCTGCGCTGCATCAACGGCCTCGAGCCGATCCAGGGCGGTTCGATCCTGGTCGACGGCGTGCAGGTGAACGACCCTAAGACCAACCTGCGCAAGCTCAGGCAGGAGGTCGGCATCGTCTTCCAGAGCTTCAACCTGTTCCCGCATCTCTCGGTCTGCGACAACATCACGCTCGCGCCGCGGGTCGTGAAGAAGCAGGCGCCGGACGCGGCCCGCGAGATCGCCCGCGACGTGCTGCGCCGCGTCGGGCTGGAGGACAAGCTCGACGCCTTCCCGTCCCAGCTGTCCGGCGGCCAGCAGCAGCGCGTCGCCATCGCCCGTTCGCTCGCGATGCAGCCCAAGCTGATGCTGTTCGACGAGGTCACCTCGGCGCTCGATCCCGAACTCACCGGCGAGGTGCTGAAGGTGCTCGAATCGGTGGCACAGGACGGCATGACGATGATCCTCGTCACGCATGAGATGGGCTTTGCCCGCCGCTTCGGCTCGCGCGTCGTCTTCATGCACGAGGGCCGCATTCACGAAGAAGGCCAGGCCGCGGCGGTGCTCGCCGAGCCGAAGACGCCCGAACTGCAGACCTTCCTCAGCGCGGTCCTGCACTGAGGAGGCCGATCGACACCAGTTGCACAACGAGGGGAGACGAAACATGCGTTCGCTATTTGCAGGTTTGGCTGCACTGACTGTTGCCGTCTTTGGCGGAGCCGAAGCCCGGGCCGACAAGCTCCAGGACATCCTGTCCAAGGGCGTGGTGCGCATCGGCGTGCCGCTCGATGCCCCGCCCTTCGGCGCCCAGGACGAGAACCGCAAGCCGATCGGCTTCGACATCGAGATGGCCGAGATGGTCGCCAAGGGGCTCGGCGTGAAGCTCGAGATGCAGCAGATCACCGGCGCCAACCGGATTCCGTTCCTGCTCACCGACAAGGTCGATATCGTGATCTCGGTGATGGGTCTGACGCCGGAGCGCGCCAAGCAGATCCAGTTCACCGCGCCCTATGCCAACACCTTCCTGGCCGTCTATGGCGCCAAGGCCTCGCCGGTCAGCAGCCCCGAAACCATCGGCTCCGCCCGGGTCGCCGCCGCCAAGGGCACGACACAGGAACTGGCGATCTCGGCGACCGCCCCCAAGGCGAGCCTGATGCGCACCGAGGACGATGCCACGGCCGCGGCAGCCTATATCACCGGCCAGGCCGACCTGCTCGCCACCAACAGCATCGTCGCGCAGGCGCTGGCCAAGCAGAACCCGAACAAGGAATTCGAGCGCAAGTTCGTCATCCGCCGCAGCCCGGCCCATATGGGTGTGCAGATGGATCAGCATAATCTCGTGCGCTGGCTCGACGGCTTCATCTTCTTCAATGCGATGAATGGCGAACTCGACCGGCTGCATCGCAAATATCTCGACATACCGATGGACCCGCTGCCGACGCTCTGAGCGACGCCAGACATCAGCCGGGCGCGGGCCGCGCCCGGCATTTTCCCTTCAGACTGCGCCACCGGGCCGGATTGCCGCCCGCCAGCCTCGGCGCGCCCGCGAGCCAGCCATGACCAGCGTCAAGCAGAAACCCACGCCCCGTCCGTCCAGCGCCTTCCTGACAGTCGATCCCGAGCGCGACGGCAAGCAAGTCGGCTTCGTCATGATACCGCATTCGCCGCATGACGACGCCTGGGGCGCGACGCGGATTCCGATCGCGATCATCAAGAACGGCTCCGGCCCGACGGCGATCCTCGAAGGCGGCAACCATGGCGATGAATACGAGGGGCCGATCACGATCTGCGATCTGATCCGCGATCTCGATCCCGGCCGCGTGCAAGGCCGACTGATCCTGATGCCGGCGAATAACTCGCACGCCGTCATCGCCGGCCAGCGAACGTCGCCGGTCGATGGCCTGAATTTCAACCGTACCTTCCCGGGCGACCCGCGTGGCACCATTACCCAGCAGATCGCTGCCTTTGTCAGCGACCATATCCTGCCGCTCGGCGATGCCTTCCTCGACCTGCATTCGGGCGGCTCCTCGCTCGACATCATCCCGAGCGCGATCGTCGAGCCGACCGACGATCCGGAGCTTCACAAGCGCAATGTCGCCGCAGTCCAGGCATTCGACGCGCCGATGACGGTGGTGATCAGCAATCTCGGCGAGCCGCGCACCGCAACAGCAACCGCCTGCCGCAGCGGGCTCGTCACTGTCGGGACCGAGATGGCGGGTGGCGGCACGGTTTCGCTGGAGGCGCTGAAAGTCTGCCGGCGCGGCGTTGCCAACGTGCTCGACCACCTCGGCATCGTCGCGCGCGACACGCCCGAGCCGAAGCGCGGCGAGGGCCAGATCCTCGAATTGCCCGGCACCTCGGCCTATGTCTATGCCACCGCCGACGGCGTCTTCGAGCCGTTTCATGCCAATGGCGCCAAGGTCAGCGCGGGCCAGCCTGCCGGCCGCATCCATTGCACCTGGGACCCGACCCGGCCGCCCGAGACGCTGCACTACGCTGCCGACGGCATCCTCTACGGCCGCCGCCAGCCCGGCCGCGTCCGGCCCGGCAATTGCTGCCTGATCGTGGCTGCGCCCTATCGCGGAGTGCTGTCGTAGCGGCGAGGCCGCAGGCACTGTCTGGGAAAGCCGAGTCAGGTCTCGCGCCAAAACTCGCAATAGCGAGTGCCGGACTGCCAGTGGACGATGGCCGTGCGGACATAGGCGATCGTGTTCTCCGGCAAGTCATCGATGGGGAACCAGGCCAGTTCGGCGCATTTCTCGGGCTCGGCGTTGAGAAGCTCGCCCTGCCAGCTGCGCGCCTCGAAGAAGAAATCCAGCCGCTCCTCGTCCTGCGATCGGTGGAGCACAGTTGCGAAGGTCAGGCTGGCGGGATCGATCTCGACGCCCGCCTCCTCCCTGGCTTCGCGCGCGGCCGCTGCCCGCAGCGGCTCGCTGCCGTCGTGATGTCCGGACACGAGACCGTAATTGCCGTCCTCATAACCCGTGTTCGCTCGCCGCAGCAGCAGGAGTTCGCTCCCCCGCCGAAAGATCACATAGACCGCAACGACCAGCTTGAACCGCTCCGGCTTGCTGGCGGTCTCCGCCCTGAGCGACATCTAACGCACGGGCTCGACGACCTGCCAGGCCGAGCCGGTATCATAGAAGAAGCGCTCTTCGGCAATGTGGTCACCGCGCCAGCGCTGGATCGCGAGTTCTTCCAGCCGCCGCGTCACGCCCGCCTTATCGATGGCATCGAAGACCCAGTGGATGACGACCCGGTCGCCATCGACCAGCACGGCACGGGCGGGGTGGGTGTGCATCCGGTTGAGCCGGGCGAGCGCGCGGGCCTCATGCGCCATCAATGCGTCGCGTCCGCGGCGCGGCTCGGCGCCGTTCTCCTGCATCGAGGCATCCTCGCAGTAGAAATCGCGGATGGCGCCGACATGATCGCCGCTCACGACGGCTGCGACAAAGGCCTCGACACGCTGGCGATCAGGCATGATCAGTCTCCTCCGGATGACCCATGCCGGCATTCATGCACGGGCTCAGCCGATCAGCCCAGAGCTGCGCTGACAGCCTGCGTCAGGAGGATAACCGGTCGGCCAACCGCGTGATCATGGCCATCGCGCCGGCCAGTTCCGCATCGGTGATGTACTCCTCGGGCCTGTGCGCCCGGTTCACGTCACCCGGCCCGCAGACGATCGCAGGGATGCCTGCGGCCTGAAAGAGCCCGGCCTCGGTACCGAAGCTGACGGCCTGCTGGCGCGGTCTCCCGCAAACGTCTTCCGTCAACCCGACCAACGGATCATCATCGGGCAGATCGAGCGGCGGATAGTCGCTCATCGTCTCGAAGCCGAAGACGACATTGTGCCCATCCGCGACAGCGGCAGCATGGATGCGCTCCGCCTCGCGCGGCAGGAAGGCAAGCAGTCCGGCCGGCTCCTGCCCCGCGATGGCGCGAGCCTCCACCTCGAAGACGCATTGCGCCGGAACGATGTTGATGCCGGTTCCGCCCTGCACAGTGCCGACCTGGATCGTGGAATAGGGCGGGGCAAAGCTCTCGGCAAAGGGACCCTCCACCGCATGCCGGCGCGCCTCGGCATGCACGGCAGCCATCAACTCCGCAGCGTAGTGAATGGCATTGTCGCCGAGATCGGTCCGCGACGAGTGCCCGGCCTTGCCGTCGACCGTGACGCGTTGAGCGATCTTGCCCTTGTGACGCAAGACGGGATGGAGATCGGTCGGCTCGCCTACGATGCAGCCGGCCGGCCGGGGACAAAGTTCCGGCAGCCGCGCAATCAGGTGACGAACGCCGACGCAGCCGACCTCCTCGTCATAGGAGAGCGCAATATGGATCGGCCGCGCCAGCCGGCGCGAGGCGAGGTCCGGCACGCTCGCCAGCACGCTGGCAACAAAACCCTTCATGTCGACGGCGCCGCGTCCGATCAGGCGGTCGCCATCGCGGCGCAAGGCGAAGGGCTGTCCGACCCAGCCCTCGGGGGCTGCAGGCACGACATCGAGATGGGCCGAGAGAATGATCCCGCCCGGCTCGCGCGGCCCGATGGTGGCGAAGAGATTGGAGCGATCCCCTTCCGGCCCCGGGACGATGACGCTCTCGACGCCATGGCTCGCGAGATATCCGCGGACATGCTCGACGATTACCGCATTCGGCGTCCGGCAAACAGAGGGAAAGGCCACAAGATCGGCCAGAACCGTTTCGACAGTCGTCATGACAAGCCACGTGATTGAAGCGGCCGTCGATTAGACCGCACAGGAGGGAAGGCGCAATTCTAGCAGAGGGGCAGCTCGCAATCCGTGCCCGTCTGGCGCCCGGAGGCGCCCCATCCTGCCGGGATTGGCCCTGTCGCCGGCAGAATGTTCCGATCTTACGGTCCGGGGCGAGAGAAGCCTCGCTCCGGACCGCGTATCCACCGAGGCCGTCAGTGCTGGCTGCCTACTTCTTCTCGATGTTCCAGAACAGCATCACCGGCGCGGCGAGCACGCCCGAAATGTTGCTGCGGCGGGCATAGGGCTGATCGAACTGACCGAGCACGCGATAGGGTTGGACTTCCGCGAGCCGCCGATGCAACGCTTCGATCGCGAGCTTGCCGCTCGCCTCGTCCGGAGCGTCGACAACAGCGCCACGCAGCCGTTCGGCCTCGGCATCGCAGGGCCAGCCCGCCCACGCCTTCTCGCAGCCCATATTGGTGCCGATATTGGTCATCGGCGACTGCATCGTCGCGCCCGACGCGTAGGTGACGAACAGGTTCCAGCCGCCCTGGTCCACGGTGCCGCGATTCTGCTGGCGGGTGGTGACGGTGCCCCAATCGGCAAACTGGACATCGACATTGAAGCCGACTTCCTTGAGCGACTGCGCCGCGACCTCGGCCATGCGACCGATCGGGGCGATGTCGTTCGACGTGCTCAGCACCAGCTTCTCGCCCTTGTAGCCGCTCTCGGCGAGCAGCTTCTTCGCAGTTGCAAGATCGGGCTTGGCATAGGCTTCGGAGCCGACCTCGGTTCCGTTCGGCGCGCCACAGACGAAATAGGCATTGCAGCGCTTCCACCACTCCTCGTCCCCAAAGCCGGCGGCGAGGAAATCGGCCTGGTCCGTAGCGTAGGCCAGGGCGAGCCTGGCCTTAGGATTGTTGAACGGCGGATAGAGGTGGTTCGGCCGCAGCATCACCTGGTTGGCAAGGTTCGAGTAGCGTTCGACCTTGACGTCTCGGGACTTGGCGATGGTCGAGATCAGGTCCTGGCTCGGCTGCTCCCAGATATCGATCTCGCCGGTCTGGATCGCAGCGGCAGCCGTCGCCGCGTCCGGCATGATGGTCCATTCGACGCGGTCGAGCTTAACGACGCGGCCTCCTGCCAGGCCGTCGGCCGGTTCCGAACGGGGCACATAATCGGGGTTGCGATCATAGACGACGCGCGCGCCGCTGCGCCATTCCGCCCGGTTGAAGCGGAAAGGGCCGCTGCCGATCGCTTCGGTGACCGGCTTCATCGGATCACTCTTGGCGTCGCTCTCGCGCATGATCACCGGGATCTGGCCCACGGCCGAGCCCAGCGCGAAGGGCACCAGCGCCATCGGCCGCTTCAGCTTCAGCGTGAAGGTTCGGTCGTCGACCGCCTCCAATCCTTCCGTATACTCGCCGAGCTTGCCGCCGATCGTATCGCGCGCCATCCAGCGCTTCAGCGAGGCGATGACGTCGCGGGTTGTGACCGGCTGGCCGTCATGGAACTTGAGACCGGGCCGCAGCGTGAAACTCCAGGACAGCTTGTCGGGAGCAGTCGAGAAGCTCTCGACCATCTGCGGGTGCGGCTGCAGCTTTGAATCCCAGGCAAACAGCGTCTCGTAGATCATCAGCCCATGCATGCGGGTGATGACGATCGAAGCTGCAACAGGATCGAGCGTCTTGAGATCCGCATGCGGCACCACACGCAAGGTGCGGCTGGGAGCCGGCTGGGCCTGTGCCTCGAGGCCGAGCGTCAGCGACGCGGCGCAAAGCAACAATCCGGCAAGGCGGGAACGGATCATCGGGTACCTCCAACGTCGTCGACACGATCGAATTGCAGGACGCGCGCCCGATGGCTGTCGAGGCGCAGGGAGCCGTCCGGCTGCAACCACAAGCAAGGCCGGTGCCGCCAGGGACCATGAACAAGATCGGCGAGCGCGCGGCCTCCCGGCAAGGGGGTCAGCCGCGTGGTCATGCCGACCGGCTCGGCCCAGGGCCATTGCGCCGTGCCGTCCGCTTCAACCGTGATCTCGGCGCCGAAGCTACGCTCGCGCCAGCGGCCGACGAGGCGCGGGTCGAGCGGCGTGCTGGCCGGAACACGCAGAAGACGACGCTCGACGCCGCCGATCCGCGCCTGGATCTCGTCTTCGCCGAGCGTGCCGAGCTCGATGTCGAGATAGGAAGGCAGGCTTCTCAACCTGCCGTTCTCGCCGACGACAAGACGCTCATAGCCGCCCATGACGCTGATCGAGTCTCCACCGAGCTCGGCCCAGAAGGAACCTTCCTCGCCGACATACAGGCCGGTCGGCCCAGCCTTCGGTACCTCGGGCAGCGCTTCGCCGAGAAGCGCCGCAAGCACGCGCAGGGCCGGCCAGAGCACCTCCTCCTCGCGATTGCTCAACACGACGACGCCAACGCCATGCTCGGGCGCCATCAGGAAATGGTTGCGGTAGCCCGTCAGAGACCCGCCATGGCCGATCACGGTGGTGCCGAGAAGCGAAGTGCTGACCAGGCCGAGGCGGTAGCCGCTCTCGCGACCATCCGCGAACTGGCGCGGTGCGGTGAGCTTATCGAAGATGCCGGCGAGCGGCCCGCGCCCGGCCATCAGGTCAGAGGCCCAGATCGCCAGGGCAGATGCGCTGCCGACAAGCCCGCCTGAGGCAGAGAACTGGAAGCCGTAGCGTCCACGCCGCCAGTTCACGCCATCATGCCAATAACCGGTTGCGAGATCGGGCACGATCTCGCTCTCGTCCTCCGGGAAGACGAAGGGCAGCGCCAGAGGCCCGAACATGCGCAGCCGCAGGGCTTCGCGATAGGTGATGCTGCGTTGGGCCGGCAGCACCGACTGCGCCAGCCGCCAGCCGGTATTGGAATAGGCCATCTCCTCGCCCGGCACGGCATTGATGCCGGGCAGGCGCTGGGCAAAACCATGAATTTCGGAAGCACTGAGGCTCGTCGTGTAGGGCACGCCGAGCTGCCACAGGGTCTCCATCATGTCCGGCAGCGCGCCGGTCATATCCAGTGCGCGGCCAAGAGGCACGGCGGCGACCGCCGCAGGCAAACCATCCAGCAGGCTGCCGAGCGGTGCGTCGAGCGATATGCCCTCCAGCAGCAGCGTCGCCGCCATGAAGTGCTTGCTGATCGAGGCCAGGCGATTGGGCGTATCCGCCGTGAAGGGCGTTTGCTGTTCCAGGTTGGCGAAACCGCCGGCGCTGACTTCAAGCCGTCTCTCCGCATCGAAGATGACGACCGCACCACCGGGGCCAGCCTGATCGGCCCAGCTCTTCGTGATCGCGGCGGCTTCCGCCTTGGCCCGTGTCCAGTCCAGCATGATTTCTCCCTCGCTTCCCCTCTAGTGTTAGAGAGGCATCCGCAGACGACATAGGCCCCGCCACTGCATGGCAGGCACGCGGAAACCGTCGGTTGGCCGGAGCGCAGAACCGGACGCCAGCTTTGGCGACATCGGCGAACTAGGCAGCCTGCGCCTGCCAGCCCTGCAATTCGCGCCAGTTCGGTTCGAGCTTGGCGAAACGGGCGAGCTTGAACGAAGAGATGTCGGCGAAGGCGCAAGCTCCATCAACGACGAGATCCCGGATGGCGCGCCCGCTCGCGGGAGAGAGGCCGAACCCGACGCTCGAGAGCGTCGCCACCACGACGTTGTCGCGGGACGAAAGGCGGTCAATCACTGGCCTGCCATCCGGCGTGTTCTCGATCACGCCGGCCCAAGACCGAATGATACGGGCATGCGCCGCCCTGGGTAGGAGCTCTGCCAACCGGCGACCAATATGGCCCATCAGCGGTGTCGAGGGTTTGGCAGGAGCGACACGATCCGGCACATCGAGCCATTCATGCGGGCCGCCACCATAGGCAAGATTGCCGCGCAGGGTCTGGCGGCCATAGAGCCCGTTTCCATCGACACCGCCATAGGGCATCAACGGCAGCGGCTCGGTGATGATCATCTCGGCCCGGGCGGAGGCCATCGGCACCTCCTGATCGAGCATCGCGGACAGCCGGCCGGTCTGCGGACCAGCCGCGATCACGAGCCGATCGCAGGCGATCAGGCCGCGTTCCGTCTCCACTGCAACGACCTTGCCGCCTTGGCTGCGAAAGCCGGTGACCGCGCAATGCTGCAGGATGCGGCCGCCATGATCCTGTAGCGCCCAGGCATAGCCCTGCAACGTGCGATGCGGATTGGCATGCCCGCCAAAATGATAGAAATAGCCGCCGATCATCGTATCGCCCGCGAGCGGTACCAGTTGGCGGATCTGCTTGGGATCCAGGATCTCGGATTTGAAGCCTTGCCGCTCGGCATTGCGCAGGGCACGGCCATAAAGCGCCATCTGGTGTTCGCTGGATGCAAGACGGATGCGACTGGGCGCGAATTCGGTCGGATAGCCCAGCAGCACGTCCATTTGCGGCCAGAGTCGCTGCTCCTCGAGAAAGAGCGGCGAATGATGATGCGAGCAGCCACCGCCATTGCGGCCGGAAGCCTCCCAACCAATCATGCCCTTCTCGATGACGAGAACATCGACACCCTCGCGCGCCAGCCACCAGCCGGCGCTCAAGCCCGTGACACCGCCACCGATGATGACGACCGAAGCTCCCTTGATCTCACTCATCTCAACCTCGTTCACTCGCTCGCCACGGGGCCGGTCGCGTCATTGGTTGCGACGGTGAAGAGTTCAGGCACGTCCCAGAATGGCCGCCATTGCGCGTGCATGCCGAACCAGGTGTCCCAGTGCTCGGCCTGCTCGGGCGCTTCCGGCAACTGACCGGCCAGTGCCAGCGGAATCGGGCGGACAGGCGCGCGATAGCTCGCAAGCGGGATCGAGGGAAGCGGCACCGCGCCGCCGAGCGCCAGCAGGGCCGCGACCTGCTCGCGGCAGCGCCGACCCTGGCAGGCGCCCATGCCGGCTCGCGTCAGGCGCTTGACCTGGTCCGGGTTGGGCGGATCCTCGCCGAGAAGTGCCGCCAAGGAGCGGTCGTTGCGGCGTTCGTTTTGCCAATTGAGATAGCGCGGCGGCCTGACCTCCAGAATCTCGCGCGCCGTGACGTCCTCGCATTGGCAGACATGCACTTCGCCGCGTGCCTCGATGACGCTGGCGCGCACCCAGGCGAGGCGATAGGCGCCGAGATCGAAGGCGGGCGGTTCGGGCGCGATAGCTGCCGGAATTGTCCGTTCGTCGGCGAGACCGAGTCTGCCCAGGATTGCGGCCACCGCGCGCTTCGCTTCATTCTCCGAGATCGTTCCGCCGCAGCTCTTGGCCGGCCAGATACCCGCACAGTCGCCAATCGCGTAGATGCCCGGCCGGGAGGTGTTCTGATCGGCGTCGACGATCGGGGCGTAGCCGCCGCGCTCCGGCTGGAAGGCGACGCGGCAGCCAAGCGCGTCGAGAAGGTCAATCACCGGCGTCACACCGACGCCGAGCACGATGCTCTCACAGGCGATGCGGCGCTCGGCTCCAATCGCCCGCCCCTCGGCATCGATCGCTGCAATGACAGCGGCCTCGACGCTTTCGCCCCCACTTGCTTCGCGCACGACATGGCCGGTGAGTATTTCTGTCCCACCATCACGCAGGGCCGCGACGAGCTCCGCAGAACCGACCGGCGCCACCGCCTGCTCGACGAGTGCGGCGATCGCGACGCCGGTCTCGCGCAGAGCGAGTGCGGCGGCCAGCGTCTCTGTCGTGGAGCCAAGCATGACGACCCGGCGCGGCGCGAGCGCGCCATACCGCGTCGCGAGCGAGACCGCTGCGGTCACCCCCATCACGCCAGGCTTCTCCCATCCGGGAAAGGCGAGCCCCATGTCGCGGCGGCCAGCGGCCACGATGACGTGGTCAGCCCCGACAAGCCAGGAGCGCTCCTCGTCCATCAGCCCCGCCACCGTGCCCGACAGCCAGGAGACACCTGGCCCGTTGCCATAGAGCCCCCAGCAGGCGGTTCCGAGACGCAGGTCGACTCCCGCCTCGAAGGCGGCCTCGATCAGCGGCTCGGAGGCGATGAAGGCTTCCGTCATGGCATTGCGGTTGCGCGCCTCGCCGGCCATGCCCTGCCCGTAATGCAGCGGTACCTCCTCGCCCATCGTCCTGAACGGAACCGGGCTCTCCTCGACGAGGATCACCGACAGGCCCAGCTCGGCCGCCTCGATCGCAGCCGTGAGCCCCGCTCGCCCACCGCCGATGACCAGGAGCTGCGCGCGCTCGTCGAGATGCAGATCCTTGCCGGCAACGGATTTTGGATCGAGTGGCTGCTGGGAAGACATGGTGCGCGTCTCCGAGATATGGCGGTCATTGGTCCGCGCCGGCCTCGGGGCCGGCAGGTCGTTTACGGCGGGCGCCTGCCCGGATGCGACAAGGCCGCGGATTGGGGATCAGAGGACCTTGTCCAGAAAGCTCCTGGTACGATCCTCCCGCGGATTTCCGAAGAGTTCGGCGGGAATGTCATGCTCCACGATCAATCCGCCATCGGTGAAATAGACATGGTCGGCCACCTCGCGAGCAAAGCCCATCTCATGGGTGACCAGGATGCAGGTCATGCCCTCGGCCGCGAGGTCCTGGATCGTCACCAGAACCTCCTTCTTGGTCTCGGGGTCGAGTGCGGCGGTGACCTCGTCGAACAGCATCACCTTCGGGTTCATCGCTAGTGAGCGCGCGATGGCGACGCGCTGCTGCTGGCCGCCGGAGAGTTCGCCAGGATAAGCTAGGAGTTTCTGCGAGAGGCCGACCTTGGCAAGGAGGCGGCGCGCGCGCTCCTCGACCACTGCCTTGTCTTGTTTCAGCACATGGATCGGCGCCATCATCACGTTCTGAAGCGCGGTCTTGTGAGGAAAGAGGTTATATTGCTGGAAGACGATGCCGACATCGCGGCGCAGCGACAGCTTGTCGAGGTTTGCGTCGTTGACCTCACGGCCGGCGACCTTGATCGAGCCCTTGCTGATGGGCACCAGCCCGTTGATGCAGCGCAGCAGTGTCGACTTGCCCGAGCCCGATGGGCCGATGATGCAGACAGTCTCGCCGCGCCTGACGGTGAGGCTGACATCCTTCAGCACAGGAAAGCTGCCGAAGGATTTCTCGACGCCCTCGACCACGACCACGGGCTCGCCCAGTTGATGACGGCTTGCCATGGTCAGGCTTTCACGTTGAAGCGGCGCTCGAGCGCCAGCGTCGCTCGCGCGATCGGGTAGCAATAGGCGAAGAACATCAGGAGCAGCAGCAGATACATCGGGATCATCAGTTCCGGACGGCTCTCAGCGACGAGCGCCGCGCGGGTGATGGTCAACCCGTCCTGGATGCCGACGACCGAGATCAGCGTCGTGGCCATGGTCAGGATGGCGTAAAGGTTCATCCAGGGTGGGATCATCCGTTTGAAGGCCTGGGGCAGGATGATCATCCACATCGTCTGCGCTCGCGTGAAGGCGAGTGACTCGGCAGATTCCCACTGGCCGGAGGGAATGGATCTGATGCCGCCACGCACGATCTCGGAGACATTGGCAGCGACTGGCAGCGCAAGTCCGATGATCGCCTTGACCCAGGCAGGAAAGGCGATCGTGAAGCCAAATAGCCGGAACTCGAAGGGCAACAGGAACATCGCGTAGAAGAGCAGGACCAGCCACGGCGCATTGCGGAAGAACTGTGTCACGCCCCAGGCGGTCTTGCGCACCGAGGAGACCAGGGAGACCTGTGCAATGCCGACGAGCACGCCGATGACCGTACCGAGCGCCATCGAGAGGAAGCTGATCAGGATATTGAACAGGAAGCCTTGAAAGATCAGTGGCGCCCAGCGCAGCAGCACTGTCACCGCGCTTTCGCCAACGGGGCGCGCCGTGACCTGAGCAAGAGCCAGCGAGGCGCCGAAGAGCATCGCGAAAGCGGCGAGCGTGCCGCCTCCAAGTATGGTCGGCGCAGCGAAACCCGAGGGAGCGATCGGCGCGGGCGCGCGGAAGGTCTTGAGTACCGGCAGGTCGGTTGTGCCGTTCCTCATGTTGAATATCCGGGGATGCGCATCGCCTTCTCCCAGCGGCCCATGATCCAGACCAGCACGGCGACCAGCGCGACATAGGTGACGAGCAGAACGTTCATCATCTCGCGGACATTGAACATCTCGGACCAGATCTGCGAGGCGGCGTAGAGCAGCTCCGGTACGCCGATGGCGTAGGCCAGCGTCGTCGTCTTCACCAGGTTGATCAGGTTGTTGTTCAGCGCCGGCAGGCAGATGCGGAAGGCCAGCGGCAGCACGACATGGAGATAGAGCTGCAGGCGGGTATAGCCCAACGACTCCGCCGCCTCGACCGTCGTCGACGGTACTGCCTCGATGCCGGCGCGAAAGATTTCTACGTTGAAGGCTCCGGCAAAGAGCGAGAAGGCGATGATCGCCCACCCCGTGCCGGACACCAGCGGAGACTGGCCACCGGAGCCATCGCTCACCGTCGGCAGCAGGCCCGCCACCGCGAAGTAGAAGAAGGAGAGCTGGACCAGCGGTGGCGTGTTGCGGAAGAACTGCACATAGCCGCGCACCACAAGCCGACCGAGACGCGAATCGCCACCGGCGAGCCAGACACCGATCAGGCCGAGCACCATCGACGCGATGATCGAGACCACGCAGATATAGGTCGTCGTCCACAACCCAGTCAGGAAGCGCGACCGGTCGAACGCATCGTAGAAGACCGAGAAATTCAGTCCGTGCGTATCGTTCAGCCACTGGAAATAGGAGGCGATCACACTGACAAACCTTCAAGAACGTGCGCCGTCATGGCCGGGCTTGACCCGACCATCTCGGAAACCAGCGCCTCCCCGTCACTCTCGGATCTTCGGTTCGCTGCGCCCGAAAGTGACGGCAAGAATCGACGAAGCCGGCTTCTCTACGAGGCCGACTTCAGCTTCTTGTTGGTCTCGATCAGGTATGGGCTCTGCTTGATGCCCCATTTCGTCTCGAGTTCGAGCAGCTTGCCGCTCTTGTGCCAGTCGACCGACATCTCCTTCACAAGCTTGCCGAAGGGTCCGTCCATGTCCTCGATACGGATGCCGATGGCCCAGAGCTGCGGATCCTCGGAGACGAGCGGCATCTCGTAATTGGCCCATTTCGGATCGCCGCCAGCGAGCGTCGAGACAATCAGCGTGTCGTCGAACAGGAAGCCGACGCAGTTGTTGCCCTGCAGAGCGTTGAGCGCATCCGGCACGGACGGGAAGACGACGAGCTCGGGCGCGTAGAGCTGCGTGACGCGGCGATTGTAATAGGCGCCCTGCACGCCGCAAACCTTGCGACCCTTCAGGTCCTCCCACTTCTTCAGATTGGCGCTCTTGGGAGCCAGCACATTGGTGGCGCCCGCATAGTAGTTCGGCTCGACCATGCCGACGATCTTGCGGCGGTCGGGCGTGTCTCCCATCGTCGCCAGCACCATGTCGATGCGGCCCTGCTTCAGGAATTCCATGCGGTTGGCGGCGATGACCGGAAGCATTTCCAGCTTCACGCCGATCTTGTCGGCGACCGCCTGAGCGAGATCGATCTCAAGCCCGACAATCTTGCCGGATGGCTCAAGGAAGCCCCAAGGCTTGTAGTCGTTTTTCACTCCGACGGTGAGGACGCCCTTTTCCTTGATCTTGGCGAGCGAGTCCTGAGCGAGAGCGGGCAAGGCCGCCAGCATGGCGGCGCAGGCAAGCGCCAGCGTGAAGGTGCGTTTCATGGCATCCGGTCCCCTTTGTTTTGTTGGGGCCTAGAGTTCCGGTCTATGCCTGGTTGGAATTGTCGTAATGCGACGGTTTCTTGACAATCAACGCCAAAGCGTCGGTCGATATGGGGCTCGCTCGCCCCGCGGTGGGTGGTCGAAGCGGGCTCGGTAGGCGCGAGAAAAATGGCTGGCGCTGGAAAAGCCGCAAGCGAGCGCAACCTCCAGCACCGAGAGGCTGGTCTGACGTAGAAGATGGCGTGCCCGCTCGAGCCTCAGGCCAAGATAATGCTCGCCGAGAGAGCGGCCGAGATGCAGCCGAAACAGACGCTCGAGTTGACGCAGCGAGACGCCCGCTGTTCGCGCAAGCTCGCCGCGCGAAAGCGGCGTTTCGAGATTCTGCTCCATTCGCCCGACGACACGCAGCAGCGGAGCATGGCTGACGCCAAGCCGCTCGCGCAGCGGCATGCGCTGCGGCCCCTCGCCTTCCCGGACATGGGTCTGCAGGAACCATTCGCTGACCGCGAGCGCGAGCTCGCTGCCGTGCTCGCGGGCGATGACGGCATGCATCATGTCGAGCGGAGCCGTACCGCCGCTCGACGTCAGCCGATCGCGATCGATCTCGTAGAGCGAGCGCCGCACGTCGAGATCGGGATAATCCTCGATGAAGGCGGGCGCATGCTCCCAATGGATGGTGAAGCGGTAGCCGGAGAGCACATTGGCACGCGCCAGGATATAGGGTCCGCCCGAAACGCCGCCGAGCTTGACGCCACGCCGGGCGAGTTGCCGGAGCCAGGCGAAGGTCGGTTGGTGCTGGAAGGCCGCTGGATTGCCGCCGGCGCAAACGAAGACATAGTCGAAGCGGACATCGCCGCCGACACCATAATCAGCCTGGATGCTGACGCCATTGGAGGCCGGAGCCGGGGCCCCATCGATCGAGACATGGCTCCAGCGGTAGAGGCTCCGCCCCGAGAGCCGGTTGGCGGCGCGCAGCGGCTCGATCGCCGAGGCATAGGCCAGCAGGGCGAAATCGGGGATCAGCAGGAAGCCGATATGCATCGGCGCTTCTTGCTCGTCACAGTCGTTGGAAGGCAAATTCGCGTCGCTGATGGTCATGTCCGTGAGACTATGTTCGGCAATCTCACGATGACAAGCCCGGCGCGAATTCCTGTCCGGCATAGACGTCCCGGGTGCCCCGATGCGCTATTCGATTTTCTCCCTCGCCGCACAGACGCTCAAGGGTCACCGCGGCTGGACCCCGGCCTGGCGCGATGCGGCGCCGAAGGCCGAATACGACGTCCTGGTCATCGGCGGCGGCGGCCATGGGCTGGCGACGGCCTATTACCTCGCGAGCCAGCATGGCATCACCAACGTCGCGGTGATCGAGAAGGGCTATATCGGGTCCGGCAATGTCGGGCGAAACACCACGATCATCCGCTCCAACTATCTGCTGCCCGGCAATACGCCGTTCTACGAATGGTCGCTGAAGCTCTGGGAGGGGCTGGAGCAGGATATCAACTACAACGCGATGGTCAGCCAGCGCGGTGTGCTGAACCTCTACCATTCCGACCCCCAGCGCGACGCCTATGCCAGGCGCGGCAATACCATGCGGCTCGCCGGCGTCGATGCCGAACTGCTCGACCGCGAGCAGGTCCGTGCCATGGTGCCCTTCCTGAACTACCGCGATAGCCGCTTCCCGATCCAGGGCGGTCTGCTGCAGCGCCGTGGCGGTTCCGTCCGGCATGATGCCGTCGCCTGGGGCTACGCCCGTGCAGCCGACCAGCGCGGTGTCGATATCGTGCAGAACTGCGAAGTCACCGGGCTGACGATCGAAGGCGGCCGCATCACCGGCGTCGAGACGACGCGCGGAGCGATCAGAGCCAGGAAGGTCGCGCTGGCGGTCGCCGGCAATTCCTCGCGGCTCGCCGGGATGGCGGGCATGCGGCTGCCGATCGAAAGCCACGTGTTGCAGGCCTTCGTCTCGGAAGGCGTGAAGCCGCTGATCGACAATGTCGTCACCTATGGCGCCGGCCATTTCTACATCAGCCAGTCCGACAAGGGCGGCCTCGTCTTCGGCGGCGATATCGACGGCTACAATTCCTACGCCCAGCGCGGCAACCTGCCGGTGATCGAGGACGTGATGGAATCGGCCATGGCCTTGTGGCCAGGCCTTGGCCGCATCCGCATGCTGCGCCACTGGGGCGGCATCATGGACATGTCGATGGACGGCTCGCCGATCATCGACCACACCCCGGTCCAGGGCCTCTATCTCAATGCCGGCTGGTGCTATGGCGGCTTCAAGGCGACGCCGGCCTCCGGCTGGTGCTTCGCCCATCTGATCGCCCGCGACGAACCCCACGAGGTCGCGACTGCTTATCGGCTAGACCGCTTCGCGACGGGCCGTCTCATCGACGAAAAGGGCGCTGGCGCCCAGCCGAACCTGCACTGAGCCGGCTCAGGAACCTTCTCCATGCGCATCACATGTCCACATTGCGGCGCCCGCGACGTCCAGGAATTCACCTATCTCGGTGACGCCAATCCGCAGCGGCCCGAGGGAATGGCAACGACGGAAGCGGCGATGCACGACTATGTCTATCAGCGTGACAATCCGGCCGGGCGGCATCACGAGCTCTGGTATCACGGCGCCGGCTGCCATGCCTGGCTGGTCGTGACCCGCGACACGAGAACCCACGCCATTGAGACCGTCGAGACCGCCAGGGCGCGCGCCAAGGAAGATGCGGCATGAGCCCGAAGCAGCCCTTCCGCCGCGACGATGGCGGCCTGATCGACCGGGCGAGCGCCGTCAGCTTCCGCTTCGATGGTCGCACCTATCAGGGTCATGCCGGCGACACGCTTGCAGCCGCGCTTCTGGCCAATGGCGTGCGCCTCGTCGGCCGATCCTTCAAGTACCACCGGCCCCGCGGCATCCTTTCGGCAGGTCCGGAGGAGCCGAATGCGCTCGTCGAACTGCGCTCCGGCGCGCGGCGCGAGCCCAATACGCGAGCGACCGTGACCGAGCTCTATGACGGGCTCGAGGCGCAGAGCCAGAACCGCTGGCCCTCGCTCGATTTCGACATCCTGTCGATCAACTCGCTGCTCGCGCCGGCGCTGACCGCGGGCTTCTACTACAAGACCTTCATGTGGCCGGCGGCCTTCTGGGAAAAACTCTACGAGCCGCTGATCCGCCGCGCCGCCGGTCTTGGTCGGGCCGCCATGGAGGAGGATCCCGACCATTACGAGAAAGCGTTCGCCTTTTGCGACGTCCTCGTCATTGGCGCCGGGCCGGCCGGGATCTCCGCCGCACTGGCGGCCGGCCGCAGCGGCGCCCGCGTCATCCTGTGCGATGAGGATTTCCGACCGGGTGGCCGGCTGCTCGCCGACAAGCGCGAGATCGACGCCCGCGCCGGCTCCGAATGGGCTGCTGCCGCGCTGGCGGAACTCGCCAGCCTTCCCGATGTCCGGATCATGACACGCACGACAGTGTTTGGCGTCTATGACCACGGCATCTACGGCGCTGTCGAACGCGTCTGCGACCATCTGCCGGTGCCAGCTGCGTATCAGCCACGCCAGCGCTCCTGGCGCATCACCGCCAAACGCGCGGTGCTGGCGGCCGGCGCGATCGAGCGGCCTGTCGTCTTCGCCGGCAACGACACCCCCGGCGTCATGCTGGCAGGTGCGGTGCGAACCTATGTCAATCGCTACGCCGTACTGCCCGGGCGCGATGCTGTGGTCTTCACGACCGGCAATGATGGCTGGGCCACGGCCCGCGATCTTGCTGCGGCTGGCGCAAAGGTCGCGGCGATCGTCGATCCGCGTCCGCAAGTGGATTCCGCATTGGTCGCACTCGGAAACGCGATCGGCGCGCGCGTCTTCGCCGGCAGCGCGGTCAGCCGCGCCACCGGCGGCAAGGCCCTCAAACAGGTCACGATCCGCGAAGCGTCCGGCCGCGAGACCAGCCTCGCCTGCGATCTGCTCGCCGTCTCGAATGGCTGGAATCCGACGCTGCACCTGACCTCGCATCAGAACACGCGGCCGGTCTGGGACGAGGCGATCCAGGCCTTCGTGCCGGGCACGATGCCCGCCGGCCTCAGCGCCGCCGGCAGCGCTGCCGGGCATTTCAGCCTGGCCGAGGCACTGACGGACGGCGCCCGCCTCGGCAGCGAAGCTGCCGCCGATTGCGGTTTCGCGGCGAAGCCGCCGGCTTCCGCAGCGAAGACCGATCCCGAAGCGGTCTCGGTTTCTCCGCTCTGGCGGGTCAAGGGCGGCAAGGGCAAGGCTTTCGTCGATTTCCAGAACGACGTGACCGATACAGATGTCGAGCTGGCGGCGCGCGAGGGGTTCCGACCGGTCGAACACCTGAAGCGTTACACCACGCTCGGGATGGCGACCGATCAGGGCAAGACCTCGAACATCTCCGGCCTCGCGATCATGGCCGAGCAGACAGGCAAGACCATTCCCGAGACGGGAACGACGATCTTCCGGCCGCCCTATACGCCTGTGGCCATCGGTGCACTGGCCGGCCACCATCGCGGCCCGGATTTCCGGCCGACGCGGCTTGCGCCCACCCATCAATGGTCGAAGGACCAGGGCGCCGTCTTCGTCGAGACCGGGCTCTGGCTGCGCGGGCAGTATTATCCGAAGCCCGGCGAGGACCACTGGCTGACCACCGTCAATCGCGAGGTGCTGGCCGTGCGCAACGGCGTCGGCATCTGCGATGTCTCGACCCTCGGCAAGATCGACATCCAGGGCGATGACGCCGCCGAGTTCCTGGAGCGGGTCTATATCAATGGCTGGAAGGCGTTGCCCGTAGGCAAGGCGCGCTATGGGCTGATGCTGCGCGAGGACGGCTTCGTCATGGATGACGGCACGACCTCGCGCCTGGCCGAAACGCATTTTCTGATGACGACCACCACCGCGAACGCCGCCAAGGTGATGCAGCATCTCGAATTCTGCCATCAGGTGCTCTGGCCGACGCTCGATGTCCGCATGGTCTCGGTCTCGGAGCAGTGGGCACAGGTCGCGGTTGCCGGTCCAAAGGCTCGCGAGGTTCTGCGCGGCGTCGTCGATGCGCAGCACGATCTCTCGAACGAAGCTTGTCCCTATCTCGCGGCGCGCAGCGTCACCGTCGGCGGCGGCATCCCGGCACGGCTGTTCCGGATCTCCTTTTCGGGGGAGCTCGCCTATGAGCTCGCCGTCCCGGCCGATCATGGCGATGCGATGATGCGCGCCCTGATGGCGGCGGGGTCGCCGTACGGGATCACGCCCTATGGCACCGAGGCGCTCGGCGTGATGCGTATCGAGAAGGGCCATGTCGCGGGCAACGAACTCAACGGCCAGACCACGGCCCGCGATCTCGGCCTGGGCAGGATGATGTCCGCCAAGAAGGACTTCGTCGGTCGCGTCATGGCTGGGCGCGAAGCCCAGATCGAGTCGGATCGTCCCGCCCTGGTCGGCTTCAGGCCGGTGGAAATCGGGCAGCGACTGCGAGCCGGTGCGCATTTCATCGGCCTCGGCAAGCCTGCGGCGATGGAGCATGACGAGGGCTACATGACCTCGGTCGCCTATTCCCCGGTGCTGAAGCACTGGATCGGCCTCGGCCTCTTGAAGAATGGCCCCAAACGCATCGGCGAACGCGTCCGCGCCGTCGACCCGGTGCGCCACGGCGATATCGTTCTCGAAATCTGCAATCCGGTCTTCGTCGATCCCGAAGGAGCGCGCCTCCATGGCTGACGCCGTGACAACTGCCTGGACGCCACGCGGCTCCTGGGCCGGCATTCTGGCCTCGGGCGCCTTTGGTGCCGCCGGGCAGCCCGGCATCACGATCGAGGCGCGCGACGGCCTTGGCATCGCCAGCCTGATTGTCGGGGAGGGTCGGGTTGAGGCGCTTGCGCAGGCGCTCCAGGGCCGCACCGGACTCGGCCTGCCTGTGACGCCGCGCATCGTCTCCAGCACGAGCCACAGTCTGGTCTGGGCCGGCCCGGATCAGTGGCATCTGATCGCGACGGACAGGAACGGGTTCGATGAACTGCTGCGCGATCTCGCGCCGCTGGCCGCCATCTCCGACCAGTCCGACGGGCGGGCTACGCTGCGGCTTTCCGGACCCAGGCTGCATGATGCCCTGGCGAAGGGCTGCATGCTCGATCTGCACCCGTCCGCCTTCCCGGTCGGCGCTACCGCCTTGACAAGCATCGCCTATATGGGTGTGCATCTCTGGCGGATCGCTGACGATCCGGACACCGGTGACGCCGTTTTCGAGATCATGGTCGCACGCAGCATGGCAGGCAGTTTCTGGTCCTGGCTTTCCGCCTCCGCGGCGGAGTTCGGCTGCAAGGTGACGGCAACGGGACGAGGTTGAGCGCAGCGCGTCGCGCGCCCTCCAAGCCGAAACCCGTCCCATTGTCCCAGCGAAGGGCCGCCCCTCGAAGGGCAGCATCAGCCATGTCCGACCGCATTTCGATCCTCACCCTCTCCTGCCCCGACCGTCCAGGCATCGTCGCCGCCGTCTCGACGCTGCTGTTCGAGGCCGGCTGCAACATCCGTGACGCACAGCAGTTCGACGACACCGAGACCGGCCGTTTCTTCATGCGCGTCGTCTTCGAGCGCCTCGCCGAGAGCAGGTCGCACGCCGAGATCACGGAAGCCTTCGGCGAACTGTCCCGGCGCTTCGCCATGGATTTCACCCTGCGCGAGCAGCATGTGCGGAAGCGCGTGATGCTGCTGGTCTCGAAATTCGACCACTGCCTCGCCGACCTGCTTTATCGCTGGCGTATCGGCGAGCTGCCGATGGAGATCGCCGGCATCATCTCGAACCACGGTCGCGACAGCATCGCCTCGACCGATATCGGCGACCTCCCCTTCCATCATTTGCCGATCACCCGACAGACCAAGATGGAGCAGGAGGCCCAGATCTGGCAGCTCGTGCATGAGACCCGGACCGATCTTGTCGTGCTTGCGCGCTATATGCAGGTCCTGTCCGACGGGCTCTCGGCCAAGCTGCTTGGTCGCTGCATCAATATCCATCATTCCTTCCTGCCCGGCTTCAAGGGCGCCAAGCCCTACCATCAGGCGCATGAGCGCGGCGTGAAGCTGATCGGCGCGACCGCCCATTACGTGACGCCCGATCTCGATGAGGGCCCGATCATCGAGCAGGATGTCGAGCGCATTTCGCATCGCGACACGCCCGACGCGCTGGTGCGCAAGGGCCGCGATATCGAGCGGCGGGTGCTGGCGCGCGCCGTGCTGCATCATCTCGAGGACCGCGTCGTTCTGAACGGCAAAAAGACCGTCGTCTTCACCGACTGAGGTCGCCGCGATCGGGGAGGTCCGAGTCGTCTCAATCGTTGCGGCATTCCTCCCACGCCTGGGAGGATGACAGCGGGTTTCCAGCCGTCCACGGCTGGGAGGCGTGGCGTTTCCACTTGCTGTTCCGCCACGCGGGCGGCAAGGAAGCATCGATGGCATCGTCACCTCTCCATCGTCTGGCAGTCGCGATCGGCCGCGTTGCTGCGCTGCCGCTACGAGGCCTGATCTCGTTCCTGATCCTGTTCGACGAGCTCGTGCGCCCGCTCTACCGCCCGGCGATTCGCTGGCTGTCGGAACGGCGGTTCGTGGCACGCGCCGAGGCGGCGATCGCCCAGATGCCGCGTTTTGCGATCCTGGCGCTGCTGGCAGCGCCGTTCGCAGTCGTTGAGCCTCTCAAGCTCGTCAGCCTCATCGTGATCGCGCGCGGCCATGTGATCAGCGGCCTGATCATGCTCGGGCTGGCGTATCTGACGAGCTTCGTGATCGTCGAGCGTATCTACAATGCCGGCCGGGAGAAGCTCCTCACCATCGGCTGGTTCGCGCGCGGAATGGCTGTCATCACCGAATTGCGCGCGCGCGCGCTGGATTGGGTGAGGCGCAGTCCGATCCATGCCTTCATCCTGCGCACGCGCGACGCGGTCCGTTCATGGTGGCGCGCACGACGGATCTGATGCAGGTCAGGCGACCTTGCGCGCGAGCACGAACAAGGCCCCGGTGGCAAGCAACGACAGCGACACCATGAGCCCCGCCGTTGGCATCAGGCCAGCCCGCTCGATCAAAACCGCACAGACAAGCGGCGCCGCCGCCTTGACCACCAGCCCCGGCGCCGAGAGCTTGCCAAGCATCGCGCCGTATCCCGCCGGGCCGAAGAGCTGGAGCGGCACGGTTCCACGCACGATCGAGCTCAGTCCGACGCTGATCCCGTAGGCGATCGCAAAGAGACCGGCGAGCACTGCGGTCGTCTGGCCTGTCATCAGCAGGATGAAACCGAGCGGCATCATCGCCGCCGAAATCCATGCCGTGGTCACCGGCGAGAGAGAAGCGCCGAACAGCATCTCCGCCAGCCGTCCGGCGACCTGGGCGGGGCCGACCAGGGCACCGATACCCACCGCGACAGCGGCGCTCAGGCCCAGCCCCTGCAATATGCTCAGCAAATGCACCGACATGGCCGAAACGACGAAGCCCTGCAGCGAGAAGGCGAGAGCGAGCAGAACAAAGGCGAGCCGGCGCGCCTCGCCTTCGAGATAATCGGCATGGAGCAATGCCGGCACGCTCGCGGCATGCTCGCGCTCTGCGGCCCGTTTGACACGCCCTGGCAGCCCAAGGAGATGCAAGGGCACACAGAGCCCCAGCTGAAGCAGGCCGTAGAACCGGTAGATCTCGCGCCAGTCGAACTGTGCGAGCAGCGCCGTCGTCAGGGGCCAGAAGATCGTCAAGGCAAAGCCACCGATCAGAGTGAGCTGGCTGATCGAGCGCCGCGCGCCGGCACCGCGCGACTGCGTCAGTGCCGCAAAGGCGGCGTCGTAGAAGACCATGGTCGAGACCATGCCAAGGGCAATCATCGCTACGAAATAGCTCGGGCCGCCGCGTGCCTCGGCGAGCGCCAGCAGCGCCAACCCGGCAAGAGCCGAACCGAGCGTCATCACCAGGCGTGCTCCTCGACGGTCCACCTGCCGGCCGACGACGGGAGCAACGACACCGCCGGCAAGAAGGCTCGCGGCGAACCCGGCATAGGTCCATTCAGGAGCCCATCCGAAGCTTGCGGTCATGCTTGGGGCCAGCACCGCGAAGGCATAGTAGAGGCAGCCATAGCCGGCGACCTGTGTCACGCCGAGGGTCAGGATGAGGCCGAGCCCACGTCCCGTAGAGGGCACCGGCAAGGGCGAAGGCAGGCTCGGCATCGAGATTAGATCATCCGGCTGACGGCATCACGGGGTGCGACCGGATGACCATTCTTCGACTCGCGGCCGGAGACAACGCCATCCTGCGAATACCTGAGCTGACATCATCGGCATGGGCGAGCGGACGACCGGTCGGCAGCAGCGGTGCGATAAAGTCTTACGTCGGACAGCGGCTGCCGCCGAGCGCGAACTGCCCAAACAATGGTTACAACTCGGCACAACCACAATCTTTATCTTTGACATTCGCTTTGTTAATCGCCAGTAACGCGCCCATAGAAGTATTCATAGATTAGATTTTTTCTAAATTAATAGTACAACTATTGCCTTCATCCACGAAATGAACCGCCCATCATTCTGACAACAGAGAGCCAACCGGTATGAGTGCCCAGGACGAGCCCCGCCGCAGTACAGCCACGACCACTCCTGCCGGTCGGGCAAAACGCAGCGCAGCGGGCAGCCTGCTGCTGGCACTGTCCCTCACATTTGGCCCCGCAATCGGCGCAAGTTTCGCACAGGCGCCCGCAAGCACGCCGGCTGCCCAGCAGCCCGCGCCACCGCCAAGCGCGACGCCTGCGACGCCGGCTCCGAGCATGGCCCCAAGCCCGAGCGGCGCCCATGAGCAAATGGCGGTCCCCCAGCAGCCACCTGCGCCGCAAGCCTCCGCCCCTGTCGCCGCTGCTGCGATTCCTCATGACCTTTCGCCCTGGGGTATGTTCATGGCGGCGGACATCGTCGTTAAGGCGGTGATGCTCGGGCTTGCCTTCGCCTCGCTGGTGACCTGGACGATCTGGCTCGCAAAGAGCCTCGAGCTGACGACTGCCAAGACCAGGGCGCGGCTGGCAGCACGCCGGCTGGACGAGGCGGACAGCCTCGAGATTGCCGCCGAGAGGATCTCTGCCGGCCATGCACGGCGCAGCGTAGTCGCCGAGCTGGTTCAGGCCGCTCGCGATGAAGTCCGCCGTTCGGCTGATCTCTCGGATGACGGCATCAAGGAGCGCGTTGCGATCGCGCTGTCACGGCGCGAGGCCCGCGCCGGCCGGGACATGGCGAAGGGCACCGGCCTGCTCGCGACGATCGGCTCCACTGCCCCCTTCGTCGGCCTGTTCGGCACTGTCTGGGGCATCATGAACTCCTTCATCGGCATCTCGCAGTCGAAGACCACCAATCTCGCCGTGGTCGCGCCCGGCATCGCCGAAGCGCTGCTGGCGACTGCGATCGGCCTCGTCGCGGCGATCCCCGCCGTCATCATCTACAATGTCTTCTCGCGTTCGATCGCAGGCTACCGCGCCGTGCTGTCGGACGCCTCGGGCGATGTCCTGCGCCACCTCTCGCGCGACCTCGAGCGCGCTCGGCGCGCGGCGCAGCGCCCTGGCCGCTCGCTGCATGCGGTGCCGCCGTTGATGTCGGCGGAGTGAACGATGGCCGTTTCGCTCAAGGATCCGCAGGACGGCGATCTGGCTGAGGTCTCCGAGATCAACGTCACGCCCTTCATCGACGTGATTCTCGTGCTGCTGATCATTTTCATGGTCGCGGCCCCGCTCTCCACCGTCGATGTCGCCGTCGATCTGCCCGTCTCCAACGCGCAGCCGCAGCCGCGCCCCGAGAAGCCCGTCTTTCTTACCGTGAAGGGCGATCTCTCGCTCGCGCTCGGCAACGATCCTGTCCCGCGCGAAACGCTGCAGAGTGTCCTGGACCGGCAAACCAGCAGCGACCGTGAGCAGAGGGTCTTCCTGCGCGCCGACGGGACCGTCGCCTATCGCGAGCTGATGGATGTGATGAACCTCCTGCGCAATGCCGGCTATCTGAAGATCGCGCTGGTCGGGCTCGAGGATACCGGCCAGGTGGCCGTGCCGGGTGCGGGTGCAAAGCCATGAAGACCGGGCCTGTTGATGGCGGCGTCTCGCGACGCGTCTGGCCGGCGCTGCTGCGCTGGAGCTCGGCGGGGCTCGTCGTCGTGGCGGCCCATGGCGGCATTGCCTGGCTGGCCTTGAGCTGGCGGCCGGGAGAGGCTGCGGCCGGCGCGCCCGAGCCTGCCGTGATGATCGAGCTTGCCGCGGTTTCCGTTGCGCCCGAGGCGCCCGCTGCCGACCTGCCCCCTGCCCCTCAGGCGACCGAGGCCGAGCCGCCCCCGCCCACCCCGGAGCCTGTCCCCGAGCCGATCAAGGAGCCGGAGCCGCCTCCGGAGCCCGAGGTGACACCCGAGCCGGTCCATCTGCCCGAGCCTGAGATCAAGCTGCCCGAACTGCCACAGCTGCCCGATGCCGCAGCTGTGCTCGCTCCCCCGCCTCCGCCTGCCCCCGAGAAGCCGAAGGTCGTCGAACGCAGGCCGACGCCGCCCAAGCCACGCGTCGCCGAGCGCCGCAAGCCGGTCGAGCGCGAGAAGCCGCGGGCCAAGGAGGCCGCCGCGCCCCCCGCCTCGGCCGCTCCCGCCGCTGCTCCGTCCTCCGCACCAACCGGCTCCGCTGCATCGCCCTCCGCCTCGACGGCGTCGTGGCGCGGCATGCTGATCGCCCATCTCAACCGCTACAAGCGCTTCCCGGGCGGCGCGCGTCCCGGCACGGTGCAGATTGCCTTCTCGATCGATCGGGGCGGGCGTGTCCTGTCCGCGCGACTCGCCGGTAGCTCCGGCGATGCCACGCTCGACGAGGAGGCCGTCAGCATGATCCGCAGGGCAAGCCCCGTCCCGGCGCCTCCCGCCGGCGTGGGCGGGGGCGGCACGATCTCGCTCGCGGTGCCGGTGCGTTACAACCGCTGACCTGGCCTGTCTGGAGCGCGGCAGAGCGCAGGGGCCCCAGCCTTGCCGATGAGTGATCAGTGCCCGGCCATGCATTGCCGGCATTCCGCCCCGGCACGCCACAGCCTATAGAAGGGGCCGGCCCCGTTCCGGCCTCTGGACCCGCGGATAGTCGTGCGCGATCCGGAGCGAGGACGCCCGATCCGAACCGCGATCCGGATTTGAAAAGACATCGTCATCATGCTTCGCCGTTTCTTCGCCTATTACGCACCGCATCGCGGCCTCTTCCTGCTGGATTTTTCCTGCGCGGTGCTGTCGGGCCTGCTCGAGCTCGCCTTCCCGATCGCGGTGAAGTTCTTCATCGACTGGCTGCTGCCCGGCCAGAACTGGGGATTGATCCTCGCCTGCGCCGCCGCACTGCTGGTGATCTACCTGCTCAATAGCGGGCTGATGGCGATCGTGACCTATTGGGGCCACATGCTCGGCATCAATATCGAGACCGAGATGCGGCGGAAGGCGTTCGACCATCTGCAGAAGCTCTCCTTCAGCTTCTTCGACAACCAGAAGACCGGCCATCTCGTGGCCCGCCTCACCAAGGACCTCGAGGAGATCGGAGAGGTCGCGCATCACGGGCCCGAAGACCTGTTCATCGCGATCATGACCCTGTTCGGCGCCTTCGTGCTGATGTTCATGGTCAGCCCCGAGCTTGCGCTCGTCACAGCCGCGATCGTGCCGCTGACCGGTTGGCTGACCGGCCGCTATGGCGGGCGCATGACGCATAACTGGCAGCAGCTCTTCGGGCGGGTCGGCAGTTTCAACGCGCGCATCGAGGAGAATGTCGGCGGCATCCGCGTCGTCCAGGCCTTCGCCAACGAGGAGCACGAGCGGCGGCTTTTCGCCCGTGACAACCAGAACTACCGCCAGACCAAGCTCGATGCCTACCGCATCATGGCGGCGACCATCTCGCTGAGCTATCTCAGCATGCGGCTGACCCAGATGGTGGTGATGGTCGCCGGCAGCTATCTCGTCATCACCGGCAGCCTGAGCCAAGGCGGTTTCGTCGGATTCCTGCTGCTCATCGCCGTGTTCTTCCGACCGATCGAGAAGATCAATTCGGTGATCGAGACCTATCCGAAGGGCATTGCCGGCTTCCGGCGCTATACCGAGTTCCTCGACACCGAGCCGGATATCGCCGACCGCCCGAACGCGGTGACCGCGCCGAGACTCTCGGGCGAAATCCGCTATGCGGGCGTTTCGTTCGCCTATCAGACCGGCCGCCCCGTGCTCAGCGGCATCGACCTGCATATCAAGCCCGGCGAAACGATCGCGTTCGTTGGCCCGTCAGGGGCCGGCAAGACGACGATCTGCTCCCTGCTGCCGCGCTTCTACGAAGTCAGCGGCGGAAGCATCACCATCGACGGCATCGATATCCGAGATATGACGCTGGCCTCGCTGCGCGGGCAGATCGGCATCGTGCAGCAGGATGTCTTCCTCTTCGCAGGCACGATGCGCGAGAACATCGCCTATGGCCGGCTCGAGGCGAGCGAGGCTGAGATCGTCGACGCCGCGCGGCGCGCACGGCTCGACGAGGTCATCGCGGCGATGCCAGACGGGCTCGACACCATCATCGGCGAGCGCGGGGTCAAGCTTTCAGGCGGGCAGAAGCAGCGCCTCGCCATCGCTCGCATCTTCCTGAGGAATCCGCCGATCCTGATCCTGGACGAGGCGACCTCGGCGCTGGATACGCAAACCGAGCGCGCCATCCAGCAATCGCTCGCGGACCTGTCGCAGGGCCGCACCACGCTGATGATCGCGCATCGTCTCGCGACCATCCGCGATGCCGACCGGATTGTGGTCGTGGATTCGACCGGCATCGCCGAGCAGGGCAGCCATGCCGATCTGGTCAAGGCCGACGGCATCTACCGCAGGCTGCACGAGGCCTAGATCACGCTGCGGTGGGACGAAATCGTCCAAGCGCAGAAAACGTGATCGAATCTAATGGTTTAGAGCATGTTTGATGCGAAAAACGTTGCCACTTTTTCGCAGCATGCTTTAAGCGAACCCCCGCCAAGGCATCGGCCCGAGAAGTGGATTGCGGTTCTCGGGGAATCCGATGCGACCACAGAAGCCAGGATCCACGGACCGGAAGCGATATCCGGCCCGATGTTCTAAACGATCTGGTTGCGCAACTCAGCGTCGCCACGCGCCAGCCGGTCGAGATTGTCGAGGAGGATGTCGACGACATTCGCCTCATAGGCGCGCGTCTCGCCGGCGCTGTGCGGGGTGACGATGACGTTCGGCAGGCCCCAGAAGGGTGAGGCCGGCGGGAGCGGCTCGTCATGGAAGCAGTCGAGCCCGGCGCCAGCCAGGCGCCCCGAGCCCAGTGCCTCCAGCAGCGCCGCCTCGTCGACGACGCGGCCACGCGCAACATTGATCAGGAGAGAGCCCGGACGCATCGCGGCAAGCGCCTCGCGGCCGATCAGTCCTTCGGTCTCGGGCGTCAGCGGACAGGTCAACGCAACGATGTCGGCCTCGGCCAGTACCGTGCCCAGCTTGTCCGTCGCCACAATCGCGTCGATGCCGGGCTCGGCCCGCTCGCTGCGGCGCACGCCGATGATGCGCAGACCGAAGGCCGCAGCCAACCTCGCCAAACGCAGGCCGATCCGTCCAAGGCCGACAACGACCATCGTCTTGCCGCCGAGCTCGTCCTCGCGCCGGGCGCGATCGCCGATCATAGGCCGCCAGTGCTTTGCCATCTGGTTGTCGCGAGCGAGATGGATCTGACGGGTGAGGCCCAGGATGAGCGCCATGGCGTGCTCGGCAACGGCGCGCTCATTGCCCCCTTGCGCACTGGCGAGGCGAATGCCCGCCGTGGCGAAGGCGGGCTTATCGAACTGATCCGTGCCGGCGCTGATCGACTGGACGAAACGCAGGCGCGGGCAGGCAGCGATCAGCTCGTTGCGCCAGAGACCGGAGACGACGAGGACATCGGCTTCGGGTGCGCGCGCCTTGAGTTCCTCGAAGCTGCGAACCTCAAAGCTCCTCGCGGGGCGCCCCCGCGCAGCGAACTCCGCTCCGAGCTGGTAGGCGGCATGCGCGAAGCCGATCGTGAGTTCAGTTTCCTGCGGCCAAGACGTCATTGCATCCCCCTGATGACGAAACCCAGTTTAGATCATCGGCTTTCCCGAAAACCGCAATCCACATTTCGGGCCGATGCCTTGGCCGGCGTTCCGTGCCTGCGCCTCTAGGCGGCGCAAGGAGGCAGGAAGGATGCCAGCGCAGTGGCGAGCCTCTGCCAGGACGCCTCGTCGCCGGGCAAGCCAAGCCGTAGCCAGCTCGCGTTGTTCTGAAAGCGACGGACATAGATCCCGTGGCGGCCGAGATGGGCGAAGAGTGCCGGTGCGTCCGGCGTCGCCAACAGCCTGAACAGGGAGGTGCCGCCGACAATCACACCTCGCGACGCCAGCAGGGCATCAAGACGGGCGGCATCGCTGGCCCGGGCACCAGAGGCCGCCGCGAGCCAGTCCGAGTCACCGAGCGCCTGCGCCCCGATATGAAGCGCCGGCCCCGCGACGGCCCAGGGACCGAGCGCCGCCCGCAAGACCTCCGTCAGGCGCACCTCGCCGATCGCGAAACCCAGACGCAAGCCGGCGAGCCCGTAGGTCTTGCCAAAGGAGCGCAGGATCAGCGTCGCCGGTGGCAGATCCGGGATCAGACTCGCCTCGGGCATGAAATCGATGAAGGCCTCGTCAATGACGAGCAACCCGCCTCGTCCGGCCAGGTCGCGCGCAACCGCCGTGAGTTGCGCGCGCTCGATCACCCGCCCATCGGGATTATTCGGATTGACCAGCACGACCACGCCCGCGCCGCCTACCTCCGCGGGCGTTGCGCTCTCCCGCACGTCCATCTCCGCCTTGCGCCAGGCCACCGCATGTTCGGCATAGGTCGGACCGATCACGGCGACCGGCCCGATGCTCGCAAGACGCGGCAGCAGTTCGATCAGTATCTGAGTGCCGGGCGCCGCGACGATGCCGGCCGTCTCGGGCACCCGGTACGTCTCGCGGGCCGCAGCAAGCAATGCCGCCTCGTCCCGCACTCCCGGCAGGCGCTGCCAGAGGCTTAACGGCAGCTCGGGAACCGGATAGGGGATGGGATTGATCCCGGTCGAAAGATCGATCCATGGCTCGGGCGCCTCCGGGAACAGCGCCTTCGCCTGCGCCAGATCGCCACCATGCCAGACCTTGCCCGCCGCCTCAGCCATTCCCGCCCCGCATGAGCCTGTCCGATTCCCTGCCGCTTCTCGCCGCCGCGCTGATCATCGAGGCGGGATTCGGCTATCCCCAGGGCTTGTATGCGCTGATCGGCCATCCCGTCACCTGGATCGGTGCGCTGATCTCCTGGCTCGACCGGATGCTCAATCGCGAGAGCGCCTCCTTCATGGTGCGGAAGGCGGCCGGCAGCCTCGCCCTCGCGCTGCTGCTTGCCGCCACATTCGCCATCACATGGGCGCTGACCCTGCTCTGCCGCGGCCTCGGCCCGCTTGGCTGGCTACCGCTCGCACTGCTCGCCTCCAGCCTGATCGCACAGCGCAGCCTGCACGAGCATGTCGCGCGCGTCGCCGAAGGGCTGGAGCGGGATGGCCTCGCCGGCGGTCGCGCGGCCGTTTCGATGATTGTCGGCCGCAACCCCGAAACCCTCGACGAAGCCGGGGTTTCCCGCGCGGCGATTGAAAGCCTTGCCGAGAATTTCTCGGACGGGATCGTCGCTCCGGCCCTCTGGCTCGGCGTCGGCGGCCTGCCGGGCGGCGCGCTCTACAAGGCGATCAATACCGCCGATTCGATGATCGGCCACAAGACACCGCGCCATCTCGCTTTCGGCTGGGCGGCGGCGCGTCTCGACGACCTCGTCAACCTTCCCGCCTCTCGTCTCACCGCGCTGCTGCTGACCGCAGCCGCCGCACTCGACCGAAGGTCAGACTCCGCCAATGCGTGGCGAGCTGTCCGACGCGATGCCCGCCATCATCGTTCGCCCAATGCCGGTTGGCCGGAAGCCGCGATGGCGGGTGCGCTCGGCCTCCGGCTGGCGGGGCCTCGCGTTTATGGCGATGTCAGGATCGATGACGGCTGGATGGGGGACGGCCGGGCCGAAGCGGACGCGGCGGATATCCGGCGGGCGCTCGCTCTCTATCGGAGGGCGTGCCTGCTCCTGTGGGGGCTCGCCGTTGCGGGGGCCGTCACCGCGCTCGCCCTCTAGTTCGTCGGACCGGACCTTGCATCGGGACCGACGATCTCAGCCTCTGTGTTTGCGTCGACTTTCCCGAAAGCTGCAATTCACGTTTCGGGTCGATGCGTTAGCCTCAGAATTCGATCCCTGCCTGTGCCTTCACGCCTGCCGCGAAGTGGTGCTTGACCAGCGTCATCTCGGTGACGAGGTCTGCGACGGCGATCAACTCGGGCTTGGCATTGCGGCCGGTGACGACGATGTGCAGATCGGGGCGCCGGCTCGCCAATGTCTCGACCACCTCAGCCAGCGGCAGATAGTCGTAGCGCAGCGCGATATTGAGCTCGTCGAGCACGAGCAGGCGTATCTCCGGATCGTCCATCAACGCCTTCGCCTTGGCGAAGGCGCGCTCGGCAGCCGCGATGTCGCGGGCCTTGTCCTGCGTTTCCCAGGTGAAGCCTTCGCCCATCGTGTGCCAGACGATGCGATCGCCGAAGGCGTCGAGCGCCTTGCGTTCACCCGTCGCCCAGGCGCCCTTGATGAACTGCACCACCCCGACGCGCCAGTCATGGCCGAGAGCCCGCAGAATCAATCCGAAGGCGGCAGTCGACTTGCCCTTGCCTGGTCCCGTATTGACGATCAGGAGTCCCTTTTCGATCGTCTTGGCGGCGACCTCGGCGTCCTGCACCGCCTTGCGTTTTTCCATCTTGGCCTTGTGGCGGGCGGCCTCGTCAGCATCGATCGTCATCGGAACCTCCTGCTCATTTCACCTGCATCGGCAGACCGGCGACCATGAAGATCACCCGGTCGGCCCGCGCCGCAAGCATCTGGTGCAGCCGCCCCGCCTCGTCGCGGAACCGTCGGGCGAGCGCATTCTCAGGCACGATACCGAGCCCGACCTCGTTGGAGACCAGGACCACAGGGCCTCGCGCCGCGACGCAGGCCTCGACCAGTCCTCGGCCTGCAGCCGCCACATCCTGCTCCGCCAGCATCACGTTGGTCAGCCAGAGCGTCAGGCAGTCCACCAGAACGGGTTGCCCCGCGGGAACCGCGCGGATCGCCTCCGCCAGCTCCAGCGGAGCATCGACGGTCATCCACTCCTTCGACCGGCGGGCGCGGTGCTCGACAATCCGGGCGCGCATCTCATCGTCATAGGCCTGCGCCGTGGCGAGATAGATCCATGGCGCCGGCACCATCTCGATCAGGGCCTCGGCATGGCGGCTCTTGCCGGAGCGGGCGCCGCCCAGAACGAGGGTGAGAGGGGAAAGGATCGCTGCCACTGCCAAAATCTCAGCCCAGGGAAGATCAGCCTAAGGAACGGACCTGGCGAGCGCAGCGAAGCAAGCCGGGACCGGCCACAAGAGATCACATCGCTTCACTGCGCTCGCAATCACGATCGCTGCATTGCACAGCACCGTGCAGATGGCTAATGATCATCCCCGACGGTGCCTCTGCAACGAGGTGAAAAGGGAACGCGGTGCGATACCGCGGCTGCCCCCGCAACTGTAAGCGGCGAGTTTCGCGCCATCGGCCACTGGGATTGTCCCGGGAAGGCGGCGAGAGATCCGGACCCGCGAGCCAGGAGACCTGCCGTCAGCGAGTGATGCAATCCAACGGGCTGCCGGCGGGGTGGCCAAGGAGACCGAGATGACGACGAATACGGCTTCGATCACCACCCAGGCCAGCGCTTCCGAGCGCGTCAAGGCTGTCGCAGCTGCCCTGGCACTCGGCGCGGCCCTGATCTTCACCGTCGGCTTCGCCCATTCGACCAGCGTTCACAACGCAGCCCACGACACGCGCCACACCCTCGCCTTTCCCTGCCACTGAGGGAAAGACACCATGGTCAATCGTGTTCTCACGGTCAGTCTTCTGGCCGGGCTTCTTGCTGGGCTTCTGGTCGCAGCACTCCAGCATGTCACCACCACGCCGCTGATCCTCAAGGCGGAAACCTTTGAGACGGCGTTGCGCGCAGCCGAGCTTCAGCACGCCAGCTTCACCGGCGATGCCAGGATCGTCCTTGCCCATGGCGGCGCCGACGCAGCCGACCACGCCGAGTGGAAGCCACAGGATGGCTTGCAGCGCACTGCCTTCACCACCATCGTCACCATTGCGACCGCGATCGGTTTTGCCGCCCTGCTGCTCGGCGGCATGATCGCAGCGGGCGATGCCATCACGGAACGGACCGCACTGATCTGGGCGGCTTGCGGCTTCCTGGCCTTCGGCCTGGTGCCGGCGACCGGGCTCGCGCCGGAACTACCCGGCAGCGCGTCGGCCGAACTTCTCCACCGCCAGGCCTGGTGGATCGCCACGGCGCTCGTCACCGCCGGCGGCCTCTGGGTCTTCCTGCGGGCAGACACGAGCTGGCTGCGGGCGCTTGCCGTGCTTGCCATGCTCGTTCCCCATCTGATCGGCGCACCACATCCTGCCGCCCCGGAGAGCAAGGTCCCGGCCGAAATTGCAGCGCATTTCGCCGCGCTCTCGCTCGCGCTCCAGGCCGCCCTCTGGCTCGCCACCGGCTTTGCCGTCGGCGTGCTCTGGCCCTGGGCGACGCGCCGTGCCGCAGCCCTGGCCAAAGCCTGACGCTGAGCGCGATCCTACGGGATCGCGCCGGAAGCAAAGGAACCGGCCTATGCCCGAAGGCGATGTCACCATTTTCGTCTGCGTCGCCTGCCGGCGCGCGCGGGCGGACCTGCCGGAGGGGTACGACCAGCCCGGACTTGGTTTTGCCGAGGCGCTGCGCGAACGCATTGCGCGCGACGGCGGGACGCTTCCGGTCGAACCCGTCGACTGCCTCGCGGTCTGCAATCGCCCCTGCACCGTCGCCTTAGCGGCCGACGGCAAATGGACCTATCTGATCGGCGATCTCGACGCAGACAGCCATATCGCCGAAATCGTTAACGCAGCTGCGAGCTTTGCAGCCAGCGCAAACGGTATCGTTCCCTGGAAAGAAAGACCCGCTTCGTTCCGCAAAGGCGTGGTCGCGCGCGTACCGCCTCTCCCGGCGCGCCAACAAGGATGAGATCATGAACGCTCCCCAAGCCCGCTCGCTGGGCAAGATCCCCTGCACGATCATCACCGGCTTCCTCGGCGCCGGAAAGACCACACTGGTCCGGCACCTGCTGGAGAATGCCGGGGGCAAGCGCATCGCCGTGCTGGTCAACGAGTTCGGCGATCTCGGCTTCGACGGCTCCTTCATCGCCGGCTGCGGCATTTCCGGCTGCACGGCGGAGGACATCGTCGAACTGCCGAATGGCTGCATCTGCTGCACCGTCGCCGACGACTTCGTGCCGGCGCTGGAAAAGCTGCTCGACCGGCCGAACCCGCCGGAGCACATCCTGATCGAGACGTCGGGGCTTGCCCTGCCGAAGCCGTTGGTCAACGCCTTCAATTGGCCGGCCATCCGGTCACGCGTCACGGTCGATGGCGTCATCGCCGTGGTCGACGGACCGGCGGTGGCGGATGGCCAGTTCGCGGATGATCCGGACGCTCTCGCCGCGCAGGCGGCCCAAGACGCCGCGGTCGGGCACGACAATCCGCTCGAAGAGGTGTTCGAGGACCAGATCCTCTGCGCCGACCTGATCCTGCTCAACAAGAGCGACCTCGTCGATGCAGCCGGCCGCGAACGCGTCAAGGCCGAGATCGCCGCGCATCTGCCGAAGGCGATCAAGATCGTCGAGACGGCTCATGGCAAGGTCGAGCCTGCCTTGATCGTCGGTCTCAACGCGGCTGCCGAGGCCGACCTCGCTGGACGCCCCTCGCATCACGAGAGCGCCGAGGACCACGACCACGACGATTTCGAGAGCCTTGATTTCGCTCTCGCCGCTGCGACCTCCCCCGAGGAGCTGGCGGCCCGCGTTGCCAGGGCAGCTGAAGCCGACGGCGTGCTGCGCCTGAAGGGTTTTGCCGCGATTCCGGGCAAGCCGATGCGGCTCGTCGTCCAGGGCGTCGGCCGCCGGGTCAGCCACCATTACGACCGGGCCTGGACGGCCGGCGAAGCCAAGGATGGTCGGCTCGTGGTGATTGGCCTGAAGGGCTTCGATCGCAAGGCCGTGGAGGCCGCCCTCGCGGGCTGAGCCATGCACCTCCTCCCCTCAAGCGAGATCAGGCTCGACGACGGCGAAGATGCCGTCGATCTCGCCCTGCCGCCGGGGGATGTGCTGGTGCTTTCATTCGCCGACAGCGACCTTTCGGCGCTGGCGGCCGCGGCCGGCGCAAGCGAGCTCGCTGTCAGGCTCGCCTCGCTGCGCCGGCTGAAGCACCCACTCTCCGTCGATTTTCTCGTCGAGAAGACGGTGGCGCATTCGCGCTTCGTGCTGATCCGCTGTCTCGGCGGGCTGGACTACTGGCGTTACGGCATCGAGCAGCTTGCGGAAATCTGCCGACGGGGCGGGATACCGCTCGTCGTGCTGCCCGGCGACGACCGGCCTGATGAGCGGCTGGCCGAGTATGGCACCGTCGAACCGCGTTTCGCTGCGGAGCTCCTCGCCTATTTCCGCGCCGGCGGCGGTGCGGAGAATATGCGCCGGCTACTCGGACGGGTGCATGCGTTCCTTCGCGGTGAAGGCGATGCGTCCGACCTCGCCCCCATCCCTCTGCCCTCGCTCTTCGCCCTTGGCGCGGGCGGTGCTCCGCTGGCATGGCGTGAAGCGCTCTCGCAGTGCCCCGTCGCGAATGCGCTGGTCCCGGTCCTGGTCTATCGCTCCAGCGTCGCCGCCGGGGACACCGCCATGGCGGAGGCAATCGCAGAGACAGTGAGCGCGCGCGGCCATGCCCCGTTGATCCTGGCCCTGACGAGCCTGAAGGACCCGGCAGTCACCGGCGAACTTGCGGCCTTGATCGCCGCACGCAAGCCCGCCGCCATCATCACCACCACTGCGTTCTCGGCCCGCGACAGCGCGGATTTCGTGCTGGATGCCGCCGACTGCCCGATTCTGCAGGCGGTACCGGTCGGCAGTCCGCGCGATGCCTGGGAGGCTTCGCCACGCGGGCTTTCCGGGGCCGATCTCGCCATGCAGGTGGCCCTGCCGGAATTCGACGGGCGGCTGGGCGCTCTTCCCGTCGCCTTCAAGGCGGAGATGACGGACGGACGGACCGGCCTGACGAGCCGCCGGCTGGTTCCTGATCGCGATGGTGTGGCCGCCCTTGCCGATCTCACGTCGGGCTGGATCGCACTGGCCGGCAAACCGGCCGCCGAGCGCAAGCTCGCCCTGGTGATGTCCGACTACCCGGCGCGCGGAGGGCGGGCCGGCTTTGCAGTCGGGCTCGATACCCCAGCCAGTGTCGCGGCCATTTGCGAACTGCTGGCGCAGGCCGGATACGATGTCGCCCCATCCGCGCTGACTGTGATCCCGGACGCGCCAGGGGAGAGCCGGAATGGCCACCTCGCTCACGGTGACGACACGCGTTTGATGCAGGCGTTGACTGAAGGGCCGGCTGAGTTTGCAGTCCCGCTCGCCGAGTATCGCGTCTGGCTCGCAGCGATTCCCGACGCGGCACGCCGGGCACTCGTCACGGCCCATTGCGAACCCGAGGCGGATAGCGCCTGCGACGGCTCGGCCTTCCGTTTCCGTGCGGTCCGCTATGGTCGTCTTACCATTGCGCTGCAGCCCCCGCGCGACACGACGCCCGACCGCAAGGCGCGCTATCACGACCCCGATGCGCCGCCGGGCCATGCCTATCTCGCCTTCTATCTCGGCCTCCGGCGGGTTGCCGATGCCGACGCGCTGATCCATCTCGGTACACATGGCACGACCGAGTGGCTGCCCGGCAAGGCGGTGGCTCTTTCGCCAAGCTGCTGGCCGCGGCTTGCGATTGGCGGCCTGCCGGTGATCTACCCCTATGTCGTCGATGATCCCGGCGAGGCGGCTCCTGCCAAGCGCCGGCTTTCGGCCGTGACGCTCGGCCATCTCCCGCCCGAACTGGTGCATGCCGATGCCTCCGGCGAAGTGGGGCTGCTGCGCGATCTCGTCGAGGAATTTTCGCAAGCGCAGGTCCTCGATCCGCGCCGCGCCGAGATCGTTGCCCGTGAAATCCGCGGGCGAGCCGAAGCAAGCGGGCTGGCGCAAGCCTGCGGTGTCACGCCCGATCTCGACATGGCGAGCGCCTTGACCCAGCTCGACGCGCATCTCTGCGACATCGCCGAACTGCCCTTCCGCGATGGGCTGCATGTCTTCGGGCGGGCTGCGCATGATCCCGCGTCATCCCGCAACGAGCGCGACAACCTGCTGCGCGCGCTGGCCGGGCGGTTCGTTCCGCCCGGCCCTGCCGGCTCGCCGCATCGCGGGCAGAGCGATGTGCTGCCGACCGGCCGCAACCTCTCGACGCTCGATCCGCGCGCGATCCCGACCCGGGCCGCCGCGCGCCTCGGCGTGCGCGCCGCAGCGTCGCTGATCGCACGCCATCTCCAGGATCACGGCGATTATCCACGCCGGATCGTGATGGATCTCTGGGCTTCGCCCACACTGCGCTCCGGCGGCGAGGACATCGCGCATGCGCTTGCCCTGATGGGCGTCGCGCCGCTCTGGGATCACGCTTCAACGCGCGTGACCGGATTTTCCGTGATTCCGCAGGCCAGGCTCGAACACCCGCGCATCGACCTCACCATCCGCATCTCCGGCGCCTTTCGCGACACATTCCCAGGTCAGATCGCGCTGATCGATGCCGCAGCACGTGCCGTAGCGGTGCTCGACGAAGCCGATGAGTGGAACGAGCCTGCTGCAGCCCGCCGGCGCGGCGAAGACGCCGCGCGCATCTTCGGCCCGGCACCCGGCCGCTTCGGCGCGGCCATGGCCGACCGCGCGCTCGATGGGCAATGGGAGAGCCGCGGCGACCTTGGCGCAGCCTATCTCGCAGCCAGCAGTCATGCCTTCGGTGGTGCGGAGGGTGTGGCCAGCGCCGATCCCGGCTTCGCGCGTCGCGTCGCCTCGGCAAACGCCTTCGTCCATATCAGCGACACGGCCGGGCGCGACATTCTGGAAGCGACGAGCGCCGCCGATGTGATCGGCGGTTTTGCAGCGGCGGCGCAGGCGCTCGGGAGCGAGGCGGCGCTCTACAGCCTGGACAGCTCCAACCCGGACGCACCGAAGACGCGCACCCTGGCCGAGGACATTGCGCGCATCGTCCACGGCCGGCTCTGCCACCCGCGCTGGATCGCAGGCCAGCTTGCTCATGGCTGGCGCGGTGCGGCCGAACTCGCCGAGACCATCGACACGCTCTTCGTCTATGCGGCCAGCACCGACGCGGTCTCGGACGGGCTGTTCGACGCCGTATTCCAGGCCTATTGCGCCGACCCGGCCATCTGGAGCGCGCTGGAACAGGCAAATGCGCCCGCGGCCGCCTCGATCCGCGCGCGGCTGACGGAAGCCGAGCGGCGCGGCCTCTGGCAGAGCCGGCGCAATTCCGTGGCCGCCTTCCTCACCAGCAAGGACGCGGCGGAATGATCGCCCCGACGCAGCAAGCGCTCCGGCGCGGCTGGTGTCCGAGCACGCTCCGGCCGATGGAAACCGGGGACGGCTGGCTCGTGCGACTGCACCCGCCGGGCGGGCGGATGCAGCCCGCACAATTGCGACGCCTGACGGATCTGGCCGAAGAGACGGGCAATGGCCTCATCGAGATTTCCGGCCGCGGCAATCTCCAGATCAGGGGTGTGCGGCAGGAGGCCCATCCCACCCTTGTCGAGGCCTTGCTGGCGGAGCGGCTCGTCGACGAAGCCGGCGGGCCAGGGCCACAGCGCCTCGTGCTCGCCTCACCGCTCGCCGGCCAGGATGCGGGCGATCTGATCGATGCCGCCATTCTGGCCGCATCGCTGGAACGCCAGGGGCGCGCCATCTCAGGGTTGCCGCCCAAGACCAGCGTCATCGTCGATGGCGGCGGCGAACTCGCACTCGATGGCTTTGCCGGCGATCTGCGGGTGGTTGCGATTGACCAGGGCTCCGTCGTGATCGGCCTGCCGCAAGGCGGCTGGCTTGGTCCGGTCGCATCCGATGATGCGGGCGCCGTAACGGCAGGGCTGTTGTCAGGCTTTGCGGCATACCGGCGGGCTGCGCCTGACAGGATCCATCGCCTGCGCGATCTCGACGACGACCAGATTAGCGCGCTGACCCAGGCCTGTTCGATATCGCGGGCGGCTGCGCCGGCGGCTCGCTCCGCTCCGAGGCGGGTCGGGCTCTTCGCGTTGCGCGCCTCCCGTTGTGCCCTGATCGCGGGGCTGCCGTTCGGCCGCTCGGACACTCGGACATTGTCGCGGCTATGCGAGGCCGCCAGCGCGCATGGCGTCAGCGAAATCCGCTTTTCGCCCTGGCGCGGGCTGGCTTTCCTGGGACTCGAGCACAATGCCGCCGCGAGCCTCACCGCACGATGCGAGGCACTGGGGCTGATCATCCGAGACGCCGATCCACGGCTCTCGGTGCAGGCATGCTCCGGCAAGCCTGCCTGCCTGCGCGGCGAGACGCAGACGATGGGCGATGCCGCGGTCCTGGCCGCGGCGGCAGCCTCGCTTCTCGCTGCGGGCCTCAGCCTGCATCTATCGGCCTGCGTCAAATCCTGCGCGCATGCGGGCCCCGCCGACCTCACCCTGGTCGGGCATGACGGGCGCTATGACGTCGTCGTCGGCGGAACGACGCGGGACAAGCCGATGGCGAGGCTTGACCTTTCGCAGATTGTGCAGCGTCTGCAGCCGGGACAGGACATTCACACCCGCCTGACCGCAGGCCGGCTTTCAGGACCACAGGTTTGAACACGCGCTACGACTATATCCGCGAGGGTGATGCGATCTATGAGCGCTCCTTCGCCATCATCCGGGCCGAGGCCGATCTCTCCCGCTTCTCAGGTGCGGCCGCCCGCGTCGTGGTGCGCATGATCCATGCCTGCGGCATGACCGACCTGCCGCGCGACGTCGAGATGTCCGCCGATTTCACGGACGCTGCGGAAGCTGCGCTGCGTGCCGGCGCGCCGATCCTGTGCGACGCCAAGATGGTCGCCAATGGCGTGACCCGCACCCGCCTGCCGGCCAGCAATGCGGTGATCTGCACGCTGGACGAGGCTGAGGTACCGGCGCTGGCGAAGCAGGCCGGCACGACGCGCTCGGCGGCAGCCATGGAACTGTGGCGACCGCATCTCGCAGGGGCATTGGTCGTCGTCGGCAATGCCCCGACTTCGCTTTTCCGCCTGCTGGAAATGCTCGATGCCGGTGCGCCAAGGCCGGCAGCCGTGATCGGCATCCCAGTCGGGTTCGTCGGCGCGGCTGAATCGAAGCAGGCGCTGGCGCGGGATGGCCGCGTGCCTTTCCTTGTCGTCCATGGGCGCCGCGGCGGCTCTGCGATGGCGGCCGCTGCCGTCAACGCCCTGGCGCAAGAGAAGGAGTGAGCCGGTGAGCATAGACCGGTCCTCACCACAGAACCCGGGCACCCTGCTCTTCGGCGTCGGTCTCGGCCCAGGAGACCCCGACTACATGACGGTCCGGGCCCGCGACATCATCGCGACCGCCGACCGGCTGGTGCATTTCTGCAAGAAGGGCAGTCGCGGCAATGCACGCGTCACCGCCGACGCGGTGATCCCGCCGGATCCGGCGCGCGAGATCGTGCTCGCCTTCCCAGTGACGACCGAGGTTCCGGTCGCGGAGGATGGCTATACCGGGCCGATCGCCGCCTTCTACGATGAATCCGCGGAATTGCTGGCGGCCGAGATGGCGGCGGGCCGGACAGTCGCCGTGCTCTGCGACGGCGATCCGTTCTTCTACGGCTCCTTCATGCATCTATGGCGGCGGCTCGCCCACCGCTTTCCGACGGAGGTCGTGCCGGGCGTCACCGGCATGGCCGGCGCCTGGGTCCGCGCGGGCGCGCCGATCACGTGGGGCGACGACGTCATGACCGTGCTGCCCGGCACCTTGTCGGAAGCGGAGCTGGGTCGCCGTCTGCTCGATACCGATGCGGCCGTGATCATGAAACTCGGCCGCAACCTGCCGAAGGTACGCCGTGCGCTGAAGGCAGCCGGGCTGATCCACCGCGCGATCTATGTCGAGCGGGCGACGATGGCCGGGCAGGTCGTGACCCGGCTCGATGAGAAGGCCGATGACACAGCCCCCTATTTCTCGATGATCCTCGTTCCGGGCGAGGGCCGACGGCTATGAGCGGCTCGCTCACCATCGTCGGCCTCGGCCCCGGAGAGCCGCACTGGCTGACACCGGCTGCGCAAGCTGCGCTCGAAGCGGCCACCGACCTCGTCGGGTACGGTCCCTATCTGGACCGACTGGCGGTCAGCGAGGGGCAGACGAAACACGCATCCGACAACCGGGTCGAGATCGCACGCGCCCGTTATGCGTTGCACCTTGCTGCCCAGGGCCGGACGGTCGCGGTGGTCTCGGGCGGTGACCCGGGCGTCTTCGCGATGGCAGCCGCCGTGTTCGAGGCATTGGAGGCCGGCGAGCCCGGCTGGCTGGCCCTGCCGATCAGCGTCGAACCCGGGATTACCGCGATGCTCGCCGCAGCGGCGCGGGCCGGCGCTCCGCTTGGCGGCGATTTCTGCGCGATCTCGCTCTCTGACAACCTCAAGCCCTGGGACGTGATCACCGCGCGGCTGGAAGCGGCGCTGAACGCCGATTTCGTGATCTCGCTCTATAACCCGATCTCGAAGGCTCGGCCCTGGCAGCTCGGCGAGGCCCTGGCGCTGGCGGCCCGGCATCGCGCGCCTGAAACACCCGTGATCTTCGCGCGCGCGGTGGGACGGCCGGACGAAGCCTTGCGCGTATTGCCGATGAGCGAGGCTGTGGGGGCGGCAGGCTCGGCCGACATGGCAACGCTGGTGATGATCGGTGCCTCGAGCACGCGAACGATCGCCCGCCCCGGCCAGGCGCCGATCGTCTACACACCGCGTTCGGTGACGAAGATCCCCTGCGCCACCAGCCAGGGCAGGACCTGATCGATATGATCGACGGTTGCGACATCGGGTTTGGGCGGCCGCTCGACCATGATCACGGGAAGGCCAAGCCGGCGGGCCGCCGTCAGCTTGCCGACCGTCGCCGGACCGCCGGAATTCTTGGAGACGAGAATCTCGATGCCCTCCCGGCGCATCAGGTCCTCCTCTTCATCGGCCTCGAAGGGGCCACGCTGCTGGATGACCTTGACGCCGTTCAGCGGCAGGCGGTCGCCGATCGGCTCGATCACCCGGACGAGATAGTGGTGCTGCGGTGCATCGGCGAAGGCCGGCAGCTCCAGCCGTCCGACCGTCAGGAAGACACGGCGCGGCGGCTTGCCCAGCGTCTCGACCGCTGCCGAAATGTCCGGCACCGAGCGCCAGCGATCGCCCGGTCGGGGCTTCCAGGATTCACGCCGGATCGCGATGAGCGGCACGTTCTCGGCCTTGCAGGCGGCCTCCGCGTGGAACGGCATGATGGCGGCGAAAGGGTGCGTGGCATCGACCACGGCGACGACCCGGTTTTCTATGAGATAATGGCGCAAGCCTTCGATGCCGCCGAAACCACCGACACGCACCGGCAAATTGAGGGGTTTGGGATCGGAGGTGTGTCCGGCCAGCGAGACAACCGCGCGGATTTCCGGCGCCTGGTCAGCAAGAAGCTGATCAAGCGCTACAGCTTCGCTGGTGCCGCCGAGGATCAGGACCGTCATGACATTGTTTTCGCCTGAATCCGACGAACTGTCGAGGGCATCCGCCTCGGCCGCCGAGCCCTGGCTCTCTCTCGTCGGGCTTGGAGAAGACGGCCGCGCCGGGCTTTCGCCGGATGCGCTTGCCGCGCTTGAAGGCGCCGAGCTCGTCTATGGCGGCGCCCGGCATATCGCCCTGATCGGGCCGGTTGCGGGTGAGGCTGCGCCCTGGCCGCAGCCCTTCCGCAATGCGCTGCCGCTGATCCTCTCGCAGAGAGGCCGCAAGGTCTGCGTGCTCGCCACGGGCGACCCGTTCCATTATGGGATCGGTGCCGGCCTGGCGAAGGCGCTGGGCCCGGACGAGATGCGGATCTATCCGCAGCTCTCTTCCTTCGCGCTCGCCTGCAATCGGCTGCGCTGGCCGCAAGAGGAATGCGGCCGCGTCTCGCTGCATGGTCGCGCGCTGGAACGCATCATCCCCTTTCTGCAGCCCGGCCGGCGCATGCTCGCTCTGTCCTGGGACGGTTCGACCCCGGGAAAGCTAGCTGAATTGATGAGCGCGCGCGGCTTTGGTGCCTCGCGGCTCGTGGTGATGGAGGCGCTTGGCGGTCCACGCGAACGCATCCGCGAGTGCAAGGCGCAGGCCTTCGATCTCGGCACAGTCGACCCGCTCAACCTGATCGCGCTGGATCTGGTCGCAGAGCGCGAAGCGCGTATCCTCCCACTCGCCTCCGGACTGGATGACGACTGGTTCGAGCATGACGGCCAGATCACCAAGGCCGATATCCGTGCGATCACGTTATCGGCCCTGCGGCCGCGTGCCGGAGAACTGCTCTGGGATGTCGGCGCCGGCTCGGGCTCGGTCGGGCTCGAATGGTGCCTGCGCAATCCCGGCAACCAGACCATCGCCTTCGAGGCCAGGCCCGAGCGGGCTGCGCGGATCACCCGCAACGGCTCGACCCTCGGTGCGCTCCGTATCGAGGTCGCCATCGGCACGGCACCGGCGAGCTTTACCGGCCGCCCGGTCCCGGATGCGGTCTTCATCGGCGGCGGCATCACCGAGTCCGGAGTTTTCGAGGCTGCATGGGGTGCGCTGAAGTCGGGCGGCCGCCTCGTTGCCAATGTGGTGACGCTGGAGGGCGAAGCCCGGCTTGCAGCGCTCTACGCCGCGTATGGCGGCACCTTGCGCCGGATCGGCGTCAGCCATCTCGACGCGATCGGCAGCATGCATGGCTGGCGCGCCGCGATGCCGGTGACACAATGGCGGGTGGTGAAGCCGTGATCGTGGCGGGGATAGGATTACGCCCGGGCACCAGCGAGGTGGATATTCTCGCCTGCCTCGACCAGGCGCTCAGGCAAGCCGGCGTGGCGCCGACGGCGTTGCGCCTCGCCACCATCGCCAGCCGTTCGCGCGAGGCGGGTCTCCTTGCCACAGCGCGGAGCCGCAACGCCGAACTCGTCGCGATTCCCGACGAAGCGCTCAAGGGCTACGAGGCCGCCTGTGCAACACGCTCGACCCGCATCGCCTCTCTCTATGGCGTCGGCTCCGTCGCGGAGGCGGCTGCGCTCGCGGCCGCCGGCCCTGGATCGGTGCTGATCCAGCCACGGATCGCCACTGCCCGCGTCACCTGCGCGCTGGCGCGGAGCACGTCATGACTGTCCATTTCATTGGCGCCGGCCCAGGTGCCGCCGATCTCATCACCCTTCGCGGGCGCGACCTGATCGCCGCCTGCCCGGTCTGCCTCTATGCCGGCTCGCTGATCCCGCGCACCATGCTCGACTGGTGTCCACCCGGAGCGCGCATCGTCGACACCGCCCCGCTCGACCTCGACTCACTCATTGCGGAGATGCGGGTCGCCCATGAAGCGGGGCAGGACGTGGCCCGGCTGCATTCGGGCGATCTCTCGATCTGGAGCGCCTGCGGCGAGCAGATGCGCCGGCTCGATGCGTTCTGCATCCCCTACACTGTCACGCCCGGCGTGCCGGCCTTCGCCGCGGCTGCAGCGACGCTGAAGCGTGAACTGACGCTGCCCGGTGTCGCGCAATCCCTGGTTCTGACACGCACCTCGGGCCGCGCCTCGGCGATGCCGGAGCGCGAGAAACTCGCGACCTTCGCCGCCTCGGGCACGACGCTAGCGATCCATCTCTCGATCCATGTCATCGAGCAGGTCGTCGCCGAGCTGACACCGTTCTACGGAGCAGATTGTCCCGTCGCCATCGTCTTCCGCGCCTCCTGGCCGGATGAGCGCGTGCTGCGCGGGAGGCTCGGCTCGATCGCGGCCGAGGTTCAGGCCTCGGGGCTGGAGCGGACCGCGCTGATCCTTGTCGGTCCGGCGCTCGGTTCGCAGGATTTTGGTGAAAGCGCTTTGTATTCTGCAGGCTACGACCGGCGCTTCCGGCCCAGCGGCGGTGGCGTGTGACGCGGTCGGACCTACCCCACCTTGCGGAATGGTGTGCGCGCCAGAAGGCCGCCGGTGCGATCGAAAATCGCGATCTCCAGCTCACTGTCCGGCACGCCGAAGGAATGCGCGGCATTGACCCAGGCATGCCGGCCGACGGTTTCGGCCAATGGCAACCCCTCGGCCTGGGCACGTTGCAACACCTCGAGCGCCGTATTGGCCTGAGGCACCCAGGCCGCGAGGTGCTCGCTTCCACCCGCCTCCAGGATCCGCGCCGCCAGCCAGGCGAAATCGACCGGACCCGCACGCGAGTGCAGGTCCAGCATGCCCTGCCCGAGCTTGACCATCTTGGCGAAGCCGCCGGCGACCGTGACGCGACGGACCGGGTGGCGTCGCAGATATTTCAGCATGCCACCGGCGAAATCCCCCATGTCGATCAGGGCCTGCTCCGGCAGGCCATGGAGACGCTGGATGGCGGCTTCGGAGGTCGAGCCGGTGGCGCCCGCGACATGGGTCAGCCCGGTCGCGCGTGCGACATCGATGCCGCGATGGATCGAGTGAATCCAGGCGGAGCACGAAAACGGTATGACGATTCCGGTCGTGCCGAGGATCGAGAGCCCCCCCACGATGCCGAGGCGCGGATTCATCGTCTTTCGGGCGATGGCCTCGCCGCCAGGAATCGCGATGGTGATGGTAACGTCGGGCGGACCGCCTGTCGCCGCGATGACCTCCGTCAGGGCCTGCCGGATCATCTCACGCGGCATCGGGTTGATGGCGGGCTCGCCGACCGGCAATGGCAGGCCGGGCAAGGTGACGGTGCCGACGCCCTCTCCGGCGCGGAAAACGATGCCCGCGTCAGGCGCGGCCGGGCCGACCCGCGCAACCACCAGCGCGCCATGCGTGACGTCGGGATCGTCGCCCGCATCCTTGACGATGCCGGCCTCGGCGCCCTCTGCCAGCTCAGCCTGACGCGCCAGGGCAAAGGCCGGCCGCTGCCCGCCCGGCAGCGTGATCTCGACGGGATCGAGAAACGAGCCGGCCACCCAGCCGCAATAGGCGGATTTGGCGGCGGCGGCAGCGCAAGCGCCAGTCGTCCAGCCGCGTCGCAATTCGCCTTGGGGCGGCAAGTCTTCCATGAGCGCCTGCATAGCGCAGCAAGACGGCTCCGTCAGGGGCCTGCGGAGATCATCGCATGAGCGGAAAAGGCCTCCTCATCGCCGCGCCGCGCTCCGGCTCGGGCAAGACGACGATCACGCTCGGTTTGCAACGGGCCCTGGTGAAGCGAGGGCTGACCGTCCGCGGACTGAAATGCGGGCCGGACTATATCGACCCGGCATTCCACGCGGCCGCAACCGGCGCACCCAGCGCCAATCTCGACAGTTTTGCGATGCCGAACACTTTGCTCGGCCAGATCGCAGGAGAGGCTGCAGAAGCCGCCGATATCGTCGTCGCGGAGGGCTCGATGGGCCTGTTCGACGGCGTGCCGGGCGAGATGGGGCATACGGGCGCGAGCGCCGATATCGCGGCCTTCTGCGGTTGGCCTGTCGTGCTGGTCGTCGATGTCTCCGGTCAGGCGCAGTCGGCTGGCGCGGTGGCGCTGGGCTGCATGCGCTATGACGAGCGCATCCGTATCGTCGGCGTGATCCTCAACAAGGTGGCAAGCGAACGCCATCGCCGGCTCGCCTCGGCCGGCATGGAGCGGATCGGATTACCCGTGCTCGGCGCCCTGCCGCGCGAGGCAAGCCTGATCCTGCCCGAACGCCATCTCGGCCTTGTACAAGCCGGCGAGACAGAGGATCTGCATGCCCGGCTCGATGCGCTCGCAGACGCGATCTCAGCCGCGGTCGACCTCGATGCGATCCTTGCCGCGGCCGAACCGACCGAGCTCCCGGTAACCCGGCATGGTGCTCCCGCCCTGCCCGCCCCTGGACGCCGCATCGCCATTGCCCGCGATGCCGCCTTCAGTTTCGTTTATCCTCATGTCGAAACCGGCTGGCGTGCGACCGGCGCCACGCTTGTTCCTTTTTCGCCGCTCGCCGACGAACCACCGCCGCAGAATTGCGACAGCTGCTGGCTGCCGGGCGGCTATCCGGAGCTTCATGCCGGCCGGATCGCCGGCGCCAGCCGCTTCCTGGCGGGCTTGCGCGGCTTCGCGGAGACCCGGCCAGTCCATGGCGAGTGCGGCGGCTACATGGTGCTTGGCAAAACGCTGATCGATGCCGACGGCACAGCCCATGCCATGGCGAACCTGCTCTCTGTCGAGACCAGCTTCGCGAAGCGCAAGATGAATCTGGGTTACCGCCGCGCCGTGCTCCAGGCGAATGGTCCGCTGGGTTCGGCCGGGCAGGCACTGACCGGACATGAATTCCACTATGCGACGATCACTTCGGTTGGCGATGACGCGCCCTTCGCGATGGTGACCGACCCGCATGGCTCGGCTCCAGCTCCCGCCGGCGGCCGGCGAGCGCTGGTAACCGGCTCCTTCTTCCACGCCATCGCCCGCTTCAGTGGGCAGCCATGAGCGAGCCTCCGGTCTTCGACGAGGCCTTTGCGGCACAATTCGAGACACTGCTCGCCTGGCGGCGCGATGTGCGCCGCTTCCGATCGGAGCCGGTGGCCGAAGCATTATTGGCGCATCTCTTGAAGCTGACCGAACTCTCTCCCTCGGTCGGCCATTCGCAGCCCTGGCGGTGGTTGCGTGTCATGGACGCAGTGCAGCGTGCGGCGGCGCAGGCCAGTTTTGCGCACTGCAACGCCGAGGCGCTCGGTGACTATGCCGGCGAGCGAGCCCGGCTCTATGCCAACCTGAAGCTCGAAGGCCTGCGTGAAGCCCCCGAGCAGTTTGCCGTGTTCTGCGACCACGGCACGGAACAAGGCCATGGGCTCGGCCGGCGCACGATGCCGGAGATGCTCGATTATTCCGTGGTCGCCGCCATAACCCAGTTCTGGCTGGCAGCGCGCATGCATGGCATCGGCGTCGGCTGGGTCTCGATCCTCGAACCCGAGGCGATTGCGGCTGCGCTTGGCGTACCGCCGCAATGGAAGCTGATCGCCTGGCTCTGCGTCGGCTATCCGCAGGAGGAGCATGCCGATCCGGAGTTGATCCGGCATGGTTGGGAGATCGGGACAGGCCGCGACTGAGACCTGATCGCGCGTGTTCAGCGCGGCGATCCAGGGCGACATGCGCCGCCCTGGGATGATACCGCGGCGGCTAGACCGCGACCTTGAACTTGGCCTGGGTCTTGGCCTTGATCTCATCCAGCGAAACGCCGTCCGCCAGCTCGATCAGGGTCATGCCGCCGCCATTCGCCTTGTCCACGGCGAAGACACCGAGATCGGTGATCACCATGTCGACGACGCCGGCGCCGGTCAGCGGCAGGTCGCAGGCCTCGAGCAGCTTTGCCGATTCGGAGCCGTCCTTGTTCTTGGCGACATGCTCCATCACCACGACGACCTTCTTGACACCGGCGACGAGATCCATCGCGCCGCCCATGCCCTTCACCATCTTGCCGGGGATCATCCAATTGGCGAGATCGCCGTTCTCGGCCACCTGCATCGCGCCGAGGATCGACAGATCGATATGACCGCCACGGATCATGCCGAAGGAATCCGCCGAGGAGAAATAGCTCGTCGTCGGCAGTTCGGTGATGGTCTGCTTTCCCGCATTGATCAGGTCGGGATCTTCTTCACCCTCATAGGGGAAGGGACCCATGCCGAGCATGCCGTTCTCCGACTGGAGCTGCACGCTCATGCCGGCGGGAATGTAGTTCGAGACCAGCGTCGGGATGCCGATACCGAGATTGACGTAGAAACCGTCCTGCAGCTCCCTGGCGGCGCGGGCGGCCATCTGCTCACGTGTCCAAGCCATGGTCCTTGTCTCCTCAAGCCGTCGGACGGGGACGGGTGGTGCGCTGCTCGATGCGCTTGACCGGGTTCGGCACATGCACGATGCGCTTCACGAAAATGCCGGGCGTGTGCATGTGATCGGGATCGATCTCACCGGCCGGCACAAGGTGCTCGACCTCTGCGACCGTGAAGCGCGAGGCGCTCGCCATCATCGGATTGAAGTTCCGCGCCGTCTTCCGATAGACGAGGTTGCCCTCGGTATCGCCCTTCCAGGCATGAACGATCGAGATATCGGCGAAGAGGCCACGCTCCATGATGTAGCGCTCGCCATTGAACTCGCGTTCCTCCTTGCCCTCGGCAATCAGCGTACCGACACCGGTCTTGGTGAAGAAGGCGGGAATGCCGGCCCCGCCGGCACGAATTCGCTCGGCAAGAGTGCCCTGCGGCGTGAATTCAAGCTCGAGTTCACCGGCCAGGTATTGCTGAGCGAAAAGCTTGTTCTCGCCGACATAGGAACTGATCATCTTCTTGATCTGGCGGGTTTCCAGCAGCAGACCAAGTCCCGCGCCGTCGACGCCGGCGTTGTTGGAGATGAAGGTCAGGTTCTTGGCGCCGGAATCACGGATCGCCTCGATCAGAGTATCGGGAATGCCGCAGAGGCCGAAGCCGCCGGCCATGATCGTCATGCCGTCCTTGACGATACCGGCGAGCGCCGCCTTTGCGTCGGGGTAGACCTTCTTCATCGCGATGCCTTTGCCGCTGGGATCAGGGGGAGAGGAGCGTTCCTCCCAAGGACTAGCCGAGCCCATGGTGCAGTTGCAACATGGACGAGGGTGTGGGTGGGCATGTGTGCCTCCCCTCGTGGCCCGAGGGGGGAGAAGAAGGAGCCACGTCAGGACGCCGGACAGGCGGCTCCCGTATCGACCCAGGCCTGCATCAGTGCACCGAATTGCGCATTGCTGCCGGGGGCCGGAACACGACCGGGTCCCGGGTTCCAGGCCCAGAGCACAAGGGTGTCGCTGGTGACATGCTTGACGATTGCCGCCAGGTCGCGGCTGCCATTGCGGTTCTGGTCCTTGAGCTGCTCGCAGATCTGACCGAGCGACTTGCCCTCCCAGGCCATCGAGGCTGGCGCCAGCGCCCAGTGACCATCACCTGGAATCCGCGCCGGGTCGAAATTCTGCTTGCCGTGGCAGGTCGCGCATTCCAGCCCCGGTGCGCCGTGCCCGTCCTTGCCGCGCACGACGAGCGGCTGATGGAGGCGCCTCGCATCGGCCTGCCGCGGGCGTTCGGTCGCCGGGTGGCAGTTCATGCAGCGCGGATGCTGCAGCACCGTGCCGATCTCGCCGAACAGGGCGACCGAGCGATCGCGCTGGTTGGCGATGGTGCTGGAGCTCTCGGCTGGACGCAGCGAGGCGGACGGCGCCGCCTGTCGCGTCGTTTGCGCCGAGGTGAGCGCGGTCCCGGCGAGACAGAGTCCGGCCCCCGCCAGGACGGCATGAAGGAGGGGCGCCTGCATCAGACCGTGCCTCCGACCATCGGCAATTGCCGCGGACGCGGTTGCCCGAGCTTTGCCAGTGCATTGGCGACCGCCGGGCCGATCGGCGGCACGCCAGGCTCGCCGACCCCGGTCGGCGCTTCGGTCGAGCTGATGATCGCGACCTCGACCTCCGGCATCTCGTGGATGCGCAGCGAGCGATAGGTATCGAAATTGGCCTGGACCGGCCTGCCCTGGTCGAGCGTGATCTCGCCATAGAGCGCATGGCCAAGACCAAAGCCGATGCCGCCTTCCATCTGCGCCCGGATGATGTCGGGGTTGACCGCGACCCCGCAATCCACCGCGCACCAGACCTTGTGAACCTTCGGCTCACCATCGCTGCCGAGCGAAACCTCCGCGATCTGGGCAACGAAAGAGCCGAAGCTCTCGACCACCGCGACGCCGCGGGCGCGGCCGTCGACCGGGCCGGAGCCATTCCACTTCGCCAGTTCGGCGACAGCCTTGAGCACGCCGACGGCACGCGGATGACGGTTCATCAGGGCAAGCCTGCCGGCGACCGGATCCTGCCCCGCCGCCTGCAGCAACTCGTCGACGAAGCACTCGACCGCATAGGCCGTGTGCGTATGGCCGACAGAGCGCCACCACAGGGTCGGCACGCCAACCTTGGGGTTGTTCACCTCGCAGTGGAAATCGGCAATCTCGTAGAAGAGCTCGTTGGCGCCTTCGACCGAGGTTGCGTCGATGCCGTTCTTCACCACCATCGCCTCGAAGGGCGTGCCGAGGAAGAAGGACTGGCCGACGATGCTATCGGCCCAGGCCGTGATCTTGCCCTCGTTCACGGCACCGCGCAGGCGATGCACGAAGAGCGGGCGATAATAGCCGCCGGAGAGGTCATCCTCGCGAGTCCAGACCAGCTTGACCGGACGGTTCGGCCCGATCGCCTTGGCGGCCATGGCGAGTTCCGCCGCGAGATGCTGGCTGACCTGCGCGCGTCGGCCAAAGCTACCCCCGGCCAGCATGGTCTCGAGCCTGACCTTCTCGGGCGGCAGGCCAAGAATGGTTGCGATGGTCATATGCTCGGTGGTCTGGAACTGGCTGCCGAAGCGGGCGAGCGCCTCGCTGCCATCCCATTGCAGATAGCCGTCGAGCGGCTCCATCGGCGCGTGCGCCAGATAGGGGAAGACGAACTCGGCCTCGATCACCGTCCCCGCCTTGGCGAGCACGGCCTCGGCATCGCCATGCGAGCCGGCGACCACACCCTTCTGGCGGGCAAGCGCGCGATACTCTGCGATGAGTTCGCGGCTGCCGCGCTTTTCGGCTGCGCTCTCGTCCCAGATCACTTTCAAGGCTTCGCGACCCTTCAACGCGGGCCACATGCCATTGGCATAGACGGCGACGCCGGAGCCGATCTGCTTGACGTCGACGACGCCCTTGACCTTGAGCGCCTCGGCCGCGTCGAAGCTTCCGACCTTGCCGCCGAAGCGCGGGGGCCGGGCAACGACGACGGTCAGCATGTTGGGAGCGTGGATATCGATGGTGAACTCGGCCTTGCCACGCGACTTGTCGGCACTGTCGAGCCGCCTGACCGCGCCCTCCTTGCCGATCAGGCGGTAGGCCGAAGCCGGCTTCAGCGGCACGTTATCCGGTACGGCAAGCCTGGAGGCGGCCTCGGCGAACTCACCAAAGCGTCCCTGTTTGCCGGAGACATGGCTCAGGACGCCAGCCTCGACCTTGATCTCGGAGGCTGGGACCTTCCAGGCTTGCGCCGCAGCCTGGACCAGCATGGCACGGGCCGTGGCTCCAGCCTTGCGCATCTGTTCCCAGCTATTGGCGATCGCGGTCGAGCCACCGGTTCCCTGCACGCCGAATGCGAGATTGGCATAGAGCTTGACGTCGGCCGGCGCATGCTCGCTGCGCATCTGGCCCCAGTCTGCGTCCATCTCCTCGGCGACGAGCGTCGCCAGTCCGGTGAATGGCCCCTGGCCGAACTCGATATGCTTGATCAGCACCGTGATGGTGCTGTCAGGCGCGACGCGGACGAAGGCATTGGGTGCGAAGGTGGCGTTTCCGCCCGGGCGGAAGGCGGCGCCTGCCCCGGACTGAGCACGGGCCACTTGCGGGAGATGCAGCCCGATGACGAGGGCGCCAGCTCCCTTCAGCAGCGAGCGGCGGGAGAGGTTCTGATCGTGAACGGTCATGGCTCAGCCCTCCAGCGTGCGGGCCGCGTCATGGATCGCGGCGCGGATGCGGACATAGGTTGCGCAACGGCAAAGATTGCCGTTCATCGCGAGATCGATGTCGCGGTCGCTCGGTTTCTTGTTTTCCGTGAGCAGCGCAACCGCACTCATCACCTGGCCCGACTGGCAGTAGCCGCATTGCGGTACGTCGCGGGCCGTCCAGGCGGCCTGAACGGCATCAGCCTCCTTGCCCGAAATCGCCTCGATCGTGGTGATCTCGGCATCGCCCACCGCCGAGACCGGCGTGACGCAGGAGCGCAGCGGCTTGCCGTCGATGAAGACGGTGCAGGCGCCGCACTGCGCGACACCGCAGCCGAACTTGGTGCCGGTCAGGCCGAGATTGTCACGGATCGCCCAAAGCAGGGGCGTATCATCGTCGACATCGACGCTGTGCGTCCTGCCGTTGACTTTGAGTGAGACCATGGCTGCCTCCGGATCGCTGGATATGACACAGCGCGGCACCATGGTGCGGATCGAGAGGCTCGCTCTCGACGGCCCGATCTGACATATCAGAAGCAGGCGGGTGATCCGTCGTCTTGGGTCGCGCGACTAGACGTATTAGACTGTTTGAGTCTAATTGGGATAGTCGCGCTCAGTTTGGATCTTGTCAAGACTGCAATGTCCGACAGAAGCGAAAGTTCCGGCGTGGCCGCCGATGATGCCACCGGTCGCATCGATCAGATCGCCGATGCGGCCCTGCGCCTGTTTGCCCGTTACGGCTACAAACGCACCTCGATGGACGACATCGCCAGGGAAGCCGGGCTGGCCAAGGCGACGCTCTATCTCCATTTCAAGGGCAAGGATGATGTTTTCCGGGCCATGCTGGCGCTGCTCGGCAGGCGTGTCGAAGCACGTTGCCGTGAAGTTCTGAACAGCAAGGCCGCCTTCCCGGAACGCCTCACGGCACTGTTGAGAGCTCATTTCGCCACGGCCTTCGAAAGCCTCGGAACCGGTGAGCATCTGGTCGAGTTGAAGGCCGTCATCGCCAGCATCGCCGGGCAGGAACTGCTTGTGTTCGAAGACATCTTCGTCAGGCATGCGCGCACCCTCATCGAGGAGGCGCAAGCGAAGGGCGAGATTTCGCTGAAACGCACGGGCCTCAGTTCCACGATGCTGATCACGACGCTGATGCAGGCAGCCGCCGGCGCCAAACTCGGCCCCCTGCCCTCCTGCACAGATTACCAACAGCGGCTCGACGCGATCGCATCGGTCATGGCCGCCGCCGTTCTGCCAGCCGGCTAGTGTGACAAGAGCGCGAAACCGCCTCTAAGCCTTTCGTCTAACCGGCCATTTCTAGGCACATGCGCATGGATTCATCTGCACCGGCGTGGCGTTGACAGGCGCGCTGCGCGCGGTGCAGCATGACCGCAGGGGAAACGAACAATCCAAGAATCATGAAGGTGGCGACCATGTGTGCGTGGTATGTCTGAGGATATTATTCTCTCCACCTCGGGGCTAACCAAAGAATTCGCGGGGTTTACCGCGGTCAATGGCGTCGACCTCAAGGTCAAGCGTGGCAGCATTCACGCGCTCATCGCCCAAATGGTGCCGGCAAGACGACGTGTTTCAATCTGCTGACCAAGTTTCTTGCGCCGACCAAGGGCTCGATCGTCTATAACGGCCAGGACATCACGCGGCAGAAGCCGGCCGAGATCGCCCGTCTCGGGCTGGTACGGTCGTTCCAGATTTCGGCGGTTTTCCCGCAACTGAGCGTGATGAAGAACGTCCGCATTGCGCTGCAGCGGAAGCGTGGTGACTCCTTCGATTTCTGGCGTTCGGAGAATGTGCTGAAATCGCTCGACGACGAGGCGCTGCGCCTTGTCGAGGCCGTCGGCCTCTCGACCTTTGCCGAGTTGCCGGCGGGCGAGCTTTCATATGGTCGCAAGCGTGCACTCGAAATCGCGACCACGCTGGCGCTCGATCCAGAGATGCTGCTGCTCGACGAACCGATGGCCGGAATGGGCCGTGAGGACGTCGAACGCATCGAGGCACTGATCCGGAAAGTCTCGGCCAACCGCACCATCCTGATGGTCGAGCACAACCTCTCGGTCGTCGCCTCGCTCTCGGACCGCATCACCGTACTGGCACGTGGACAGGTGCTCGCCGAAGGCGACTACGCCACGGTCTCGAAGGATCCGCGCGTGGTCGAAGCCTATATCGGATCGGGAGTCGGCCATGCTCACTGAGGCGCCCCGTGCCGCGGCGCCTGCGAGCGCCACCAAACCGCTGCTCGCCGTCCGCGGGCTCGAGGCCTGGTATGGCGAGTCGCATGTGCTGCACGGCATCGATTTCGACGTCGCGCCGGGAGAAGTGGTAACCTTGCTCGGCCGCAACGGCGCCGGCAAGACCACGACGTTGAAGTCGATCATCGGCATCATGGGCAAGCGCAAGGGTTCGGTTTCGTTCGACGGCACCGAGACGATCAACCTGCCCTCGCGTACCATTGCCCGTCTCGGCATCGGCTTCGTTCCCGAAGAACGCGGCATCTATTCGAGCCTGAATGTCGAGGAGAACCTGCTGTTGCCGCCGCAGGTGAAGCCGGGCGGACTCAGCCTCGACCAGATCTTCGAGCTCTTTCCCAATCTGAAGGAACGGCTGAAGAGCCAGGGCACCAAACTGTCGGGTGGAGAGCAGCAGATGCTGGCGATCGGGCGCATCCTGCGCACGGGCGCAAATCTCCTGCTGCTCGACGAGCCGACCGAGGGGCTGGCCCCCGTGATTATCGACCAGATCGGACGCACCATCGCGAAACTGAAACGCGAGGGTTTCACCATCATCCTGGTCGAGCAGAACTTCCGCTTCGCCGCGACGGTCGCCGACCGGCACTATGTCGTCGAGCAGGGCAAGGTGGTCGACATGATTCCGAACGAGGCGCTTGAGCGAAACATCGACAAGCTCCACGGTTACCTCGGGGTTTGAACAATCACGTCGAGAACGGCGTCATTTCAGGGAGAGACGGCATGAAACTCAAGACATTGCTGCTGGGCAGCGTATTTGGCGCTCTGCTGGCGAGCCCGGCACTGGCGCAGCAGATTTCCGTCAAGGCGGGCGTGCTCAACGACCGTTCCGGCCTCTACGCAGACCTCTCCGGCGAAGGCTCGGTGGTTGCGGCACGGATGGCCGTGGAGGACTTCAAGGCAGCCGAGAAGGGCATCAAGGTCGAGATCATCTCCGCCGACCACCAGAACAAGCCGGATGTCGGCTCGACCATTGCCCGGCAATGGTACGATCAGGACGGCGTCGACATCATCCTTGACGTTCCGACCTCCTCGGTGGCGCTGGCCGTCAACCAGATCACCAAGGAAAAGAACAAGATCCATATCAACTCGGGTGCGGCCTCCTCGGATCTCACCGGCAAGGCCTGCTCGCCGAACACCGTGCACTGGACCTATGACACCTATGCCCTCGCCCAGGGCACGGGCGGCGCCATGGTGAAGGCCGGCGGCGACAGCTGGTTCTTCATGACCGCCGATTACGCCTTCGGCCACGCCCTGGAACGCGACACCGCCGCCATTGTCACCAAGAACGGTGGCAAGGTGCTGGGAGCCGTGCGCACACCGTTCCCGGGCACCGATTTCTCCTCGTTCCTGCTCCAGGCGCAGGCCTCCAAGGCCAAGGTCATCGGCCTTGCCAATGCCGGTGGCGACACGATCAACTCGATCAAGCAGGCGGGCGAGTTCGGCATCGTCGCGGGCGGCCAGAAGCTCGCGGGGCTACTCGTCTTCCTCACCGACGTGCACGCGCTCGGCCTGCAGACGGCTCAGGGACTGGTGCTGACGGAAGCCTTCTACTGGGACACGAACGATCAGACCCGCGCCTGGTCGGAGCGCTTCTCGAAGGCCCATGGCGGCAAGAAGCCGACCATGGTCCAGGCCGGCGTCTACTCCGGCATGCTCCACTACCTCAAGGCCGTTGAGGCCGCGAAGAGCAAGGATTCCGCGGCCGTTATGGCCAAGATGAAGGAATTGCCGACCGACGATCCGCTCTTCGGCAAGGGCTCGGTCCGCGCCGATGGCCGCAAGATGCACGACATGTACCTCTTCGAGGTCAAGAAGCCGTCCGAGTCCAAGGCGCCGTGGGACTACTACAAGCAGATCGCGGTTCTGCCGGCTGAACAGGCCTTCAAGCCGCTCAGCGAAAGCGAATGTCCGCTCGTCAAGAAGTGAGCGAGGCTTCGGCCCCGCTTACCCGGCTCGCGCGCCATCCCGGGCGCTCCTAGGGGGACCCGGGATCCATGTGTTCCGGCACATCTCCCGGGTCAGGTCATCGGCCGACCCGGGATGATGGCAGCAGGGGATGGCGTATCGGTACGCGGGTCCTTGGCAGCATTTTCAGGATAAGTTGAGCAAGGCATGTTCGAGCTTCTCGGAATCCCACCACAGGCGCTGTTTGGCCAGGTCCTGCTCGGCCTGATCAACGGCTCGTTCTATGCCATCCTCAGCCTCGGGCTGGCGGTGATCTTCGGGCTGCTCAACATCATCAATTTCACCCACGGCGCGCAGTACATGATGGGCGCCTTCGTGGCCTGGATGTGCCTGAACTATCTCGGCATCAACTACTGGGCAGCGCTGCTGCTGGCGCCATTGATCGTCGGGGTCGTGGGCGTGCTCATCGAGCGGTTCCTGATCTCACGGCTGGCTCATCTCGACCATCTCTACGGGCTGCTGCTGACCTTCGGCCTCGCCCTGATCATCCAGGGCCTGTTTCGCAACAATTACGGCTCATCCGGGCTGCCCTATCAGATTCCACCGCAACTGGCGGGCGGGCACAATCTCGGCTTCATGTTCCTGCCGAACTACCGCGCCTGGGTGGTCATCGCGTCGCTCGTCATCTGCCTGGCGACCTGGTTCATGATCGAGAAGACCAGGCTCGGCGCCTATCTCCGCGCCGCCACCGAGAACCCTACGCTGACACAGGCCTTCGGCATCAATGTACCGCTGCTGGTGACCCTGACCTACGGTTTCGGTGTTGCTCTTGCGGCGTTCGCCGGCGTACTCGCGGCTCCGATCTACTCGGTCAATCCGAACATGGGTGCCGATCTGATCATCGTCGTCTTCGCCGTCGTCGTGATCGGCGGCATGGGCTCGATCATGGGCGCGATCGTCACAGGCTTCGGCCTCGGCCTGATCGAGGGCGTGACCAAGGTTTTCTACCCCGAAGCGTCCGCGACCGTGATCTTCATCATCATGGTCCTGGTGTTGCTGGTGAAGCCAGCCGGGCTGTTCGGGCGGCCCGCGTGATGGCGCCGTTCCGCATGATTGGAAGGATCTGACCATGGCCGACGCGCTTTCCGCCGACGCTCCCGCGGGCGGCCTCGCGGTCACCGAGACCACGAAGGGTACCGAGCGCCTCCACCGGGCGATCTTCATCGGGCTCGCCGTTCTGGTCGCTGTCGCGCCTTTCCTCGCCTATCCCGTCTTCGTGATGAAGGTGATGTGCTTTGCGCTATTCGCGCTCGCCTTCAACCTCCTGCTTGGCTATGGCGGCCTGCTCTCCTTCGGCCATGCCGCCTATTTCGGCATGGCAAGCTATGTCAGCGCCTATACGGCCAAGAACTGGGGCCTGACGCCCGAGCTCGCGATCCTGTCCGGGACGCTGATCGCCGGTATGCTCGGCGCCGTGTTCGGCTCGCTCGCGATCCGCCGGCAAGGCATCTATTTCGCCATGATCACGCTCGCGCTCGCGCAGATGGTGTTCTTCTTCTCGCTGCAGACGCCGCGCTTCACGGGCGGCGAGGACGGCATCCAGTCGGTGCCGCGCGGCAAGCTCTTCGGCCTGATCAGCCTCGCCGACGACCGGGCGCTGTATTACGTGGTCGCCGTGATCTTCATGGCCGGACTGCTGCTGATATACCGGATCATCCATTCGCCCTTCGGCCAGGTCTGCAAGGCGATCCGGGACAACGAGCCGCGCGCGATCTCGCTCGGCTATCGCGCCAATCGCTACAAGCTCGCGGTCTTCGTGCTCTCGGCTGCGCTGGCCGGATTGGCGGGCTCGACCAAGGCGATCGTCTTCCAGCTCGCCTCGCTCACCGACGTGCACTGGTCGATGTCCGGCGAGGTTGTGCTGATGACCCTGGTCGGGGGACTCGGAACCGTGTTCGGACCGATCGTCGGCGCGCTCGTCATCGTCTCCATGCAGAACTATCTCGCCAGCCTTGGCGCCTGGGTTACGGTGGTGCAGGGCGTGATCTTCGTGATCTGCGTGATGCTGTTCCGCGAGGGCATCGTCGGCGTGATCTCGAGGGCCATCAAGCGACCGCTCTGACGTCAGCGCTGCCGCATCAGGAAATCAGCGACGGCTGCCCGGTCGGCCTCACGGGCGAGTCCGGGCGCGCTCATCCAGCTGCCTTTGAACATGGCCTCGGGATCGGCGAGGTATGATCTCAGCCGCTCTGCGTCCCAGCTGAGGCCCTGCGCGCCAGCGGCCTTCAGCACCGGCGAATAATCGAACCCCGCGGCCGTGCCGACGCGGCGGCCGGACAGACCGGCGAGATGCGGACCTGCCATGCCGGGCTTCGCGGGATCAAGGCTGTGGCAGGCCTGACAGGTTGCGAACAGGCGCTCGCCCGTCCCGCTCTCCTGAGCTGTGCCCGGCTGAGCGGCAAGCAGAACCGCCGCAGATGCGACAAGCGCGCTCCTCACGCCTGCTTCACGGTCTGGATGCGGACAAGCCGGTCATTTCCGCTCTCACCGCCCCAGGCCTCGCCGGAACGTCCATCCATCTGGCGCACATTGGCGCCCGGCTTGTCGCTCGGGAAACTGCTGAAGGCTTCGGTGACCGGATCGAAATGCACGATGGCATTGGCCGCGAAATCCGTCAGCCAGACCTTGTCCGCATCATCGACATAGACCGAATAGGTGCGCGGTCTGTCACCGGGCAATTTCCAGGTCTTCCAGCTGTTGCTGAGTGTGTCATAGGCCGAGACATTGCCGGAGTTCCACTCGCTGACCCAGATACGGTTCTTCGAATCCGACCAGACCCGCCGCGCGCCCTGACCAGGCGTCGGGGGTTCGACCACCGTGATCTCGAAGGTACCGGGATTGATCTGGGCAATGTGGTTGCCGGCCAGCGAGGCGTACCAGATCTCGCCCGAGGGCGTTCTGGTGATGCCATAGGCGCCCGGACCGCGCGGCGCATCCCGGATCTCCATCCTGGCGGTCTGCGGATCGAAGCGGCCGACGATCCCGCTCTGGCCCGTGAACCAGAGGATGCCTTCCTTGTCGAAGATCCCGGTATTGAGATTGGCATTCTCGCGCCCCGCGGGCAGCTTGAACAGGTCGACCTTGTGGGTCTTGTCATCGACGCGGGCGATGGCGTTCTGCCCCCCTTCCGTCACCCAGGCGGCGCCGTCCGGGCCCCTGATCACGCCGTGGGGTGCGGCCCCTTGGCCGAGCTCGACCACCTTGAGCTGGCTCGAACGCGGATCGAAGCGGCCGAGCGTGCCGTTGCGCTGACCGCAGACCCAGATCGTGCCGTCGCCGGCATCGGTGACATCGCGCGAGCCCTTGATCGCGGGGATATCGAAATAGGTGATGTTGAATCTGGAACCCGGCGCCGTCGGTCCGGCCGCCGCCGCCCGGCCGACCAGGGCCGGCACCGCAAGCCCGACAAGGCCAAGCTGAAGAAAGGACCGGCGCAGCATGAAGCGTCTCCTCCTGTACCCGCCGGGCGCAACGCCTCGGCCGATTTCCAGCTTGGGACGACAACATGGTGAAACTGCGCCGCCTCCTCCCGCCGGTCAGAGCTGCCGCTGAACTCCGATCGGCAGGCTCGAAACCCGCGCCATTTCACCGCTCAGGAAGCGTTCCGGCGCTGCCAGATAGTCACGCGCCATCGACATGGCATCGACGCCCCAGAAAATCCCTCCATCGATCAGCAGGCTCGGAACGCCAAAGATCCCAGCTGCGACAGCCTCTTCCGTGGCCAGGCGCAACGCATCCTTGACCGGCTGTTCGCCGATGCGGTCCAGCGTCGCAGGATCCCCGCCGACCGCAGCAACCTCGGCCAGCACGGCTGGGTCATTACCGTCGCGCCCCTGCCCCCAGATCAGCCGAAAGGCTTCGCGGACCGCGGCCTTCTGCCCGTCGAGCGCGGTCAACAGACGCAGCATGGCGAGCGGGTTGAACGGGTGGCTCGGCGGGAAGCGGAAGGGTACGCTCAGCGATTGGGCCAGGTGCGTCGCGAGCCGATAGGTGTGGACGCGTTTCGGCGCGATCTCGGCCGGGCCGAGCTGGCCCCAATGCTTGAGCACCGCACCAAAGACGATGGGCTTCATCACGACGGGCCGCAGCTCTTCAATCGCGTCGAGCTTCGTCAATGCGAGATAGGCAAAGGGTGAGATGAGGTCGAAATACCAGATGGCAGGCTTGGTCATTCCCATCCTCATTTGATCAGCTTGGACACGGCGCGGAACTGCGGGTGTTCCGCCGTCCGCAGCCATTCGAACAGGACCATCTCGGTCGTGACCATCTCGGCGCCATGAGCAGACATGCGCCGGATTGCAGCCTCCTTGTTCTCGGGCGCGCGTGAGCCGATCGCGTCCTGCACCACAAGCACGCGGCGCCATTGCGTCAGCAGCCCGAGAACCGTCTGGCCGACACAAACATGCGCCTCGCAACCGCAGACAATCAGCTCTTCGTCCTCTTCCAGCGCGCCCAGAAAGGCCGGTTCGGCACAGGCATCGAAGCTCATCTTGGTCACCACCGGCCCGGCGCCCGAAAGCTCCGGCACTGTACTGCCGAGCCCGACCGGGTTCTGCTCGGTCATCACCACGGGAACATCGAGCAGGGCGGCCGCCTCGACGAGCCGGCGCGCATTCGCGACCATGCGAGGCCCGTCATGGATCACCGGCATCAGGCGCGCCTGAAAATCGATGATGACGAGGCGGGCGCGCTCGACCTTAAGCAGTGTCATGGACGCTCTCCCTCCATCAGCAATTGCCCGATCTGGACATCGACATAGCGCTCCATCAGCGTGCGCGCCTGGGCACCGAACATCCGCAGCCGCTGCGTATGGGCGAGCAGCAACACGCCCGAAGCATGGGCGAAGGCATCGGCCATGGCCAGCCGTGCCGTCTCCTGATCGCGGCCCATCTGTTCGACCGCGAGCCTGATTGGCGAGAGCCCCGCCTCCAGGGCCTCGTTCAGGGCCTTGTCCCGCTCGCGGCCGAGCCCATGGGGGCGCATGCCGCCACGGAACAGGTAGAAGCCGAGATCGAGATCTCTCGGATGGGCCGCATAGAAATCGAAGAAGGCGAGTGCTGCCAGGCGGAAACGGGCTTCCGGCGTAACAGCCCCTTCGACCGCCTTGTCGACATGGTTGCGCAGCGCCGACAGCGACTGGCCAAGGACCTCGGCATAGAGCATTTCCTTGGAATCGAAATGGAAGTAGAGCGCCGCCGGCGTGTAACCGGCCTCCGCCGCAATGGCGCGCAGCGAGGCGCCATCCAGCCCGTCGCGCTCGAAGACCGTGCGTGCGGCGTCCAGGATCAGCCCGCGCCTGAGTTCCGTGACCGCCCGCTTGCGGCGCCCTTGCATCGTCTCGGCCACTGCCACCTCGACATCGCTCCAAATTTGGGTTGACGGAAATTCTAACGGCGTTCAATTTTATGGGCAACAATCAAATACCAAGAGGACACGCCCATGCTGATGGATGCTGCGGGCTACCGCGAGTCGCTGCGCGCCTATCATCCGCGTGTTTTCGTCAACGGCCAGCGTGTCGAGAGCGTGGCTGACGAGCCCTTGCTGGCACCCGGCATCAACGCGGTCGGGATTACCTACGGCCTCGCCCATCAGGAGGCCCATCTCCCGGTGATGACGGCACGGCAGACAAGCTCCGGCAAGACCGTCAACCGCATGCTGCACATCAATGAGCGCTCCAGCGACCTGCTCGCCAAGCTCGAGGCGGTTCGGCTGGTCTGCAAGATCTCGGGCTGCGCCCAGCGCTATCTCAGCCATGATGCGCTGAATGCGCTCTGGCAGGCGACAGCAGTCACCGATGCCCGCCACGGCACCGATTATGCGCAACGCTTCCGAGCCTACCTGCACGAGGTCCAGGACAAGGACCTGACGCTCGGCGTCGCCATGACCGACGCCAAGGGTGACCGTTCGAAACGGCCGGGCGCACAGGCGAACCCGGATTCCTATGTTCACATCAAGGAGCGGCGGAAGGACGGCATCGTCATTCGCGGCACCAAGGCCATCGTCACCGGCGCGCCCTATATGCACGAATTCCTGGTGATGCCCTGCCGCACCCACGTGCTGGGCGACGAGGATTTCGCGGTCTGCTGCGCCGTGCCCTGCGATGCCGCGGGCGTCACCATCGTGGCGCGACCTGCCGGACGCCCCGGCGATCCAGCCGCGAAATTCTCGGCGCAATACGGCCAGTCGACCGGCGTCGTGATGTTCGACGATGTCTTCGTGCCATGGGACCGCGTCTTCCTTGCCGGCGAGACCGAGGAAGGCGGCTTCCTGACCACGAGCTACGCGACGCATCACCGCCATTCCTGCATCGGCGCCAGAGCCGGGTTCGGCGATCTCCTGATCGGCGCCGGCGCACTGATGATCGAGGCCAACGGGCTCGATACGGAGCGCCATGGCCACGTCCGCGAACAGATGGTCGAGTTGATCAAGATCACGGAAGGATTTTTTGCCTGTGGTGTCGCGGCCTCCGTCTACTGCCAGAAGGATCCTGCTGGCTCGGTGATGCCTGACAGCGTCTTCTCCAATATCGGCAAGCTGCTGTTGGCGACGCAGATCTACGACATGCACCGCATCGCCCACTACGTATCGGGCGGGTTGATCGTGGCGCTGCCAGGTCCGGATGAGGATCATAATCCCGAGACCGCTGCCTCGTTGTCCGCCGTACTAGCGGGCCGCCCCGATATCCCGCACGCCCAGCGCGCCGAGGTCGCGCGCTTCATCGAGGATCTGACCGTCTCGAAGGAGGCCGGCTGGTATTCGGTGATCTCGTTGCATGGCGGCGGCTCGCCAGAAGCGATGAAGCGCGAAATCTGGCGCAACTACCCGGTGGCGGAGAAGGTTGAACTGGTCGAGAGCCTGCTCGGACGTGGCGTCCTCGCCGATGGCGGCAGGGTCTCGAAGCAGCCGGGGCGCTGCTGTGTCACCGGTTGCGAGGTGCCGGAATCGCCGAACGGGGTCCCGCGCGAAGCGGCCGAATAGCGCAACCCGTCAGCCTCGGATCCCCTTCATTCCCCGTCGCGGGACGGGATAGCCGGCGCAGCGCCGGACCTGACCAGAGGACCACCATGACCGTGCACGCCATTGCCCCGACCCATCAGGTGCTGAACCAGGCGCGCCCCGCCACGGGCTGGAACGCCTTCTCCGACGACGCGGTGCTGCAGGGCGTCGTCACCCGCCAGGCTCCCTGGGTTGCAGGCAGAGCGACGGCGCTCGGCGCCCATGCCGGCGACGAGGCGGTGCAGGATCTGGCGCGTCTCGCCAACAGGTTCACGCCGGAGCTCAGGACGCATGACCGCTTCGGCAACCGCGTCGACTGGGTCGAATTTCATCCGGCCTGGCACGAATTGATGGCGCTCGCCTTCCGGCTCGAGGTGCCCTCGCTGGCCTGGACGGCGACAGAACCGAACGGCCACGTTGCGCGTGGCGTCCTCTCCTATGTCTGGAACCAGATCGAGCATGGGGTCGGCTGCCCGACCGGCATGACCTATGCCGCCTGGCCGGGCCTGGCCCAGCCTGAGTTCTCGCTCTGGCGCGAGAAGATCACGTCCGGCCAGTATGACAAGCGCCCACTCCCGGTCTCGCAGAAGACAGGGGCGAGCATCGGCTACGCGATGACCGAGAAACAGGGCGGATCGGACCTCCGGCAGACCCAGACGACCGCGCGCTATCTGGAGGATACGCCGGAGGGGCGGGTCTTTCTGATCACCGGACACAAATGGTTCTTCTCGGTCCCGCAATCGGACGGGTTCTTCACGCTCGCGCGCAGCGAGAGCGGCGTCTCCTGTTTCTTCGCCCCCGGCTTCCTGCCGGATGGCAGCCGCAACCGGCTGCAGATCCAGCGGCTGAAGGACAAGGCGGGGAACCGCTCGAACGCCTCGTCGGAGGTCGAATTCCGCGAGTGCCTGGGCTGGCTCGTCGGCGAGGAGGGCCATGGCATCCGCGAGATCCTCAGCCACGCCCATCTGACCCGGCTGGATTTCGCAATCGGCTCGGCCGGGCTGATGCGGCAGGCGCTGACCCTGGCGCTCAACCACACGCAATCGCGCAAGGGCTTTGGCTCCTCGCTGGCCGAGCAGCCGATGATGACCAATATTCTTGCCGATCTCGCGATCGACTCCGAGGCCTCGACCCTGATGGCTTTTCGCGTTGCCGCGGCCACCGACGCGATGGAGAGCAGCGAGCAGGAGCGCCACGTCGCACGGGTTTCGACACCGCTGGCGAAATTCTGGAACTGCAAGCGCGCTGCCGCCTTCGTCGCCGAGGCGCTGGAATGCCATGGCGGCAATGGCTTCATCGAGGAGAACCCGATGGCACGGCTCTATCGCGAGGCGCCGCTGAACGCGATCTGGGAAGGCACCTCGAACATGATGTGCATGGACGTGCTGCGTTCGTTCAACCGCGATCCACGCACGAAAGAGGCCTTCATGGCCGAACTCGGTTCCGCTCGCGGCGCCAACCGCGCGCTCGACCGATGGCTCGACAGGCTCGGCGACGAGGTGGCCAAACCGCGCAATGACGATGGCCATGGCCGCCGGCTCGCCAACCTGATGGCCTATGCGTTGCAGGCCTCGGAGCTGAAGAAGCACGCGAATGAGGCGGTGTTCGAGACTTTCTGCCGCTCCAGGCTCGATGCCGACTGGGGCTATGTCTTCGGCACGCTCGATCCTTCGCCCGAACTGGCAAGCATCGTGAAACGCGCGAGCGTGGCGCGGGGCTGAGCCACTCCGCCTTTCAGGCGACTGGAGACCTCCCCTGGGCCCATGCCTGAACCCGGGCCGTCCCAAGGCTGGCATGGACCCCGGTCCTGCGCTTCGCCGCGACCGGGTTCCGGGCGCACCTGGCCTGCAATCACGCGCAACAGGCTGCGGCCATCGGCACCGTCTCGTACTCGTCGTGGCGCTTGACGAAACTCATGGTCGTCTCCTCGTTGCGGCCTTTGGGCGCGCGGTCGAGGATCATCAATGTGCCGATCAGCTCCTCCGGGCCCCGCGCATAGCTCGAATAGGTATGAAACACCTCGCCGGCTTCGTTGCGGATGAACGAGCTCAGTCCGGGCAATTCGTCATGCGCATTGCCCACCGGCGTATCGGTGAAATTGTAGCTGACGCTGTCTCCCTTGAGCTGCTCGGGCGTGAACGAGACGTGGTAGTCGAAATTGAAGTCGCTGCCATGGGACGAGACCCAGGGGAAGTGCCAGCCCATGCGGCGCTTATAGGCCTCGATCTTCGGCAGCGGTGCCCGCGAGACTGCGACCAATGTCACGTCGTGATTGTTCAGATGCGCCAGCGTGCCGTCGAGATGATCAGCCAGGAAGGAACAACCAGGGCAACCTGCCTCCCATTCCGGCCCGAACATGAAATGATAGATCATCAGCTGACTGCGCCCGTCGAACAGTTCCGCCAGCCGCCGCTTCCCTGCCGGGGTGTCGAAGACATAGTTCTTGTCGACCCGGACCCAGGGCAAGGCGCTTCGCTCGGCATTCACCGCGTCGCGCAGACGCGTCTCTTCCTTCTCGCGGGCGAGCAGTACCTTGCGCGCTGCAAGCCAGTCCTCGCGTGAAACAACCGGGTGTTGCTGCATGGCCTTCCTCCTTCCGAAACGCCCCTCTTGACAGGATAGGTTGATATCAACATAAAGGCTCCATGTCAAAGCCTCTTCCCCTTTCCGCCGTGGACCGGCTGCCCTTCGAGACCACATTGCATGTGCGGGATCATTGCCTGTGCCTGCATGTGCAGAGGGCGGCGCGGGCTCTGGCGCGACGCTTTGACGAGGCCTTGCGGCCGTTTGACCTGACCAACCAGCAGTTCTCGTTGCTGATGTCGCTCAATCGTCCGCAGCCACCGGGCCTCGGCCCGGTGGCGAGCCTGCTCGCCATGGACCGCACCACCCTGACCGCGGCGCTGAAGCCGCTGGAACGGCGCGGTCTCATCTCCGTCGGAACCGATCCGAAGGATCGGCGCAGCCGGCTGCTGGCATTGCTGCCAGCCGGTCACGCCCTCCTCCTTCTCGCCGTCCCGGTTTGGCAGCGCGTCCACCGCGAGGTCGACGCGCTCTTGCCCGAAACGGATCCTGACCGGTTCCGACAGGACCTCAGGGCACTGTCCCGGCCCTGACTGCTACCGCCTATGGCGGCGGCCGTTTCCCAACTCAAACATAGAAACAAGCAAGGAACGACCATGCCCCAGATGATCTTCGTCAACCTGCCCGTAAAGGACCTGCAGAAGTCCATGGCCTTCTTCAAGGCGCTCGGCTTCAGCTTCAACCCGCAATTCACTGACGACACTGCCGCCTGCATGGTGATCAGCGACACCATCTACGCGATGCTGCTGACGCACGAGAAATTCGCAGGCTTTGCACCACAGCCGATTGCCGATGCGACCAAGGTCACCGAGGTCCTGACCTGCCTTTCGCGCGAGAGCCGCGGTGATGTCGACGCGATGGTGAATGCTGCGGTCGCCGCCGGCGGCAAGACCTACGCGAAGCCGCAGGACCACGGCTTCATGTATGGCCACGGTTTCCAGGATCTCGACGGCCATGTCTGGGAGCTGATGTGGATGGACCCCGCCGCCGTGCAGCAAGGCTGAGCAGGCCGCCTCAAAAAAGGGCAGCGATACTGCCCTTTTCCTCTTGCGGTCGCGAGAGTGGCGCCCTATCTCCTGTGCACCGCAGCAGAGATGCTGTGGCGCCCTCCTTGGGCGTTTCCTCCCTAGACTTCGGGCTGCGCTTCTGGCGTGGCCCTTTTTTCTTGGGCGATGGCGGCCCGGCGCTCCGCCAGCCGAAGGATTTGGCTTTGGCGGATTTATGCACGGATGCATGTGAGGCGGGACAGCGCTGGGTCCAGCGCGACACATGCAATGCCGCCAAGCTCGCAGACCCTGCGATGCGCAACACTTCATGCGCGATCGAAGAGGAGGCGCCGCTATCTCCCCATCACGGCGCCTCCTCCCGCGGGCCGAAGCCTCGCCCGGGTATTCCCGGTACGAGTAACGACGCGCGCAGGGAGCATTCACTGCTTCGACCTGCACTCGACGCCAAGCCATCGGTATCGCGTCAAATCACTCACGCGACGCGTCCTGAAAGCGAAACACCGAGCACCCTCCGCATAGGGAAGCCGGCCGAACTGTTCGATGACGCAGGCATTAATGCTTCGTCATACCGGATCGAACCGGATCGGCGCCGAGGCCACCTACCCAGCCAGGAGCTCATCAGGGTTCAGGATCACCGCACCGAAATGGTGGCGCCAAAGCCGGACACCCAGTTCGCCGGAACGATCCAGAGAGGAGCCGACGGTCAACCACCTCAGGAGCGCCGGACTGAGGCCCGCATCAAAGAGGGCAAAGCCGGCGGCCAGCACGCACGTATCGGCCTGCAGGCCGCAGACCAGCACACGCTGCACCTGCATGCCTCGGAGATGGTCGATCATCGCGGCCGGCGGCAGATAGCCGTGCTTGATGAAGACGCGATCGGCAGGGACCAGGCTCTCGTCCGACAGACCGGGTTTCCAGCCCAGCTGACGCTCGAAAGGCGTCACTGCCTCGTCATGCCTCTCGACCGTCGCCACTGAGGGCATACCGGCAGCAACAGCCGCAATACCCTGGATCAGCCATTCCGGCGGCGAGAAGCTGGCTTGCACGTCCACGATCAGCAGGGCTTGGCGCATGCTGCGTTTAAGCGCGGACAGACTTTGGCTGCAACTCCGAGGCTTGTCATGAGACCGAGATCATGCACGCGGCCGGAATGCCCGCGCTAGAAGCTAACCCTGACCTGGGCCTGGCCGCCGAGGCGGTTCGTGGTGCCGGAGAGTTCGCCGTCAAGGCGGGCGCCGAGCGTGACGGAGGGGCTGAGCTTGAGGTCGAGCCCGGCGGCGAGCAGCGCGCTGTTGCGGGCGGGCCTTGCGCCTTCGACCGCAAAGCCTGCGCCGGTCAGGCCGGCAATCGAGGCGGAGAGGCCGGCATCGCGCTGGTAGTAATGCGCCCAGCTCGCCCGGAGATAGCCCGCGACCGGCAGCCCGTTGAGGCCGCTGGCATAGTCGAGCTGCAGGCCGAGCTCGCTGCGCGAGGTCATGTCGTTGCGCCGGGCGAGAGCCAGCGCGCCAGCATTGGCCCCGGCCCAGTTCGCCTCGGTCAGGGCCGGGCTGCGCGCCTGGATCGCCTGCAGCGCCGCCAGCGGCGAGAAGGTCAGGCCGTTCCAGGACAGCACCGCGGCGCTCGCCTGCAGCCGGCCGCTCCAGGCGGTGGTGGCATAGGACGAGGACAATGCGCTGCCGAGCACCGGGATGCTGCGCTTGATCTCGTTCTCGAGCCGGCCATAGCCGAAGGCGGCGGCAAGATTGACCGGCCCGAGCCGGGTCGTGCCGTAGAGGCCGGCCTGGAAGACATCGGCCTCGGCCTTGCCGAGACCGCCGGACAGCGAGGAGCGGGCGCTACCGCCGGAGACCGCAAAACCCGCGACCGTGCCGGGCATGATCCTGACATCGGCGCCGACGGCGAGATGGGCATCGTCGAGATCGCGCTTGGCCGAGCCGATGCGCGCGCTGCCGTCGGTGCGGCCGACCGAGCCGAAGGCCGCGCCCCAGACGGTGTAGGGCGGTGGATCGAGGAAAGCCGGCGTGGTCGGTACGTCGGCTCCCTTGCGGACGAGGCCGGAGAAGGAGGCTTCGCCGGGCGCCGACCCGGTCGCGCCGCGGCCCGCCGCGAAGGGATCGAGCATGACGCGCAGGAACTGGTCGGCGGCCGAGACCGCCATCGCCGGGGCCGCCGTATGCGCCTCGCCCGAAAGCTGGTTCACCGCCCCGGGGATCGCCGCCGCCGGCAGGTTGTAGATGCCAAACAGCGTCGACGGATCGGCCCCGCCCGCCACCGCCCGATCGAGCCCGGCGGCGACCGAAAAGGCGTTCAAGGGCGATGCGACGAAGCCGGCCAGCGGCTTTGGCGATAGCGTCAGCATCACGTCGTTTGAGGTATAGGCCAGGTTGGTGGCGATGCCGGCCCCGAAGGCGCTGCCCGAATCGAGCGTACCGAAACCCGTCCCACCGAGCCCGCCCTGCGCCGAGAGCAGTGTATAGGACGTCGTGAAGGAAGAGGGCCCGCCCAGCCAGGCCAGCCTGAGCGTGCCTGCGAGGTTGGCCTTCCCCGTGACATTGACCCGGTCTGCGACCGCGCCCTGGATTTCGGCCTCATAGACCGAGCCCGCGCCCATGGTCAGATTGCCGTTCACCGTCAGCGTTCCCGGCGAGTTGCCGGGCGCCAGCGTGCCGTTCACCGTGGTCGACGGCAATTGCCCGGACCCGCCGAGCCGTGCGCCCGCCGCGACGGTCAGTCCAGACGATGCCGCCATCGATCCGTTCACGATCAGCGAACCACCGTTCACCGTCGTCGTCCCCCGGAAGGTGTTCATTCCGGTCAGGATCGTCGTCCCGCTTTCGTGCAGGATCGCTCCATTGCCGGTCAACGTCGCGCCAACCACATAGTTTGTATCGGTATGATTGAACACGAGCCGCGCGGAGCCACGTCCGAAGCGGATTTCCGCCACATCGATGAAGCCGGGCGCGCGGGCGACTGCTCCTGCTGCCGCGCCGACGTTCACGGTGCCCGTCGAGCCGGCGCTGTTGGCGATGACAAGCATGCCGCGGCCGTCGTCGATGCGCACCCTGCCGCCACTGTCGATCGTTGTTTCAGCGACGCCGAGATTGCCGACCATCAGGTATCTGGAGCCGAGCCACTGGGAATTCGTACCCGTCACCCGCAGATCGCCGCGCGAACCTGTTTGCCAGGCGAGGATGCCCTCGTTCGTCTGGACAACAGCGCCGTTCGAGACAAGACCACTGCCCTGGCCGCTCATTCCAAAGACCGAATAGCCTCCGACCTTCAGCTTTGAGCCGGCGCCATCGATGGTGAGCGCCCCCCGGGCGGACGCGAACTCGCCGACATTCGTGTTGACCGCAACCGCAGCCGAGCTGCCATTGGAGATGACCACATCGCCGCGCCCCGCGTAGCCAGTCATCAACGTGCCGCGGATATTCCAGGTGGCTCCACTGACGGTGACCGCCCCCACCCCCGTCGCGTTGTAGCCGGCAGTGACGGCGCGGTCATCGGCCCTCGCGCCGGCGAGAATCTGATAGGTGCCTTGCCCGGATTCTCCGACGATATGGCCGTTGCCATTAAACCAGGTGGTCCCCGCTCCCGAGAGCGTGATCGTTCCGGCAGATCCGGCGAAGGAGCCGGTCGTCACGAAAGCCGCAAAATTTGCCGCCGCACCGCCCGAAGCGGTGAAGCTGCCCTGGCCCCTGTAGCCGACATAGAGATAGTTGCCGGACCAGGCCCCGCCGATCAGGTTGGTTGGCCGATCCCGCCTCTCCGGCAAGGTTTGCGACGGTCGTCGCGGCCGCGGTGAGCGAGCCGCCGGTCGACACGATCAGCGATGATGTCATGCCGATCGCGCCAATATGCAGCAGGTTCGCGGACGCGCCGGCGGCAGTAATGGACGGCGCAATCAGCGAGCCAGCGCCGATGGTAACTGTCGTGGCGCCAGTCGGAACGGCCCCCAGCGACCAGTTCGACGCCGTATGCCAATTGGGAGAAACGCCTTGCCATGCTGTCTGGGCAAGTGACGGCGTCACGCCAAGCGCGAACCAACTCACCGACGACAAGGCCGCCAGCCCCGTGATGGCACGAGGATAACTCCGTAGCGGCCGCATGCGCCCCCCTGGGTCTTCAACGCCCAATAGCAAACGCATACCGCAAGGGAATTCATAAAACTGTCAAGAAATTAGTAACTTATTTCATTAGAAAATTTGAACAACCATTCACACCACATGGCCGCATCGAGTCAAAGATCGTCCCCTGCCCGGAATATTCCGGATCCTGATAAATAATCGACGCGCCCAATTACGGCACGTTCTCCGACTAAAATATATCAATCGTATATTGTGACCTTATTTCACGCCATCGACGATCTTATAGCGTAAATAACCTGCATTCGTCGCATAAACTTACCACTGAAGCGTCGCCACGGTCGCCATGCTCACCAGTGGCGGGGTCTACCCAAATTCCTGGAAAGCGCTCAGCGGCGGCAGCTTTACTGACCAGCCCACCCTGAGCAGATCTTCGAGAACCTCTCCGAAAGCGCAGCACGCCGTTTCCGACTGGTTGGCCCGCCGTCAAGACCGCAGAGAGTTTTCCAGCGAGCGCTTCACTGCCCGGCTCCTTGGGGACGCGCGTCGATTGCGCGTCATCTCAGGATCCCTAGTGCCTGGCCTCAACGGGGGGAGCGGAATGCGCCCTTCAATGTCGTGCAGAGACGAGAAAGGGCGTGCGCAGTGATGCACGCGCCCCTTTGCGCGAACAGTGCCTCGCCACGGCAGGCACTCACACAGGCTTGGACGCCGCAGCCGCCCCTGTACGATCAGACGCAAGCCGAGGCCCACACCGTCCGACTGCCGGGATCGAGACCCGATCTCGATCCGCGTCCACCGTCCCGGCTTCACCGCATCCCCTCAACCAGAAGGGATGCGGCAAGCCGCCCGGATCAGGCCGCCGCGTAGCCGACCGTGCCCTTGATCTCGAGGAATTCCTCGAGGCCGAAATCGGCATATTCGCGGCCATTGCCCGACTGCTTGTAGCCACCGAAGGGGGCGCCAGCATCCCAGGCCGGGTAGTTGATGTAGACATTGCCGCTGCGCATCTGCGCCGCGACCTTGCGGGCGCGCTCCAGCGAACCGGACTGGACATAGGACGCAAGCCCGTAAGGCGTATCGTTGGCGCGGGTAACGACTTCCTCTTCCGTCTGATAGGGCAGGATCGAGAGCACCGGACCAAAGATCTCCTCGCGCGCGATCGTCATGTCGTCCGTGACATTGGCGAACACCGTCGGGCGGACGAAGTAGCCGCGATTGAGGCCCTCGGGGCGGCCCGGACCGCCAGTGACGAGATCGGCGCCATCCTTGATGCCGGCCTCGATCAGTGCCTGGATCTTGTTGTACTGCGTCTCGCTGACGACCGGGCCGAGCCAGGTGCCTTCAGCCGAAGCAGCACCGACCTTGAGCGGCTCCGCCGTTGCCTTGGCGATCGCGACCGCCTTGTCATGCAGCTCGGCCGGCACGAACATCCGGGTGGGTGCATTGCAGGACTGGCCACTGTTGCGCATCACGCTCTCGACACCGAGCTTCACCGCCTGGCTCAGGTCGGCGTCGTCGAGGATGATGTTCGCCGACTTGCCGCCGAGTTCCTGATGCACGCGCTTGACGGTGTCGGCCGCCGCCTTGGCGACGAGAATGCCGGCGCGGGTCGAGCCGGTGAACGAGACCATGTCGACCTGCGGATGGCGCGAAATCGCCTCGCCGACCGTCGGGCCATCGCCATTGACGAGGTTGAACACGCCCTTCGGCACACCGGCCGCGTGCATGACCTCCGCGAAGATGATCGCGTTGATCGGGGCGATCTCGCTCGGCTTCAGCACCATGGTGCAGCCGGCGGCGAGCGCCGGCGCGACCTTGCACATGATCTGGTTCAGCGGCCAGTTCCAGGGGGTGATCATGCCGACGACGCCGATTGGTTCCTTGGCGATCAGCGTCGTGCCGCGCAGCTCCTCGAACTCGAAGTTTTCGAGCGTCTCGATCATCTTGGCGAGGTGGGCGGTGCCCATTCCGGCCTGCGCACGATGCGCCAGATCCTTCGGCGCACCCATCTCTTGCGACAGCGCATCGGCGATATCGGCATAGCGCGCCTTGTAGGCCTCGAGCAGGCAGCGCATCAGGGCAAGGCGTTCCGCCTTCGACGTCGCGGCGAAGGCGGGGAAGGCGGCGCGTGCGGCGGCGACCGCCTTGTCGACATCGGCCTCGGTGCCAAGCGCGATGGTGGCAAATGCCTCCTCGGTCGAAGGGTCGATGACCTCCAGGGTCTTGTTGCCCATCGGCTGGACCCATTGGCCATCGATGTAGAATTGCAGGGCATGCGACATGGTGAGGTCTCCGTCGGCTGGTCGTTGGGGGGAGTAATGCTCGTCCCTGAACAGGCCATGCCCGGGGAACGGCAGCGAGGCGGCCGCAGCCCCTGAAGCTGGCGACCGGGATTGACGGCGGATCCGGCCAGCGCGCATCGCCCTCGCGAGCGGCTCGTCCAGCTCCACCTGACGGAATGTTTGGCGCTATGGCAGCATGGATACGACGATAGGCGGGCGTCCCGCGCTTGTCACGGTCACCAGGCGGGCCTGGCTGGAATGACCGTCATGCATGCCAGGCGGTCGGAGCATGGAGCCGATCGGCAGAGACAATCCGGTTCAGTTGCGCCACGGCTTAGCGCCGCTTGCCGGGCTTGATCATCGTCACCTTGTGAACAGCGCCGTTGCAGTCATACGCCCCCCCGCTGCGGTCCACGCCCGGGCCGGCCGCAGTTCAGGTCCACTCCATTGGTCCGCCTGTATCTGGAATCGGCACGACACGAATCCGTGACCGCCCTGGTTCACAGCCCTGCCTTGCGCGCGCGCCGCTGGCGCATGGACCAATGGAATCCTACAGTCCGCCATTCCCCAAACACAGGGCAGGCGTTGCAGTTCGATGGACAAGCGTGTCGAGACCGATGAGCACAAACCGGCTCTGTCGGAGGCGGATATCCGCTCCATCATCATCGGCATCATGCTCGCCATGTTCCTGGCCGCGCTGGACCAGACCATCGTCGCCACCGCCATGCCGACGATCGGACGCGAGCTCGGCGACGTCACGCATCTGCCCTGGGTCGTGACCTCCTATCTGCTGGCTTCGACCGCCGTGACGCCACTCTATGGCAAGGTCGCCGACATCCATGGACGGCGGATCACGCTGCTCGCCGGCATCGTGATCTTCATCGTCGGCTCGGTTGCCTGCGCACTGGCATCGTCACTCTGGCTGCTGGTGGTGGCGCGCTTCGTCCAGGGGCTCGGTGGCGGCGGGCTGATCTCGATGGCGCAGACCATCATCGGCGACATGGTGCCGCCGAAGGAGCGCGGAAAATACCAAGTCTATATCGCCAGTGTCTTCTTCTCCTCCTCGCTGCTCGGACCGGTGCTCGGCGGGGTGATCTCCGAGGCGCTGCATTGGTCGGTGATCTTCTGGATCAACCTGCCGCTTGGGCTCTTCGCCTACCTGATGACCGACAAGGCGCTGAAGCGGCTCCCGCGCCATGAGCGGCCGCACAAACTCGATTTCCTCGGCGCCGGGCTGATGACGAGCGCGACGGTGACGCTGCTGCTCGCGCTCTCCTGGGGTGGCGTGCATTACCCATGGGCCTCGACCCAGATCCTCGGGCTGATCGGCCTGTCGGCGCTGCTCTGGATCGCGTTCGCCATTCGCCTCAAGACCGCCGAGGAGCCGCTGATCCCACTCGCGATCCTGGCTAATCCGGTGGTGCGCATGGGCACGATCGCCGCCGGCTTCGGCATGGGCACCTTCATCGGGCTCACCATCTATCTGCCGCTCTATTTCGAGACGGTCGCCGGCCTTTCGGCCGCCAATTCCGGCATGGGATTGATCCCGCTGACCTGCGGCACAGTCATCGGCGCGACCGCATCGGGGCGGGCGATGACCCTCCTCAAGCACTACAAGCGCGTGCCGATGGCCGGGCTCTGCATCGCCCTGATCGGGACCGCATTGCTGATCGCCTTCGCCGGTCGGATGTCGCTCATCCCCTTCGGCATCGTGCTGGCCGTGATCAGCCTCGGCTTCGGCACCTTGCTGCCGGTCGCCACCGTCTCGATCCAGAATGCCGTCCAGCCGCACCAGCTCGGCACCACGACGGCGACGGCGAACTTCTTTCGCCAGATCGGCGGGGCGCTGATCGTCGCCGTATTCGGGGCGATCGTGCTCGGCGGGATCGGCGCCGGCTCGGGCGTTACGGCCGAGACCCTGCGGGCCGGAACGGCGGACCGCGCCACCATGATCATGCTGTTCCAATATGTCTTCGCGGCGACCTTCGCCGGCTTTGCTCTGGCCCTGTTCTTCCTGGTCAGGATGCAGGAAATGCCGCTGCGCGGCCGCGCCATCGAGGCGGCGAAGGAAATCGCGGGCGAATAGGGCGGGACAAGCATCCTCGCCCGCGTTTGACGAGCATCAAACCGGCGGGGTTGCCGGCAGGCTAGAGCGGAGCGCAATCTCGCGCTGCCGCAACTCTGTCACAGCTGCGCGGCAGGTTGAGTTTGCCCGCCAAAGGAGAGTCCCATGTCCGATCTCGTCGTCATCGTATACCCGACCGAGGCCAAGGCCGAGGAGATGCGCCAGAAAGTCATCTCCCTGCAGAAGGAATACCTCATCGAGATCGGCGACGCGGCGATCGCGGTCATGCATGAGGGCGGCAAGATCAAGCTGAACCAGCTCATGAACACCACCGCGCTCGGGGCGGTCTCAGGCAGCTTCTGGGGCCTGCTGATCGGCGCGATATTCCTGATGCCCGTGTTCGGCGCTGCGATCGGCGCTGCGTCCGGCGCACTCGGTGGTGCGTTGACCGATTACGGCGTCAATGACGGCTTCATGAAGGAACTCTCGACCAGCCTGCAGCCCGGCAACGCCGCGCTCTTCCTGCTGATCCGCAAGATGACCGGTGACAAGGTGCTCGAAGCGATCAAGGGCACGGGTGGCGTGGTGCTGAAGACATCGCTCGACCACACTCGCGAGCAAGCCCTGCGCGACGCAATCTCGGCCTCGCCCGGGGCCGTCGAACATCCTTCGACGCCCGGCGCGACAGCAACGCCGACGGCCGGCGAAGCGCCCTCGCCCGTGGGCTGAAACACACCATCAGGACGGTGTCATCCCGGGCGGCCAGAGCGAGGCCCGGGATCCATTCGTTACCGCTGACGACGAGGACCCCGGCTGCACTACGCCTCTGCCGGGGTCTCAGCGCGCGTATCAGTCCCGCAGCAGCTCGTTGATTCCGGTCTTGGCGCGGGTCTGGGCATCGACCGTCTTGACGATCACGGCGCAGTAGAGCGAGGGGCCCGGCGTGCCGTCATTCAACGGCTTGCCGGGAAGCGACCCGGACACCACCACCGAATAGGGCGGCACCTTGCCGATATGGACCTGCCCGGTGGCGCGATCGATGATCTTGGTCGAGGCCGAGATGAAGACGCCCATCGAGATCACCGAACCTTCGCCCACGATCACGCCCTCGACCACCTCGGAGCGGGCACCGACGAAGCAATTGTCCTCGATGATGGTCGGGTTGGCCTGAAGCGGCTCGAGCACACCACCGATGCCGACGCCGCCGGAAAGGTGCACGTTCTTGCCGATCTGCGCGCAGGAGCCGACTGTCGCCCAGGTGTCGACCATGGTGCCGGAATCGACATAGGCGCCGATATTCACATAGGACGGCATCAGCACGACATTCGGCGCGATGAAGGCGCCGCGGCGCACGGCGGCCGGCGGCACGACGCGGAAACCGGCGGCGCGGAAGCGGTTCTCGCCCCAGCCCTCGAATTTCGAGGGGACCTTGTCCCAGAAGACGCCCTCGCCCGGGCCGCCTGCGATGATCTTGTTGTCGTTGAGACGGAAGGAGAGCAGTACGGCCTTCTTGAGCCACTGATGCGTCACCCACTCGCCGCCGAGCTTCTCGGCAACGCGGGCCTGGCCGGAATCGATCATCTCGATGGCCTGCTCGACGGCATCGCGCACCGCCCCTTTGGTGCTGACGCCGATCTCTACCCGGTTTTCCCAGGCGGCATCGATGGTGGCGGCGAGATCGGTCAGGCTCATCGTCGGTCTCCGTTCAGAATGCGCCGGAGCGATGGCGGATCAAGACAGCGGCGTCAAGGAGAAGCGCGGCGCGCCGCCGACTTCTCGTCCGCGCGTGCCGACGCCGGCCGCCTGGCTTTGACTGCACCAGGGCATCATGAATCCGGCGCCGCAGGAACGCCCCAATTGCCCCCCCAAGGTCATCGACCTGGGCCGGGAAACTCGGAATCATGAATGCGATGAAGCCTTCTCTTTCAAGACGAGCCGCGACCGCGATTGCCTTGTCGGCCACGATCATGGGCGCAGCCCCCCAAGCCTTGGCGCAAGCCCAACGCGACGTCGATTGGACCACGCAGAAATGCGTTCGATACAAGGAGGCCTATGGTGCGGCCATCGCCAAGCGGGGAAAGACAGGACTGAGCGACGAATTCCTCGCCCGGCACGATGCCTTCCTTGCGACCAACTGCACGGCACAGGCAGACGTCTGCCCACGCAGCGGAAAGGAGCTTGAGCTGGCTAATATCCTTGTCCTGATGTCCCTCAACGGAGGACTCTCGAGCACATTCCTGCCCTTCGCCTGCCGAAAGCCGACATAGGGCGTCTGCGCGCCCCCTTGATGTGCCGGAAGACGTTCGGTCTATTCCTCCCCTCTGCCGCCTTCCTTTATTGAAGAGCGACGTCCACGCCTCGTTCGCAAGGAGCGGCCATGCGCCTCTGGATCAGGAACCCGCTCGGCATCGTCGCCGAGGACGCCGGCGGCGGCGTGGTGGTCGAGCATGGCGCCATCGCCGAACTGCTGGCCGCCGGCAGCGCTCCGGCACAGCCGGTCGACGAGACATTCGATGCCTCCAATCATGTCGTGCTGCCCGGGCTGATCAACACGCATCACCACTTCTACCAGACGCTGACTCGTGCCCACCCGGCCGCGATCGACCGTGAGCTCTTTCCCTGGCTGAAGGCGCTCTACCCGCTCTGGGCCCGGCTGACGCCCGACGATCTCAGGCTCGCAGTGCGGGTCGCGCTCACCGAATTGCTGCTCTCCGGCTGTACCACAGCGGCAGATCACCATTATCTCTTCCCGAAAGGGCTGGAGAGCGCGGTCGATATCGCGGTCGACGAGGCGCGCGCGCTCGGCATCCGCATGACTGTCTCACGCGGCTCGATGAACCTGTCGCAGAAGGATGGCGGGCTGCCGCCGGATGCTGTGGTGCAGGACGAGGAGACGATCCTGGCCGACAGTGAGCGCGTGCTCTCGCTGTTCCATGATCCAAAGCCAGGCAGCATGATCCAGATCGCGCTGGCGCCCTGCTCTCCCTTCTCGGTCACACCTTCGCTGATGGCGAAATCGGCTGAGCTCGCCGCGCGCTTCGATGCTCCGCTGCACACCCATCTCGCCGAGACGCAGGATGAGGAGGCCTATTGCCTCCAGGTCTACGGCAAGCGCCCGCTCGACCTTCTGGAGGATGCCGGCTGGATGCGGCCGAAGACCTGGCTGGCGCATGGCATCCATTTCTCCTGCGAGGAATGCGAGCGGCTGGGCCGGGCCGGCGTCGGCATCTGCCATTGCCCGACCTCGAACGGCGTGCTCGCCTCCGGTTTCTGTCGGACGCGCGAACTCGAGGCCGCCGGCTCGCCCCTCGGCCTCGGCGTCGACGGCTCGGCCTCCAATGACGGCTCGAACCTGATGGAAGAGCTGCGCCACGCCCTGCTGATCAACCGGTTGCACTACAAGAGCGCCAGCGCCGTGACTGCGCGCGACGTGATCCGATGGGCGACGGAAGGCTCGGCCCGTTGTCTCGGCCGCTCCGATATCGGGCGGATCGCGCCTGGCATGCAGGCGGATCTGGCACTCTACCGGCTCGACGAACTGCGCTTCTCCGGCGCGCATGATCCCGTCGCGGCGCTGGTGCTGTGCGGAGCGAACCGGGCCGATCGTGTCATGGTCGCGGGGCGTTGGCGGGTTGTCGACGGTGCCGTGCCCGAACTGGACATCGCCGCGCTGCGGCGAATGCACAGCGCAGCTGCGATGCGCTACGCGTAGCCCCCCGTTCGCACCTCAGAGCATGCTCTAAACGATTAGAATCGATCACGTTTTCTGCACTTGGACAATTTCATCCAAACGCAGCGTGATCTAACCATCTGTGATTGCATCGGCTTTCCCGAAAACCGCAATCCACTTGTCGGGCCGATGCTTTAGCGTGTCGCGACGATGAACAGCCGCGGGAAGGGCAGCAGCACGGTGCCATCCGGCATCGCGGGGTAAGCCTGCGCAATGAGACCCTGATAGCGTGCGAGGAAGGCTTCGCGCTCGGCCTCGTCGAGCAGATCGAGCAGCGGACGCAAGGCGGCGCCCTTGAACCACTCCACCACCCCCGAAGCCCCGCCGGCGAGCGGATGATGATAGGTCGTGCGCCAGATATCGAGCCTTGCCGTGCCGCCGCGCAGCGCCCGATAATACCAGTCGGCGCTATGGCGCGCCGCGCGCGCCTGCAAGGCTGGGGCGAGCTTGCCGGCCCAGGCCCCGTCAGCTGCGACCTCACGCATCAGCACATGGGCCGGTTCGTCGAGATTATCCGGCATCTGCACGGCGAGCGTGCCGCCCGGCGCAAGCTTGGCCATGAGCGATGGCATCAAGACGTCGTGATCGGGCAGCCATTGCAGCACGGCGTTCGACAGGATCACGTCATAGGGGCGGCCGGCTGCCATGAGGCGATATCGGCAACCTCGAACTGGATCGCGGGCAGGCGCTTGCGGGCGGCCGCGATCATGTCGGCAGAGCTATCCATCCCGCTGATCGCGGCGTGGGGGAAACGCGCCAGCAGAAGCTCGGTCGAGTTGCCGGGACCGCAACCGATATCGACCGCGTTTGCCACGGCGTCCGTCGGGACCTGGGCAAGCAGATCGCGAACCGGGCGGGTCCGCTCATCCTCGAATTTCGTGTACTGCCGCGCCGACCAGCTCATAACGATCTCCATATCCTCATGAGCCGGAAGGCCCGCAATCAAAGCAGTTTCGCCAGATACTGCCCATAGCTCGATTTGCCCGTCAGCTTCGCCAGTTCGGCCAGCTGATCGCGATTGATGAACCCCTTGCGGAAGGCGATTTCCTCCGGGCAGGAGATCTTCATGCCCTGGCGCCGTTCCAGGATCTCGATGAACTGGCCGGCTTCCATCAGGCTCTCATGCGTGCCTGTGTCGAGCCAGGCGAAGCCGCGCCCCATGATCTGCACATGAAGCGCGCCACGCGCCATGTAGGCGCGGTTAATATCGGTGATCTCGATCTCGCCGCGCGCCGACGGCTTGATGCCGGCAGCGATGTCGAGCACATCATTGTCGTAGAAATAGAGGCCGGTCACCGCGAGATTGGATTTCGGTTCGGCGGGCTTTTCTTCGATCGAGATGCCCTTGCCGGCCGCGTCGAGTTCGACCACGCCGTAACGCTGCGGGTCGGAGACGACATAGCCGAAGACGGTCGCCCCCTTTGGCCGCGCGACTGCCTCCGCCATCAACTCGGGCAAGCCGTGGCCGTAGAAAATGTTGTCGCCAAGGACCAGCGCGACGCGATCGGCCCCGACGAAATCGCGCCCGACGATGAAGGCGTCGGCAAGCCCACGCGGCTCGGCCTGCACGGCGTAGCTGAGCTTCAGGCCAAACTGGGTCCCGTCCCCCAGCAAGCGGATGAACAGCGCCTGATCATGCGGGGTGGTGATGATCAGGATCTCGCGGATGCCGGCAAGCATCAGCGTCGAGAGCGGGTAGTAGATCATCGGCTTGTCGTAGACGGGCAGCAACTGCTTCGAGACCACCGAGGTCACCGGGTGCAGCCGCGTGCCGGTGCCACCCGCGAGAATGATGCCCTTCATGATACCCTCTGCGCCATCAACGAGGCTACGACCTCGCGCATGCGTTCCTGCCACGGCTTTGCGCGATAGCCAAAGGTCGCCGCGAACCGGGTGGACTCAAGCACCGAATTGGCCGGGCGGCGCGCCGGCGTCGGGAATTCCGCAGTCGTGATCGCGTCTACGATCGGGCTCCGCCCGGTGAAGCGGGCCTGCTCTGCAATGATGGCGCTGGCGAAGCCATGCCAGGTCGTCTCGCCCTGCCCGGCAACATGGTAGGTGCCCCAGGGCTCGGCTCCGGCCATCAGCACAGCGCGGACGGCGAGGATCGCCTCGGCAAGATCGCGTGTCGCGGTCGGAGAACCGCATTGGTCGGCAACGACGCGCAGGACATCGCGTTCGGCCGCAAGGCGCAGCATGGTCTTCAGGAAGTTTGCGCCATGGACACCGTAGACCCAGGCGGTGCGCAGGATGACATGGTGCGGCTGCAGGGCCCGGATGCAGACCTCTCCTTCGCTCTTGCTCGCACCATAGGCCCCGAGCGGCCCGACGGGGTCGCTCTCGACATAAGGCCCGGGTTTGCTGCCGTCGAAGACATAATCTGTCGAAACATGGAGGAGCGGAATGCCTGCTTCGGCCGTCGCCTCGGCAAGAATGGCGGGCCCTTCCGCATTTGCGGCGAAGGCAGCGACCGTCTCGCTCTCGGCCCGGTCCACGCCCGTAAAGGCCGCAGCATTGACCACCAGGCCGGGGCAATGGGCCTTCAAGGCCCTTACCACAGCTGCACGGTCCGTGATGTCGCCGTCAGCCCGCGCCAGCCCGACGAGCGGAACGCCACGCTCATGCGCCAGCTCCGTCAACTCGCGGCCAAGCTGACCGCCGGCACCAAAAAGCAGGATCGGCGCTTCGTTCACGAGAGGCCGAGCCGCTCGCCGCGATAAAGCCCGTTCCGGATGCGGCCCCACCAGTCCGGATTGGCGAGGTACCATCGAACGGTCTTCTCCAGCCCGCTCTCAAAGCTCTCCTGCGGGCTCCAGCCGAGCTCGCGGGCGATCTTTGAAGCATCGATCGCATAGCGACGGTCATGGCCGGGCCGGTCGGCGACAAACCGGATCAGGGTGTCGCGCGGGCCGATGGCGGCATCGGGGGCGACCTCGTCGACCAGGCTGCAGATCGCGCGCACGACGTCGAGGTTCGTCCGCTCGGCTTGGCCGCCGACATTGTAGCTCTCGCCGGGGCGTCCGGTTTCCGCAATCAGGCAAAGGGCGCGTGCATGATCCTCGACATGGAGCCAGTCGCGCACCTGACCGCCATCGCCGTATACCGGCAATCCCTTGCCCTCAAGCGCGTTCAGGATGACGAGCGGGATCAGCTTCTCAGGGAAGTGATAGGGCCCGTAATTGTTCGAGCAGTTGGAGAGCAGGACAGGCAGCCCATAGGTGTGGTGCCAGGCACGCACGAGATGGTCGGACGCGGCCTTCGACGCAGAATAGGGCGAGGTCGGCTGATAGGGTGTCGTCTCGCTGAACAGGCCTTCCGGGCCAAGCGAGCCGAAGACCTCGTCCGTCGAGACATGGTGGAAACGAAAGTTGGCCTTCGCGTCCTGCGGCAGGGCTCGCCAATGGTCGAGCGCCGCCTGGAGCAACACGAAGGTTCCGACGACGTTGGTCTGGATGAAGGCGCCCGGCCCATCGATCGAACGGTCGACATGGCTCTCCGCCGCAAGGTGCATCACGATATCGGGCCGGAATGACGCAAAGGCCTCGCGCATAGCGGCGAGATCTCCGATATCCGCCTGCAGGAAGGCGTAACGCGGATCGGTCTCAACCGGCTTCAGATTGTCGAGGTTGCCCGCATAGGTCAGCTTGTCGACAACCAACACCTGATGCGACGTCTCGGCGACCAGATGCCGGACCACGGCCGAGCCGATGAAGCCTGCGCCGCCAGTGATGAGAAACCGCTTCATTCAGGCGCCCTCATAGACGAAGGGGCTGGCAAAACCGGCAAAACCGGGCAGCTTCGCGTCCTTCTCGGAAAGTGTCGCGGCCCCGGCCACCACCGGCCAGTCGATGGCAAGCTCCGGATCGGCCCAGAACAACCCGCCCTCGCTTTGCGGCGCATAGGGCGCGTCGACCTTGTAGGCGACCTCGGTGCCGGGCTCTAGCGTGCAGAAACCATGGGCAAAGCCGCAAGGCACGAAGAGCTGCTCGGCCCCGTCCGCGTCAAGCAGCGTGCCGCACCAACGCCCGTAATGCGGTGAGCCGCGCCGGAGGTCGACTGCGACGTCGAAGATCGCGCCCTTGAGCACGCGCACGAGCTTGGCCTGGGCAGCGGGCGCAGTCTGATAATGCAGGCCTCGTACGGTGCCGACCTGCGCCGAAAGCGACTGGTTGTCCTGCACGAAATCCGGCGCGATCCCAGCTGCCGCGAAAGAGTCGCGGCTATAGGTTTCCATGAAGTAGCCGCGGTCATCGCCGAAACGTCGCGGCCGGACCAGAACGGGACCGGGAATGGCGAGAGGCGCGAAGGTAAAATTGGACATGGGGTCTCCTGCCTCGCCGCAGGTAGTCCTGCCGCTAGACCCCTGTCAACGACGCGCGGCCGCCACCTCGGTGGCATCATCAGGCGAAAATTCGCGCAGCTCGGGCAGCCGCGCATGGATCCGCCGCAACAGGCCGGTCAGCGAGGCAATCTCCTCGGCGGAGAAATCGGCCAGGATCAGGCTCTCGCGCTGCAGGGCAACCGCCATCAGGCGGTCATGCAGCTCGTAGCCACGCTGCGTCAGCTGCAGAACCTGCCGGCGCGCATCGCGGCTATCCGCATGTTCGCGGACATGGCCGGCGGAAACCAGCGCCGCCACGGCGCGGCTGACCGCCCCCTTGTCGAGGCTGATGACCTCGCAGATGCGCTGCGCCACGATACAAGGCTCGATCGCGAGCTGCGAGATGATGCGCCATTCCGTGACGCCGACACCGAACAGGTCGAGATAGAGGCGGGACGAACTGCGCGACCAGGTGTTCGAGATCGTCGTCAGGAAATAGGGCAGGTAACCCGCAAGGTTGAGTACCTCCCGGTCCCTGTCACCGCCCTCGGCCTTGCGGCGCCTCGTCGAAACCATGCTGCGCCCGCGATCTATCCCTGGAGGGTCCACAAAATCCGGCATGGCGGCGTTCGGCAAGCGGAGTCTGCCGCAGGCTATTCCGGCAGCGGAACCGCGAGCCCAACCTTGACGCGGTCCATCGCGACGAAGGTGCGGAACTTCCTGACATTGTTGTTCCCGAAGAAGAGCCGGCGCGTCAGCGCCTCATAAGCCATCATGCTCGGCACCAGGATAACGAGCACGAAATCCGCCTCGCCAGTGACGTAGTAACATTGCTGCACCTCGGGTGCCGCGGTGAACTCCTGCTTGGCGGCGTCGATCAGGTCCGCACGCTCGCTTTCCAGCTCCACCTCGACGAAGATGGTGATCGCCTGCCCGAGCCGGGCAGGATCGACGAGCGCGACATTGGCCTGGATGACACCCGTCTCCTCCATGCGCTTGATCCGGCGCTGGACGGCGGGCGCGGACAGGTTGACCGTTTCGCCGATCACACGCTGCGGCGTCGTGTTGTCGCGCTGCAGGATGCGCAGGATCGCGAGGTCAAAACTGTCCAGCGTGACGGCCGGAGAAGTGGATCGGGTCAAGAGCAGCGCCCAACGAAACAAACTTGCATTTCAAGGGACCAAACACAGCGGTCTTTTCGCCATGATTGCAATATCCATTCGTTGTACCAGCGCGCAGGAGCGGCGATGTTTCTTCCCAACCACCACCCCGACCGTCGCAAGCCGCTCGATCCGATCGATGCCGAGACCCTGAGCATCGCTGCGGCCGCCGAGGTCGAGCGCCATCTGAGCTATCGCGAGAACCACGTCGAGACACCGCTTCATGCCCTGCCAGCCATGGCGGCCGAGCTCGGGGTCCGTGCGATCCACGTCAAGGACGAAGGCCATCGCCTGGGCCTTGGCAGCTTCAAGGCACTTGGGGGCGCCTATGCCGTATTCCGACTGGTGCTGGAGGAGGCGAGCAGGAGGCTCGGGCGGCCAGTCGATATCGCCGAGCTGAACACCCCCGAGGTCCGGGCCGTAGCGGCGGGGATGACGGTCGCCTGCGCCACTGACGGCAATCATGGCCGCTCGGTCGCACAGGGCGCCCAGCTCACCGGGGCGAGCGCCGCGATCTTCGTGCATGCCCGCGTCAGCGACGAGCGCGTTGCGGCGATCGCCCGCTTCGGCGCGACGATGATCCGGGTCGAGGGCACCTATGACGACTCGGTCACGGAAGCCGCCCGCGTCGCGGAGAAGGAAGGCTGGACAGTCGTCTCCGATACCTCCTGGCCGGGCTATGAACGCATCCCGGGACTGGTGATGCAGGGCTATACGGTGATCATCCGCGAAGCACTGCGTGAACTCGCCGAGCCGCCCACGCATGTCTTCGTACAGGCAGGCGTCGGCGGCATCGCCGCTGCGGCTGCGGGCTATCTCGCCAATGCGCTCGGCGACCGGCGTCCCGTCTTTGTGGTGGTCGACCCTGCGCGCGCGGCCTGCATCTTCGAGACGGCGAAGGCCGGCCATCCGGTCAAGGTCGTCCATGGCGAACCGACCGTGATGGCGATGCTCGAATGCTACGAGCCCTCGCCTATCGCCTGGCGTGTCCTGTCTCGCGTCGCCGACGGCTTCATGACCGTCGAGGACGAGGAGGCCATTGCGGTGATGAACCGGCTGGCGCGCCCCGCCGGCAAGGACCCAGCCATCGTCTCCGGCGAAAGCGGCGGTGTCGGCCTGGCCGGCGTCATCCGGGTTGCGGCCGATCCCGCCGTCAGGAAGCAGCTTGGCCTCGATGCGACCTCCCGCGTTCTCGTCATCAATACCGAGGGCGCGACCGATCCGGAGCGCTATGCCGAACTGACCGGCCTGCCGGCACGAGCCGCCCAGTAACGCGACGATGAACGCACGCATCGCTATCGAGGCCGGAGAAGTGCCGGGACGGGCAGAGCAGGTCGCGACCCGCATCGCCTTCTTCGTTGCCGGGCTCGGCATCGCAGCATGGGCACCTCTGGTGCCCTATGCCAAGCTGCGCATGGCTCTCGACGATGGTGCGCTTGGATTGCTGCTGCTCTGCCTCGGCGCCGGCTCGATCCTGGCCATGCCGCTATCGGGCGCGCTGGCTTCGCGGTTCGGTTGCCGCCGCGTGCTGATTGGCGCGGTGCTGCTGATCGCTTTCATGCTCCCGGCTCTCGCGACCGCCGCGCACTTGCCGCTGCTCGCCCTGGCACTGTTCGTCTTCGGAGCCGGCATTGGCTCGCTGGATTGCGTCATCAACATCCAGGCCGTGATCGTCGAGCGAGCCAGCGGGCGCAGCATGATGTCCGGCTTTCACGGTCTCTTCAGTCTCGGCGGCATAGCCGGAGCGGCCGGGGCCAGCGGGCTCCTGATGCTGGGTGCGACGCCGCTCCTCGCCACGCTCGTCGTCGTCGCGATCCTCCTGGTTGCGATAGCCTGGGCGGCCTCGGGGCTCTTGCCCTATGCCAGCAAGGGCGAAGGCCCGGCCTTCGCCATTCCGCACGGCATCGTGCTCTTCATCGGCGTGCTCTGCTTCGTCGTCTTCCTGGCCGAGGGCGCCATGCTGGACTGGAGTGCCGTCTTCCTGACCGATCTGCGCCAGGTCGATGCCGCTTATGCGGGACTTGGCTATGCGGCTTTCGCCAGCACCATGACAATCGGCCGGCTGACCGGCGACCGCTTCGTGCAGCGCCTCGGGGCCCAGCGCATCATCATATCGGGCGGCCTCTGCGCAGCGGCAGGTCTCGCGCTCGCAACGCTTGCACCATCCTGGCTGGCAGGCCTCGTCGGTTTTGCGCTTGTGGGGGCGGGTTGCTCGAATATCGTGCCGGTTCTCTACACGGCGATCGGCCGACAGAATGCGATGCCCGAGCATATCGCCGTGCCCGCGATCTCGACACTGGGCTATGCCGGTATCCTTGTCGGCCCCGCAGCAATCGGTGCCGTGGCGCAGTTCGCGAGCCTGCCCATTGCCTTCCTGGTCGTCGCGGCGCTGCTCATCGGTGTCGCAGCCAGCGCTCCGCGGCTGCGCACATGAGCTTCGCATCTCTCACCGCGCCGCAAGGCACGTCCGTTGGAGGCAGACCATGACTGCGCTCACGACGGATCCGGTTCATCATCCTGATTGGCAAGGCACGCAAATGAGTACGGCATTAGAGCTGACGCGGACCATGGACCTGATCTACCAGACCCATTCGCCCTATGCGCGCAAGGTCCTGGTCTTTGCCCATGAAGCGGGTATCGCCGGACAGCTCCGCGTCGTCCACCAGGAGACAAGCCCGACCAACCGGAACGACGACGTCTTTGCGGTCAACCCGCTCGGCAAGGTTCCCGTCCTCGTCCTCCCCGATGGCGAGGCGATCTTCGATTCGGTCGTGATCTGCGACTATCTCGGCAGCCTCGACGGCGGCAGCCGGCTCGTTCCGCAAGGCGGGCGGGCGAGATGGTCCGCGCTTCGCCTGCAGGCGCTCGCCCAGGGCCTGTGCGACGCCGGCATTGCGCTGCGCTGGGAAACCGTACGTCGCCCCGAAGCCCTGCGCTATCCGCCCCTGGCAGAGGGAATGACGGCAAAACTCGTCGAATCCTACGATTATCTCGAACGCGAGACGGATTTCGACGCGCCGCTCCATGTCGGCCATATCGCGCTTGCGACCGCCCTTTCATGGCTGGAATTCCGCGAGCTGCCCGCCTTCGAGCCTGGCCGGCCACGGCTGGCCCACTGGTATCGCTCCTTCTCGGAACGCCCCTCGATGCGCGCCACGATCTATGACGGCGAGACGCATGACTGATCGCAACGCCAGTTCGCCTGGCGGCCGCCCCCCGACTTCACGATGGTGGAAAGAGACATGACCACGCTCGACCCGAACGCCCTCGAACGCGAGATGACCGGGTGGCGGCGTGACCTGCACGCACATCCCGAATTCGGCTTCGAGGAGAAGCGAACCTCCGCCTTCGTCGCGGCCAAGCTCAGGGAGTTCGGCCTCGACGATGTGGCCGAGGGCATCGGCGGCACCGGTGTCGTCGGCACGCTGAAGCGTGGCAGCGGCAACCGCGCCATCGCGCTTCGGGCGGATATGGACGCGCTGCGCATCAGCGAGCAGGCCGAGCATGCCTACCGCTCGCAAACGCCCGGCACCATGCATGCCTGCGGCCATGACGGGCATACCGCGATGCTGCTTGGTGCGGCAAAGCTGCTGGCGAGCGAGGGCGGCTTCGACGGGACCGTGCGCTTCCTCTTCCAGCCTGCCGAGGAATGGGGCAGAGGCGCGCTCGCCATGCTCTCCGACGGGCTGATGGAGCGTTTTCCCTTCGAGGAGATCTATGGGCTGCACAATGCGCCGGGATTGCCTGTCGGTCAGTTCCAGACTCGCGCCGGCCCGATCATGTCGGCGGAGGACAATTTCGAGATCGTGCTCAAGGGCGTCGGTGGCCATGCGGCGCGCCCGCATGTCGGCAATGAGGCCCTGATCGCCGCCTGCGCGCTCGTCACCAATTTCCAGACCATCGTGTCGCGGCGGCTCAGCCCGACCGATATCGGCGTCGTCTCGGTGACCGAGCTCATCACCGACGGCACGCGCAACGCCCTGCCGGGCCTCGCCCGCATCCTTGGCGACGCCAGGAGCTTCCGGCCGGAGGTCAGCGCCGAGATCGAGAAGCAGATGCGCATCATCACGGAGGGCACGGCGCTTGCCTATAACGTCTCGGCCGAGGTGACCTATACCCGCGAATTCGTGCCGTTGGTGAATGACGAGGCCCTGGCGGGGGAAGCCCTGACCGCAGCAAGAAGCGTCTTCGGCGCGGAGAATGTCGCCACCGCCCGCGAGCCGATGACCGGCTCGGAGGATTTCGCCCGCTTCCTCGACCATGTGCCGGGCTGCTTCGCCTTCGTCGGCAATGGCACCTCTGCACCCTTGCACAATCCTTGCTACGATTTCGACGACGCCGGCCTCATTCACGGCGCCCGTTTCCATGCCACGATCACGCGGCAGCGCCTGCGCCCTGCCTGACCGCCGCCCGTCCTCCCTGCCGCTTCCCGATCCGGAGCTCTGCCATGGCCCATTCCCTCAAATCCGGCACTGCCAGCCCGCTCAGGGAGCCCGGCCCGAACCAACCGGCTCTCGAGTCCGAAGCCGTCTGGGAGGCGCGTGCCGATCTCGCCGCGTGCTTCCGCATGGCGGCGCGCCATGGGCTGGAAGAGGGCATCTGCAACCATTTCTCGGCGCTGGTGCCAGGTTATGACGACCTCTTCATCGTCAATCCCTATGGCTGCGCCTTCCGCGAGCTGACCGCCTCGAAGCTGCTGATCTGCGATTTCCACGGCAATGTCGTCGCTGGCGAGGGGCAGCCCGAGGCGACGGCCTTCTACATCCATGCGCGCATCCACAAGGCGATCCCGCGCGCCAGGGTCGCTTTCCACACGCATATGCCCTACGCGACCGCGCTCTCGATGACAGAGGGCGAGCCACTGATCTTCGCCGGCCAGACCTCGCTGAAATTCTACGGCCGGACCGCCGTCGACCGCGACTACAACGGGCTTGCGCTCGACGAGCGCGAGGGCGATCGCATTGCCGGCGCCATCGGCGATGCCGACATCGTCTTCATGAAGCATCACGGCGTCATGGTGCTGGGTCCGACGATCGCCGAGGCCTGGGACGACCTGTATTATCTCGAACGGGCCTGCGAGGTGCAGACACTGGCGCTCTCGACCGGGCGCGAGGTCCTGCCCGTCGCGCCCGCGATCGCCGAAGCGGCCTATCGCCAGATGCGCGAAGGCGACCCGGAATCGGCAAGGCTCCACCTCGCCTCGATCAGACGCACGCTCGATCTCGAAGAGCCGGCCTATCGCAGCTGAGCAGTGAACACGGGCTCGTCCATCCATGCGTCCGGCGTGATGCGCCGAACGCATTAAACAACTCGACAAGAGCCGACAGGCAGCGCTAGCTTCCTTGGAAGGAATACAAGGTATCCGGTGGGGAGCGGTGCGTTGGTACTGCCCCCGTCATAGTCGCGGGAGCTGTCACCGTGATATCCGATGGTGCCAAGGCCGAAACCGGGGCCGAATTCAGGCCTGCAACGCGACGGCAGGAGTTCCTTGCCTTCATCGTCCTGGCGATACTGATCTGGCCGATTATCGCGGTTGGCGTCGTCGGCGGCTATGGTTTCCTGATCTGGATGCTGCAGTTGGTCTTCGGACCGCCCGGCCCGCCACGGTGAGGGCCCGGCCATGGCAGAGCGGGGGATCGATCTCGGCAGACGCGGGTTCCTGAAGGGGCTTCTTCCCTCGCAACCCTTCGTCATTCGTCCACCCTGGTCGCTCGAAGAAACGATTGCGAGCGCCTGCACGGGATGCGGTGCCTGCATCGGCGCCTGCCCGCAGGCGATCATCAGGCTGGATGCCCGGCAGCGGCCCGAAATCGAATTCAGCTCCAGCGAATGTACCTTCTGCGGTGCCTGCGCCGAGGCCTGTCCGGAGCCCGTCTTCGATCGCGCGCGGCCTGCCTTTCAGCACGTCGCCCTGATCGAAGACGCATGCTTTGCCGCGCGCGGCGTCGTTTGCCAGAGCTGCGGCGATGCCTGCCCGGAAATGGCGATCCGCTTCCGTCCGCGTCTCGGCGGCCCTGCCCTGCCTGAACTCGCGGTCGATCGATGCACCGGTTGCGGTGCCTGCATCGCGGCTTGCCCGGCCACCGCCATCGCAACGCGCCCCAGGGCAGCGGAGGCAGCCCATGCCTGAGGCTCGAGCCAGCCGCACCATCCATATTTCCAGCGCCGTCGTCACGGCCTTTCCGGAGCATTGCGACGCAGTCGTGCGCCAGATCAATGCTCTGCCGGGCACCGAGGTCCATCGTGTCGAGAACGGCAAGATCGTCATCGTGATGGAAGCCGAGAGCACGGGCGAGATGGGTGGCAGGCTCACGGGCATCGCACTGATGGACGGCGTGCTTTCGGCAAACTTCGTCTTCGAACAGATCACCACCCTCGACGACATTGGAGCTGGATCATGACCCTATCCCGTCGCGAGATGCTGAAGGCGCAGGCGGCGGGCATCGCCGCTGCCGCCGCCAATATGAGCCTGCCTGCCGAGGCACAGCCCGTCGCCGGCGGCGTCGACACGCTGGAGATCACCTGGTCAAAAGCGCCATGCCGCTTCTGCGGCACCGGCTGCGGCGTCATGGTCGGCGTCAAGGAAGGCAAGGTCATCGCCACCCATGGCGACATGAAAGCCGAGGTCAATCGCGGCCTGAACTGCGTGAAGGGCTATTTCCTCTCGAAGATCATGTATGGCGCCGACCGGCTGACGCAGCCTCTGCTGCGCAAGAAGGGGGGCGTCTACGCCAAGGACGGCGAGTTCACGCCGGTTTCCTGGGACGAGGCCTTCGACGTCATGGCTGCGCAGGCCAAGCGCGTGCTGAAAGAGAAGGGACCGACCGCAGTCGGCATGTTCGGCTCCGGCCAGTGGACGATATTCGAGGGCTATGCCGCGACCAAACTGATGCGCGCCGGCTTTCGTTCGAACAATCTCGACCCCAATGCCCGCCACTGCATGGCATCCGCCGCCGTCGCGTTCATGCGGACCTTCGGCATGGATGAGCCGATGGGCTGCTATGACGATTTCGAAGCCACGGACTCCTTCGTGCTCTGGGGCTCGAACATGGCGGAGATGCACCCGATCCTGTGGACGCGCGTCGCCGACCGCAGACTCGGCCATCCACATGTCAAGGTCGCGGTGCTCTCGACCTACACCCACCGCAGCGCCGACCTCGCCGACATCCCGATCATCTTCAAGCCGGGCACCGATCTGGCGATCCTCAACTACATCGCCAATTACATCATCACCACCGGTCGGGTGAACAAGGACTTCGTCGGCAAGCACACCACCTTTGTGAAGGGCGCGACCGATATCGGCTACGGCCTGCGCCCCGACGATCCGCGCGAGGTCAAGGCGAGGAAAGCAGCCGATGTCGGCGCGACCTCGCCGATCGATTTCGAGGCCTATGCCGCCTTCGTGAAGGACTACACGCTTGAGAAGGTGTCCGAACTCACCGGCGTCGAGCGCGGCTTCCTGGAGCAGCTTGCCGAGCTTTATGCCGACCCGAAGCGCAAGGTCGTGTCCTTCTGGACAATGGGCTTCAACCAGCATGTCCGTGGCGTCTGGGCGAACCAGCTCGTCTACAACCTGCATCTGCTGACCGGGAAGATCTCCGAGCCAGGCAACAGCCCCTTCTCGCTGACCGGGCAACCTTCCGCCTGCGGCACGGCGCGCGAGGTCGGCACCTTCGCCCACCGCCTGCCGGCGGACATGGTGGTGACCAATCCGGAGCATCGCAAGCATGCCGAGGAGATCTGGCGCGTTCCGGGGGGACTGCTGCCCGACAAGCCCGGCTATCACGCGGTCGAGCAGGACCGCATGCTCAAGGACGGCAAGCTCAATTTCTACTGGATCCAGGTCAACAACAACCTGCAGGCGGCGCCGAACAGCGGCAACGAGACCTATCCGGGCTACCGCAACCCCGAGAACTTCATCGTCGTCTCCGACGCCTATCCGACCGTGACGGCGATGGCCGCCGACCTGATCCTGCCTGCCGCCATGTGGGTCGAGAAGGAAGGCGCCTATGGCAATGCCGAGCGCCGCACCCATGTCTGGCACCAGTTGGTCAAGGCACCGGGGGAGGCCCGCTCCGACCTTTGGCAACTGATGGAGTTCTCGAAGCGTTTCACCACCGACGAGGTCTGGCCGGCAGAGCTGCTGAACGCAAATCCGAACTATCGCGGCAAGTCCCTGTTCGACGTCCTGTTCCGCAACGGCAATGTCGACAAGTTCCCGCTCTCCGAGATCAGCCCCGACTACGAGAACCAGGAAGCCAAGGATTTCGGCTTCTACGTCCACAAGGGCCTGTTCGAGGAATACGCCAGTTTCGGCCGCGGGCATGGACATGATCTTGCGCCCTACGACACCTATCACGAGGTGCGCGGCCTGCGCTGGCCGGTGGTCAACGGCAAGGAAACGCTCTGGCGCTACCGCGAGGGCCTCGACCCCTATGTCAAACCGGGAAAGGGCTTCGAGTTCTACGGCAACCCCGACGGCAAGGCGCGGATCATCGCGGTGCCCTACGAGCCGCCGGCGGAATCGCCGGACAATGAATACGATCTCTGGCTGGTCACCGGGCGCGTGCTCGAGCACTGGCATTCCGGCTCGATGACGATGCGCGTGCCGGAACTTTTCAAGGCGTTTCCCGGCGCGCGCTGCTTCATGCACCCTGACGATGCCCGCCAGCGCGGGCTCAACCAGGGCGCGGAGATCCGGTTGATCTCCCGCCGTGGCGAAATGCGGACCCGCATCGAGACGCGCGGGCGCAACCGCATGCCCCAGGGCGTCGTCTTCGTGCCCTGGTTCGACGCCAGCCAGCTCATCAACAAGACCACTCTCGACGCGACCGATCCCATCTCCAAACAGACGGATTTCAAGAAATGCGCGGTCAAGATCGTAGCGGTCTGAGCCTGATGCGCTCCTGGACCGTCCTTGGGACTGCCTTGGCGGCTGTGTTCGTCCTCTGCTTCGGCGCGCTCTCGCAGGAGAGCGGCCGGATCAACATCGTGCCGCGGCTGACCGGCGCCGCGCCCCCGATGGGCGTCGTCAACGTGCCGCCGCTCGACCGCCCGATCGTCGACGATGTCAGGCGCATGCGGAACTATCCCGAACAGCCGCCGATCATTCCACATTCGATCGACGGCTATCAGCTGACGCTGAACACCAACCGCTGCATGGATTGCCACAAGCGCGAGTTCACCGAGGGCTCCGGCGCCCCGATGATCAGCATCACCCATTTCCAGGACCGGGACGGACAGGTGCTCTCGGACGTGACGCCACGGCGCTATTTCTGCACCGCCTGCCATGTCCAGCAGACCGACGCCCGTGCGCTGGTGCCGAATACGTTCCAGGACGCAAACACGATTGGCCGGAAGCGGTAACGGGGCGCCGACATGGGTAAGCTGAAGGCTCTCTTCCTGCGCGCGTGGAACCTCGCGGTCTGGTTCTGGCGGGTCATCAGCCGGCCCAGCGCCTATCTATCCCTGGGCTTCCTGACGCTCGGCGGCTTCATCTGCGGCGTCATCTTCTGGGGCGGCTTCAACACGGCGCTCGAGGTCACCAACACCGAGAAATTCTGCACCTCCTGTCACGAGATGCGCGACAACGTCTACCAGGAGCTGACCCAGACCATCCATTTCTCCAACCGCTCTGGTGTGCGCGCGAGCTGCCCCGATTGCCATGTCCCCCATCAATGGACTGACAAGATCGCCCGCAAGATGCAGGCTTCGAAAGAGGTCTGGGGCAAGATCTTCGGCACGATCTCGACACGCCAGAAATTCCTCGACCACCGGCTCGAACTCGCCAAGCATGAATGGGCGCGGTTGAAGGCGAACGACTCGCTGGAATGCCGGAATTGCCATTCCACCGTCGCGATGGATTTTACCAAGCAGACGCGACGGGCGGCCGAGATCCACAGCCGTTTCCTGATCCCGAAGGAGAAGACCTGCATCGATTGCCACAAGGGCATCGCCCATCTCCTGCCCGACATGACCGGCATCGAGCCCGGCTGGAAGGAAGCACCCGAGCTGCAGGGCAAGGGCAGCGCCTCCTGGCACGGCCCCGAGCACGAACTGCGTGCTTATCTCGCCAGCATCGAGACGCGTTGAGCAGGCTCAGGCCGCAGCTTGGAGCGCGCCGCGCGTTGCGAGATGGATGCCGGCCAGCATGCAGCGCACCGAGCCACCCGCGAGCTCGATCGTCGGCACGTCGAGTGGCAGCAGGGTCGCAAGACCTTCCAACGTCGCACGCTGTTCCGGGCGAAGAGCCTGCAAGGCACGTGACGACAGCGCCACGACGCGACCGTCCCTGCCCTGCAGCTCGATTGCATTGCCAGCGAACGCGTTGATCTGCCCGTGGTCGAGATCGATGACGGTGCGCCCTTCGGCCAGCCGCTCCGCAATCTCGCTACGGCGCGCGGCATCGCGAATGGTGGCCAATCCGATCAGGCAGAACTCCGTGCCGATGCACATCAGGACATTGGTGTGATAGATCGCCCGGCCCGCGGCATCGACCGCATCGAAGACCACCGGCTCGAAATTGAAATGCGTGCAGAAGCGCTCCAGCGCCACCTCGTTGGTGCGGTTCGAGCGCGCGGCATAAGCGACGCGCTCGATATGATCGAGGACCATCGCACCGGTGCCTTCGAGATAGACCCCGTCCTGCTCCAGTCCGGAATAGTCGATCACGTCCTGGACGCGATAGCGATGCTTCAGCATCTCGATGACGTCGTGCCGCCGCTCCTTGCGCCGGCTCGGCGAGAACATCGGATAGAGCGCGACATGGCCGCCGGAATGGGTCGAGAACCAGTTGTTCGGGAAGACGGAATCGGGCGTCGCGTTGCCCTCGTCCTCGAAGAGGTGCACGGCGATGCCGGCCTCCTCCAGCCGCGCCGCAGCACGCGTCACTTCACGATGCGCTTCGGCGGCGATGGCAGAGGCGCTGCGCGCGGCATCGGTGCCCTGAAAGAGATTATCGGCGGCCGTCGCCGGGTTCGGCCTGAAGTGATGGGGACGGATCATCACGACGCTGCGCGGCGCCTGGACGGAGAGCTTTTGCATCATCGCGCTCCGAGAACGGCACGAGGAGCGGCGGCCGGCGCGCTCAGCAGGCCGAACAGGTTGCGCGGATCTTCCGGCTCGGTGAGGAGGTCGATCTCATCATAATAGTCGGTGCCCTCGACCTGGTCGCGCAGATAGCGCAGGGCCGAAAAATCCTCCGTGGCGAAGCCGACGGAATCGAAGATGGTGATCTGGTCCTCGGTGCGGCGCCCCTTGGTCTCGCCGACGATCACACGCCAGAGTTCCGTGACCGGGAAATCCGGCTCCATCTGCTGGATCTCGCCTTCGATCCGGGTCTGCTCTGGAAATTCGACGAAGACCTCAGCGCGCAGCAGGATGTCGCGCTGCAGCTCGGTCTTGCCCGGACAATCGCCGCCGACGGCGTTGATGTGCACGCCGGCACCGATCATGTTGTCGGAGAGGATCGTCGCCTTGAGCTTGTCGGCTGTGACAGTGGTGATGATATCGGCGCCAAGTACGGCCGCTTCGGCGCTGCTCGCCACCTCGATCTCAAACCCGTGCCCCGCGAGATTGGCCCTGAACTTCGCGGTCGCAGCCGGATCGATATCGTAGACCTGCAGCCGCCGGATGCCGTTGAGCGCCTTGAAGGCCAGCGCCTGGAACTCCGACTGCGAGCCGAGGCCGATGATCGCCATCACCGCGGCATCCTCACGGGCAAGATAACGCGCGGCAACGGCCGAGGTCGCGGCGGTCCGCAGCGCCGTGGTGATCGTCATTTCGGAGAGCAGGCGCGGATATCCGGTCTCGACATCGGAGAGGACCCCGAAGGCCGTCACTGTCTGCAGGCCGGTGCGCGTGTTTTTGGGGTGCCCGTTGACATATTTGAAGCCGTAGAGCTCGCCGTCGCTGGTCGGCATCAGCTCGATCACGCCGTCGGCAGAATGGCTGGCGACGCGCGGCGCCTTCTCGAACAGGGACCAGCGCCGAAAATCCTCCTCGATATAGCCCGCAAGGCCAATCAGATAAGGCTCGATGCCGATGGCAGCGATAAGCCGAACCATGTTCTCGACGCCTACATACTGAACCATTGGTCGGCCCTCCTGCGTGATTTTCTGGAATGGAGGGCATTCTAGCCAATGCAATTTGCACACTGAATTGCGAACAAGTTCAGATTTGTGCGATTCATTGATCAAATCGCTCCCTTCGAATAAACAAATTGCCATGCATGTCTTTGACGAACTCGACCACCGCCTGATCGGTGCTCTACGCGAGGACGGGCGCGCCCCGATCTCGAAGCTCGCCACCATTCTCGCTGTCTCGCGCGCGACGGTGCAGACCCGGCTCGACCGGCTGATCGAGTCGGGCGCGGTGCTCGGTTTCACCGTGCGCTCCCGGCAGGACTATGACGACAAGGCCATTCGGGCGATCATGATGATCGAGGTCACAGGCCGCTCGACGACCGCGGTGATCCGGCAGATGCGCGGCCTGCCGGAACTGCATTCGCTGCACACGACCAATGGAACCTGGGACCTGATCGCAGAGATCCGCGCCTCCAGCCTCAGCGATTTCGATCGCGTGCTGCGCGAAGTGCGCACCATCGATGGTATTCTCAACAGCGAAACCAGCATTCTGCTCAGCTCGGTATAGCCGGCGGGGAGAGCTCTTTGCGCAGCAGGGGGCAAGCGTCTTCGCACCGCAGCCATTAGCCGCCCCGGCCCAATACGACGCAGTGCGCGAGCCGGCGGAGAAGAACACGGCGGGCTGGAATTGCGGGGGCTCTGTAGTTGCCGAAGACATTCAGCCGTGGCGTGGGCCGTCGCGCCGCGCCGGTTTGACGAAGCTGCGATAGCCTTCGTGGCCGAGCAGCAGGCTTCGCCCCAGGCCCGCGAGAAAATCGACATCGCCGGATTTCAGGCTGAGCGTATTGTGCAGTTGGAGAATGCGCGCCTTTTCCGCCTGTCCGCTCACATCTGCGAGGGACAACCGCACCACGCTGACATCGAGCCTTCCGCACCCGGCCTGCGCGCCTGCGCCGCCGCAGCGCCAGCGAACCAGCCGATCACGCCAGTGCGCTGCCTCCCCTTCCAGCGCGTCAAGGCTCATCCGGCTGGCGCTATCGATCATCGCATCGGCAGCCGCAACGATCGCCGACGGCGCGGTGGGACCCTCGACCGCGCTGGACATTTCACCACCGACACGCGTGGAGGCGTCGGCCACGATGATGATCAGGCGCTCCAGATACCGCGCGGCAGCGATGCCCAGAGGTTCCGGCGCAGGCTGCTTGAGCGATCTGATGAGATTTCGCACCGCAAGATTGTCGACAAGGCCGCCGTCAAGCAGCTTGAGATAGCGGAGATCCGGCGCACTGGCGTATCGCGCCTGGGACTCCGCAACATGCCTGTCGAACTGCGAGCTCCCGGCAGGAAGGCGGACCGCGGCCGGCGCATTCCGGGCAACGGGACAGTCCCCAGTGAAATTCTGCAGGACGACCGGAGCGAAGGCGACCGGCACCGCGGACGAGGCCGCGACCGCGTGCGCCAGGGGGAAGCTGTCATAGTCGCTGCAGATCGAGCGGAAGCTCGCCCGATCGAACGGGAACGGCGCCCGGTTGTAGAGATCGGTCGCGTGCAGCAGGAGCCTTGGTCGTCCGCGTTGACCGAGATCGCCCATCGTCGCGCCGCCATACAGGCTGGCATCCAGCCAGGCCGCAAGACCGGAGAGATCATTGACGCCGCCGTGATAGGCGCGCAGCAGGTTCTCGGGCGTATAGGCCATGCGCAGCGACGCTTCTGCGTCCTGGTCGAGAAAGGCGCGGCGGAACTCCGGCAAGGCTCGCGGCCCGTGCAGGGCCAGATGGGCGGCAAGGATGGCTCCACCGGAGACACCGGCGACCACGCCAATATCGTCGGCGAGCCTGCGCGTCTGATCGCCCGGAGACGGCTGTTCGGCCAATGCCGACAGCACGCCATATCCGAAGGCCGCGGAGCGCGCTCCTCCGCCAGAGAACGCGAGGATCACGCGGGTGCGTGCCGGAACTCCCGCTGACAGCCGTGCTGCGGGAGCAGGGTCCTGCCTCAAGGGCGCGTTCGAGGGCAGGTTGGCGGGCGCGGCACAGGCTGCGGTCCAGAGCGCAAGCATCGCCGTCATCACAAGGGAGCGCCGCGCTCTGGCGACACGCCCGCAGCGAGCAGCAACAGTCAGGAAACAGGCTTTCAACAATGCCGGCCTTCTCAGCCGCGACACTGTCTCCGCAGGATGCGTGACCATTCGCTGGCCAGCGACATCTCGCCCGCGTGGGTTATGTCAGCATTATGCCCTGGCAGGAGGGATCAATCGCCGGCGGCGGTAATGTAATCCGGAAGCGCGCGCCGGGCGCGGCCGGATCGAGGGCGATGATCTGACCGGAATGGCGCCGAACGATCTCCTGGACGAGGTGCAGCCCCAATCCCGCTCCCCGCTCGCGCGGCGCCAGCCGGCAGAACGGCTCGAAAATGCGGTCGCGCTGCTCGACCGGCACGCCAGGCCCCTCGTCGGCGACCTCGATCGTCCGCTCGCGCCCGACAGCGATCGTGATCGTGCCGTGGCGTCCGCCGTGCTGGATTGCATTCTGCACGAGGTTGGCCAGCGCCCGTTCAAGCGCGGACTGGTCGCCCCATGCTGCAACCTCATCCGCGTCAGCCTCGAAAGCCACCTGATAGCCTGAGGCGATCGCCAGCGGAGCAAGGTCGGCGGCGACACGCCGGCTGATCGTCACGACATCGATCCTGGCAAAATCCTCGGTGCTGTGATCGATCCGTTGAAGGTCGAGCAACTGTTCCGCCATGACGGCGAGCCGCGCCACGTCTTCGTTAAGCCGCGCCCGCTGAGCTGAGTCCGGCAGGATATCGAGCCGCGTCTGCAAGATCGCGATCGGCGTCCGCAGTTCATGCGCAGCGTCACCGAGAAAGCGTTTGTGCCGCACATGGCCTTCGTCGAGCCTCTGCAGGGCGCGGTTGACCGCAGCGACGACCGGGGTCAATTCGCTCGGGGTGGCGTCTGTCGGCAGGCGTTCGCCGTGCCGTTCGATATCGATCCGCTCGGCCTGCTCCGCCACCTTTCCAAGACCGGCAAGCGCCCTGCGCACGACGATGGGCGTTGCAATGATCGTCGCCAGGCCCATGACCACAAGGGCGGGAAGAACGAAGCTCATGAAGACGATCAGGAGCCCCTGAACAAGCCAGCTCAGCGGCGCCTCTGCCCCCGGCCCGGTTGCAATCTGGATCTGGCCCGCAGCGCCATCGACCCAGCGGATCAGTGCATTCGTGCGCGGGGGATCGCCAAGATTCCAGCCGAGCCTCGCATTCCCGACATCGTCGAGCGCGTCGCCGATGCGTGCAAAATGGGGAGGCGGAGCTCCCTCGGTCAGCGTATGGCCAAGCCGGTCGCGCACGATGAACCAGAGATCAGGAACATCCGACCGCAGCTTCGTCAGCGCAGGCGTCGTTTGCAGGACCAGCCTGCCGGCAGGATCGCGCGTGACCGCGCTCTTCAGCACATCGACCGTCACATCCTCGGATTCGAAATTGAACAGATGGCCGCCGAGGTAGAGCGCACCAATGACCAGGATGACGAGCAGCGAGAGCGTCGCGGCCTGCAACGCGAGCAGGCGCCGGACGAGGCGCCATTTCAGCGAATGCGCGCGCCGCCAGGTCATGCCGCGTGTTTGAGGAGATAACCGACGCCGCGAATTCCGTGGATCTCGAGGCCGGCGCCCGCCTTCGTCAGCTTCCGACGCAGGTTCGACACATGCATGTCGAGCGCATTCGATTGGATTTCGTCATCGAAGCCGTAGACCGCCTCCTCCAGCGCGGCGCGCTGCACCGTGCGCCCACGTCGGCGCAAAAGGGCCTCCAGCACCAGCAGCTCCCGGCGCGGCAATTCGAGCCCAACACCATCAATGCTCGCGCAGCGATCTTGCCAATCATAATCGAGGCGCCCTGCCCGTATCCGATCGGGAGCCATCACCGGCGCACGGCGGAGCACGGCGCGCAGCCGAGCCAGCAACTCGTCGATCGCAAACGGCTTGGCGAGATAGTCATCGGCTCCGGTGTCCAGACCCTTGACCCGGTCCCCGAGGTCGCCCCGCGCGGTCAGCACGATCACCGGCGCGATCTGCCTGTAGGCACGAAGCCTCGGGATCAGCGTCAGGCCGTCGCCGTCCGGCAATTGCCGGTCGAGCAGAATTGCGCAGTGCGCCGCAGTCGCGATCGCCTCCTCCCCTTCCGCCAGCGTGGTTACGTGGTCGACGACCATGTCGTGCTGGGCCAGGGCTGCGCGAAGCGCCGCCGCCATTTCCGGCTCGTCTTCCACCAGGAGAATGCGCATGGCTAGGACAGGCTCGCTGTGACCCAGCCTCTCCTGACGCAGCAACATTGCCGCGAGGTTGCGCGAGTTCGAAGCCCCTCGACGAGAGGGTGCTTGCCAGGTTCCCGCGAGACGATCCGCTCATCCCGGCTGCCCTGGATCGCGGCGAAGCCTACGCCCTTCCGCAATAGCACGTCATGGTGTCACCAGCGCGCGGTGGGCGGCAGCTTCGCCGCATATCCAGGCCCGAAAGGCCGCAATGGCCGGCCTTTCGGCTGAGATCTCGGGGCAGACCAGATAATATTGATGCGGCCCTCTGACCTGATGCGGGAAGGGCCGGACGAGGCGCCCCGCATCAAGATAGTCCCCGATCAGGACATTGGTGGCGAGGGCTATTCCCTGGCCCGAGGCGGCGGCCTGCAAAGCGAGGAACATATGCGAGAAGCGCGGTCCCCGCGTCGCGTCGATGTCTGGCAAACCGACCGCGGCCAGCCAGCGCGGCCAGGTGACATAGTCGAGTATTCCCTCCGGATTCTCATGCAGCAGGGTGTGATGGCGCAAATCCGCTGGCTCGCGCAAAGGCCGTTCGGGATCATCGAGAAGAGTGGTGCTGCAAACGGGAAAGAAGTTCTCTTCCATCAGCAGGTCCGTGCGCAGTCCGGGGTAGATGCCGCGGCCGGAGCGGATCGCCACGTCGACATCCTCGCCTTCAAAATCGGTCAGACTCGTCGAGATCGACACACGCACCTCGAGATCGGGGTGGCGCTCCTTCAGCGAACCGAGGCGGGGGATCAGCCAGCTCAAGGCGAAGCTCGGCAATGTGCTGACAGTCAGAATATTGGGCGCATCGGGCCGTAAGGCGCGCGCCGTGGCCTCGTTGAGCTGATCGAGCAGCAGCGAAACGGTCGCGGCGTAGCGTTCCCCGACGGCTGTCAGGGCGACGCCCTTGCTCGGCAGGCGCGTAAAGAGAGAGCGGCGCAGCCAGGCCTCAAGCGATCTCACCTGCTGGCCGACCGCACTGGCGGTGACGGCGAGTTCGTCCCCGGCCTTCTCGAAGTTGAGGTGCCGGGCTGCGGCTTCGAAAGCGCGCAGAGAGGTCAAGGGCGGAAGGTGGCGACGCGTCATGGGTAAGCGAAGAAAACCTTGGGCTGAAGCCAAGAAGTTCGCATTTGCTTGGACCCCAGGCAAGGAGCAGATTTGCTGGCGAAACCTGAGATAAGGGAGGCCGTCATGTCGACCAGGCCAGCCATAGAAAACCTTCTGCCACTCCCTGCCGCGCCGTCGATTCACGGCCTATCGCGCCTGCTGCTGCGTCTTGAAACCTGGCTTAACGCCAAAGCCAGCGCACGCGCGCTCTACCGCATGGATGACCGCGCATTGTCAGATATCGCGCTCTCCCGCAGCGACGTGGAACGCGTCAATGCCACGGTCCGGCTGCCGGATTGACGGCTTGGCCGGCAGCGTGCCGGGTTGCTGGAGGACGCAGCGGCGGTCGGGTCCTTGCGCCGCTTGATGGCGCATCGTGAGGCCGGGTCGGCGTCGGGCCGGTGGCAACCGAGAAGCGCACCCCTTTGATCCTCAATAGGTTTTGGCCAGGTACTCGGCGATCGCCTTCGCATCGGCCTCGTCGATCGGGGCTCGGTAGACCTTGATCATCTTCTGCACCTCGGCGTCCCAGAAGGCCTGCCCCTTCTTCGGCGGCTGGAAGTTGACATAGTCGACCGAGTGGCACGACATGCAGTTGTTCTTTGCCGCCTCGAAGCCGGGACCAGGGCCCGGCTTGAGCACCGCTGTTTCAGCCGGCAGCTGATAGGTTTTCGGCGTTGCCAGCGCCACCCCGGTCAACGCCACACCGGCAAGGCAGAGCCCGAAAGCCGACGCCCCAATGACGCGCAAGGTCATGGCCACCTCCATCACGCGGCCATCACGCGCGTCGTCTCGACGACATTGCGCATATAGCCCGCCGGATTCCACAAGGGCTCGATCGGCTGCGATTGGCCGATCCGGTTGGTCGCCCTGACCATCAGCACATGCTCACCCTTGGGCAGCCGGACCGCGGCCTTCCATTCGCGGAAGGAGTATCTTCCGAGATTTTCGCCAAGCGTCGCCGCAAGCCAGGATTTTCCACCATCTGGCGAAATCGCGACATCGGTGACGCCATAGCCACCGTCAAAGGCAATGCCGCGCAGCACGACATCTGCATTGGCCCTCACCGTTGCCCCGCTTTGCACGCTGGTGATGAAGGAGCGGACGCTGAAGCGGTTGATCGGCACGGTCGCGGTCGGGGCCTTGCCGGGCTCGGTGCAGGCACAGGCATTGGCAGGGATGCGATAGGCCGACGTCATCCAGAACCCGTCGAAGGTCTTGTCGAGCACGGCGATCTCGCGGAGATGCTTGACCCAATAGGTTCCGAAATAGCCCGGCACGACCAGGCGCACCGGGAAGCCATTGAGCCAGGGCAGATCCTCGCCGTTCATGGCGTAGGCCAGCATGACCTCGCCATCGCGGGCATGGTCGATGTCGAGCGCCTTGATGAAATCCGGAGTGTCGGGGATCACCGGGCCGTCGAGGCCGTCGAAGGACACCTGCACCGAACCGGCCTGGACACCCGCCTTGTCGAGCACAGCCTTGAGCGGCACGCCCCTCCAGCGGGCATTGCCCATCGCGCCGTTGGCGAGCTGACCGCCGGCGACGCGCGGCTCGAACAGGCCGCGGCTGTTACCGGAGCACTGGTTCACCGCGATGATCTCGACAGGCTCGAACCCCGTCTTCAGGTCCTGAAGCGATATCGATAACGGCTTGTCGACCTTGCCCGTGATCGCGATGCGGAAGGCGTCCGGATCGATCTCGGTCGGGATATCCGCCAGATGGTAGCGCACGAAGAACGCATCGTTCGGGGTCAGAAGCCCGTCATTGAACACGCCGAACGGGGTTTCGAGCTGGGGCGGGCGCGCCGTCAATTCAATCAGCGGGCGTTTGCCGGGATAAGCGACGAGCGACCGCTCGCCATTGTCGAAAGGGAGCCTCACCGTCTCGGCTGCGAAGGCAGCAAGGCCTGCGCCCTCGCCGACTGCCACCCCCAGCCCCAACACGGCGCGCCCCGCCGCTTTGAGCATTTGCCGTCTGTTGAACATGGCGCTC